>DWZE01000019.1 GCA_019118325.1 Candidatus Bacteroides intestinavium
ATGATGATCCACGACGACTACTATGAACACTACGGCATCGAGAACCTGCACATCGACGAGATGTGGGAGAAAAGCGCATATCCATGTCCTGCACCAACCAGACCATTTGTTGCAAAGCGGCAGATTCCTAACTTTAAGCCAAATTTGTAAAAGGTAATCTTTTCTGCATCAATGACAGCTTTGCCTACCAATCCATATTGTTGCTTTGCCAAAGAAATCAATTCTTGCAAGCGAACAAGAGTGAGGTAATCAGACACACCTCTTACCCCGTATGTTTTTTCTATTTTTATCATGCGAAACGAGGATAAATAAGGTTGAATATTTCGGGATTATCAGGAGAAGTTGGTGCCATTGTGCCAACATAGTCAATTTGTTTGCTAAGCCATCCGCATTTAAGGTTTGAACCAAAACGATAAATGACATTTCCATATTCCATATAGAAATTGGGAGCAATATTGCCTGACATTCCTTGAATTTCAGGATTGGAACATCTACCAAAATCTATACGGTCTTTATATATGACTACGTCATTGTTTTGAGCCAGCATTATTCCGTTGGCTATTACAGATGATAAATGACAAGCTGCGGCACGTGAAATTGACTTTACAGAACTGTCAAGTCTTACATTTATATTTCTTATAGGAACTTCTACTGTGGCATCTCTCAATCCACATCGCTCAACTAGTGTTTGAAATATCAAAATAGCATCAGGTTTGTCCTTCCCATCTCCATCTATAAGAGCCTTACCAAAATACTGTTGTGCTACTTTTTTCTTATTACTACTCATGGTACTTATAATTCTGAAAAAGCCATCCTGTCCTTCCGTTTCGACTATTTCAGGAATTATTCTTCTCATCTCGTAATGGTCTATGTTTAGTTCTTGGAAAGCATCACATATAAACTGATTTCCTTTAGGAGTGTCGGCAACTAAACATGTGAGATTGGCAGCGATAACATACTTTTCTTTTTGTGTGAATGGAACATTCAATTTAACTGTATTAATAGCCATAATAAAATTCATTGTGCCACTCAATACCCGGAAGAAGCTATTTTACTTTTTTTGATTCTGCCCATATAAAGAAAAGGTGTGGGTACTTTGGCTTATTATCTTGTTGAGGCTCTCTTATTGCTAAGAGTTCTGGACTGCCCACCGTATGTAATAAAGCAAAGCCCACACCAAGAAATTATATAAGCCACCTGTGAGGTAGGTATATAATCTTAATGTGGGCGTTCCTGCCTATTATCCATACGGTAGAATTGTCCAGATTCCAACAAGGGATAATTTAGCTAAACGCCCTTTCGTTTTATATGTCCTTTCAGTTTCCTAACGCATTAGTCCACTGAAATTGCCACAAATTTACTCAAAAGCATTTAGTGTTGCAAGAACTTTGCTCATTATTTACTAATCAGGTAGGTAGAAAATCAATCTCGGCCTATAAGAATGCAAAGTTATTGATTTTCTACCTACTGAAAAAGATTAGAAGCTATGGCAGTCGTAAGTTATTCAATAGTTCTTCCTGCCTTAGTCCAAGATACCGTTTTGTTATGGCATCTCCGAATTTAAAGCCAAACAGCCGCAAATGGTTGAGCATTTGGCTAATACAGCAAGCAGATTGCAACAGTTCGTGAATAAAGTCAAGAAAGGACAAATTAAATTGCCAATAAAATGAGAACATTAGCAGAAGTTCTTGCCCTGCAAGATACAGACCAAAAGATATGCTACTTGAAGAAGGCTCGCAAGACCGACCTTCCCGATGCAGTGAAACTCCACAACGACTGGAATCCCAACAAGCATGAGATTATCACCGATGAGGAGAAGTATCCCAAAATCAAAGTCACCGTGGGAACGGAGCCTGTGCTCGATTGCAAGCCCGAACAGTCAGAAGAAGCGCAGATTAAACTCACCAATGCAACTTTTTCTGCAAAATTCTTTGTTTTAGTACTATATTTAGTACCTTTGTCCACAAATCAAAATGCAATGGGTTCAAAAGAAAAGCTAATAGAACGGTTTAAAAAACAACCCAAGGATTTCACTTTTGAAGAAGCCCTTTCTTTGTTGGGCTACTTCGGTTATGTCAAGCACAACAAAGGTGCTACTTCCGGTTCCCGTATCCGTTTCAAGAATGAAGAAACGGGGCAATACATAGATATACATCGCCCTCATCCAGGAAGCATAATGAAAGCGTGGATGATGAAAGCGATTTACCAACATTTGAAGAATAACGGTTTAATATAAAGGATTATGGATTATTTGGAATACAAAGGTTACAAGGGTTCAGTGGAATACAGCAAGGAGGATAATTGCCTTTGCGGTAAAGTGCAGGGAATGGGCAACAAAGCCTTGATTCTTTATGAAGGAACCACCATAGGCGAACTTCGAAAGGATTTTGAAGATGGTGTTGATAGCTATCTTGAGGGGTGCAAATCCGATGGAGTCGAACCGGTGAAACCGTTCAGCGGAAAGCTCAATTTGCGTATGCCTTCCGAGCTTCATGCTCGTGTGGCTGCATTTGCCGCAAGCACAGGCATGACTATCAATGATTTCATCAACAAGGCCATTGCTAATGAGCTGGAGCATGAATGTGCAATATAAGAAATCAGGAAAAGTATTAATCCGTTGACAGAGGAACTGGCAGCGATAAACTTATTATAATCATGGACTTTTAATTTAATAGGAGATAGTAAGATGAGAGCGAAAGATGTTAATCCAAGTAATTTTAATCTTTAATCTTTAATCTGAAATATCCCCACTAAAAATCTACTGACCCCTACTGACCCCATGTATTACCTAAGATGTTGTCATACAACAAAAAAGAGGAAAACCGTTGCCGATTTTCCTCTTTTCTTGCGGGTGGCAGATGGGACTCGAACCCACGACATTCAGAACCACAATCTGACGCTCTAACCAACTGAACTACAGCCACCATGTTAGTGCATTTCTCAAATGCGGTGCAAAGATAGGGCTTATATTTGAATTGGCAAAGGTTTTGGGACTTTTTTTGCGCAAATCTATGTTTTTTTTAGATGTGGGTTTAAAAGAAATGGAGATGCATCGCTCGGGTTGCACCTCCATTTTTCCCCTATCTTATTGATAAATGGCCTTTTTGCCGGCCAGCAGCGTGTTCTTCATCAGCGAGACGATGGTCATCGGACCTACGCCGCCGGGCACGGGGGTGATGTAAGAGCACTTGGGGGCTACTTCGTCGAACTTGACGTCGCCCGTCAGCTTGAAACCGGATTTCTTGGTGGCGTCGGGCACGCGGGTAGTGCCGACGTCAATGATAACGGCGCCTTCTTTCACCATGTCGGCCTTCACGAAGTTTGGCTGACCCATGGCGGCGATGATGATGTCTGCCTCCTGGCATTCCTTCACCAGGTCGCGGCTACGGCTGTGGCATACGGTGACAGTGGCATCGCCCGGATAGGCTTTCTGCATCATCAGCATGGCCATGGGTTTGCCCACGATGTTGCTGCGGCCCAGGATGACGCACTTTTTGCCCTGTGTCTCGATGTTATAGCGGCGCAGCAGTTCGAGGATGCCGTTGGGCGTGGCCGAGATGTAGCAGGGCAGGCCGATGGACATACGGCCCACGTTAATCGGATGAAAGCCGTCCACGTCCTTGCGGTAGTCGATGGTTTCGATGACTTTCTGCTCGGAGATGTGTCGCGGCAGGGGGAGCTGGACGATGAATCCGTCCACGTCGTCATCGGCGTTGAGCTCGCGCACTTTGGCCAGCAGTTCGTCTTCGGTCACGTTGTCTTCGTAACGGATGAGGGTCGACTTGAAGCCGCACACTTCGCACGCTTTTACTTTGTTGGCCACGTAGGTTTCGCTGCCCCCGTCATGTCCTACGAGGATGGCGGCCAGATGGGGGCGTTTGCCTCCGTTGGCCACGATTTGGGCCACTTCTTCTGCTATCTCCTGTTTGATTTGCGCAGAGATGGCTTTTCCGTCAATCAGTGTCATAGTATGTCTTTTTTAGTAGATAAGTTTATTGTGTTTATTATAGCAGGTTTTGCCAATGTCCATGGTTGGCGTTGCCAATGTCCATGATTGGTCAGCGCTTCATCTTGGGCATCATCATCTGGCTCATCTTGCCCATCTTGCTGCCGGTCACCATCTTCATCATCTTGCGCGTCTGGTCGAACTGCTTCAGCAGGCGGTTCACTTCCTGCAGGTTGGTGCCGCTGCCTTTGGCGATGCGCTGGCGGCGCGAGCCGTTGAGGATGCCGGGATTGGTGCGTTCCTCCGGGGTCATGGAGTAGATGATGGCCTCGATGCTTTTGAAGGCGTTGTCGTCGATGTCTATGTCCTTGATGGCTTTGCCTACGCCGGGAATCATGCTGGCCAGTTCTTTCAGGTTGCCCATCTTCTTGATTTGCTGGATTTGGTTCAGGAAATCGTTGAAGTCGAACTGGTTCTTTTGGATTTTGCGTTGCAGCCGCTTGGCTTCTTCTTCGTCATACTGCTCCTGGGCGCGCTCCACCAGCGATACGATGTCGCCCATGCCCAAGATGCGGTCCGCCATGCGTGAGGGGTGGAACTGGTCGATGGCATCCAGCTTCTCGCCCGTACCGATGAACTTGATGGGTTTGGTCACCACCGAGCGGATGGAGAGGGCCGCACCGCCGCGGGTGTCGCCGTCCAGCTTGGTCAGCACGACGCCCGTGAAGTCCAGGCGGTCGTTGAATTCCTTGGCGGTGTTCACGGCGTCCTGTCCAGTCATGGAGTCGACCACAAAGAGGATTTCGTCCGGATTGATGGCTTGCTTGATGGCGGCAATCTCCTGCATCATTTCCTCGTCCACGGCCAGACGTCCGGCTGTATCGACGATGACAGTGTCAAGTCCTTTGGCTTTGGCTTCCTGGATGGCATTCTTGGCGATGGCGACGGGGTCTTTCGAGTCGAGTTCGCTGTACATGGGTACGCCGATTTGCTCGGAAAGTACGCGCAGCTGTTCGATGGCGGCGGGGCGGTAGACGTCGCAGGCCACCAGGAGCGGCCGGCGGTTCTTCTTCGACTTGAGCATGCGGGCCAGTTTGCCGCTGAATGTGGTTTTACCGGAACCTTGCAGTCCGGACATGAGGATGATGGCGGGGCGTCCCGTCAGGTTCAGTTCGGCGGTTTCGCCTCCCATCAGGGTGGCCAGTTCGTCGTGCACGATCTTCACCATCAGCTGGCTGGGTTTCACGGCTGTCAGCACGTTCTGGCCCAGGGCTTTTTCCTTCACGGTGTCGGTGAATGTCTTGGCCACTTTGTAGTTGACGTCCGCGTCCAACAGGGCCTTGCGCACGTCCTTCAGCGTTTCCGCTACGTTGATTTCGGTGATTCTGCCTTCACCTTTCAATATCTTGAACGACCGTTCGAGGCGTTCACTCAGGTTGTCAAACATAGTTTTTTAATGAAGAATTAAGAATGAAGAATCTTTTCTTTAGCCGTTCATGCTCATCAGGAACTCGTCGTTGTCCTTGGTCTTTTCCAGTTTGTCCTTCACGAAGTCCATGGCCTCTACGGGCGTCATGTCGGCCAGATACTTGCGCAGAATCCACATGCGGTCCAGTGTCTGCTTGTCTTGGAGCAGGTCGTCGCGGCGGGTACTGGAGGCGGTGATGTTGACGGCGGGGAAGATGCGCTTGTTCGAGAGGTTGCGGTCGAGCTGCAATTCCATGTTGCCTGTGCCCTTGAACTCTTCGAAGATAACCTCGTCCATCTTCGAGCCGGTGTCAATCAGCGCCGTGGCCAGAATGGTGAGCGAGCCTCCGCCTTCGATGTTGCGTGCTGCGCCGAAGAAGCGTTTGGGCTTGTGCAGGGCGTTGGCGTCCACGCCGCCGGACAGCACTTTGCCCGATGCGGGCGATACGGTGTTGTAGGCACGTGCCAGTCGAGTGATGGAGTCGAGGAAGATGACAACGTCGTGTCCGCATTCCACCAGACGCTTGGCTTTCTCCAGAACGATGCCCGCAATCTTCACATGGCGTTCGGCTGGTTCGTCAAAGGTCGAAGCGATGACTTCGGCATTGACCGTGCGGGCCATGTCGGTCACTTCTTCCGGGCGCTCGTCGATGAGCAGCATGATCATATACACTTCCGGGTGGTTGGCGGCAATGGCGTTGGCGATGTCTTTCATCAGGATGGTCTTACCCGTCTTGGGCTGTGCCACGATGAGGGCGCGCTGTCCCTTGCCGATGGGGGCGAAGAGGTCGACTACGCGTGCGGACAATGAGTCACTGTAGCCTCCTTTGCAAAGCTTGAATTTCTCGTCGGGGAAGAGGGGAGTGAGATGTTCGAAGGGGACACGGTCGCGGATGAAAGCCGGGTCGCGTCCGTTGATTTTCGACACCTTCACCAGCGGGAAATACTTTTCGCCTTCCTTGGGCGGGCGGATGATGCCGTCTACCACATCGCCTGTCTTCAGGCCGAAGAGTTTGATTTGCGATTGCGACACATAGATGTCGTCCGGCGAGGAGAGATAGTTATAATCAGACGAGCGGAGGAATCCATAACCATCCTGCATGATTTCCAATACGCCGGTCCCGGCCAGGATATCATCAAAGTCGTAAGCCTTTTCCGTTTCTGCAGGCTTGCGTTCGGGAGCCGTTTCGGCAGATGGCTGGTTTTGACGTTGCTGGCGTTGCTGGTTGTATCCGTTGTTGTTGGGACGGTTGTTGGCATTGTCGTGAGGACGTGCGATGCGGGGGCGTGCTTCTTTGGGCGTTTCGGCCGGCAAGTTGGGTGTATTGTTTTTGGTGGCCTCGAATTTGCCAATCAGTTCGCTGGGGAGTTCCACGTTCTCGGTCGGCAGGTCTTCGATGGGGACGAAGTCGTCCGTGTCTTCAGCAAAGGGGAGGAGAATATCCTGGACCTTTTCCTTGTTTACGGGTTGATTGTCCGAAGCAGTCGTTTCGACGTTCAGGTTGTCTGCCGGTGTGTTTGTAGCAGCTTCCGGCGTTTCAACGGTTTTTTCCGGTTTTACTTTGCGCGGACGTCCGGGTTTGCGTTTGGGAGTGGCAGGCGTTTCAGCGGTTGCCTCTACATTATTATTGGTTTCCATTTTAGTTTGTTCCTTGGAAATATTCTCGTTGGGGGCGGCATCAGCCTTGACGGATTCGTCATTGGCCGTTGTCGCAGCCGCGTTGTTGTCCGTATTCTTTTTGGTGGTGCGTGTGCGTTTTTGTTTCTCCACCTTACGTTCTTCTTTCAGTTTTTCGGCAGCTACTTTTTTGGTTGCTCCGGCAATGGCTTGTTCATCAAGTATTTTATAAACTAGTTCTTCTTTTTTCATCGAATCAGTCTTTTTGATGCCAAGTTCTTGCGCAATAGCCTGCAACTCCGGCAAACTTTTGTCGTTTAGTTGAATGATGTTGTACATATTATAATATGTGTGAAAGGTTTAATATTTCATCTCGGACAGGTAAGTCCGCATATAGTCATCTGTCATGACCCGGGGAGCTTTGCCTATTTTTTGATTATGATTTTGGGATAAATGAAAGTTGAGTTGTAAATCGGAGGGCAATCCTTGTCGCAGCAAGAGTATTGTCATTGATTTCAACGGCGCAAAGATAAGCAATTTCTTTTGAATATCTTCTATGGGGCAATGATTATTTGGATTTATTCTGTCGGAGGCTTTATCCGGATTATCGTAATTTTCCGTGTGTTTTCGTCCACGCGGAATCGGTTGTCGCTCCGTTCGCCTACCAGCCAGGCAATGTCGCTGCCGCAACACAAGACCCACTGCCGCTCTTTTTGCAATAAGGAAAACTTGTGGTCCGTCAGATAATCGCTTACCTTCTTTTTCCCTTTCATGCCGAAAGGGACGAATGTGTCTCCCGCCTTCCAAGGCCGTAATGAAAGGGGCTGCGAAAGTTTGTCTGCATCAAAGCAGGCTGTTGTCCGGTCTCGTGGGATGATGAAGTCCGGGGTGTACGTGCATGTCTGCAAATCCAGTATTGGCGGTGTGTTTTCTGTGTCCGGCTCTATCAATAACCGGTCCCGGTCCTTTACCACACGCCATTGCCCGGCCTTGAAGTATTTGCCGGATTGTCCCCGCAGGGCCTGGTAAATGTCTTTTGTCTGGCTTTGGTTGAATCCCAGAGGGTACAGGATTTCAAACAACAAAGTAGCCGGTGAGGGTTCTTGCAGCAAGGCGGCAATATCCAGTGCTTTTCCCTTTTCGCGCAAGACCCGTGTGCGGCCTTCGTCGATGGCTTGATGATAGAGTAGGGCTGCATCGGCCAGGTGAGCAGCTGTTTTTAGAATGTTTTCTTTGGCTGCCGGTGAAATCTGTTGCATCAAGGGTAGTAGATGCAGGCGAATTTTGTTTCGCAGGTATTCGTCTTCCAGATTGGTGCTGTCGGTGACAAAAGACTGTCCGATGTCTGTCAGGTAGTCTACGATTTCCTGACGATCCAGGCATAGGAGCGGACGGATAATGAAACCATTGCGTGGCCGGATGCCTTGCAGGCCGTTGATGCCTGTGCCGCGCAGGAGATTGAGCAGAAAGGTCTCAGCACTGTCATCCCTATGGTGGGCCACGGCAATGGCTTGTGCCCCGCAGGCTTGGCGCACAGACTCAAACCAGTTGTAGCGTAGTTCGCGGGCCGTCATCTCTATGGAGACATGTCTTTGGGCCGCTTCGGCAGCCGTGTCGAAATGGGTGACGTGCAGGGTTGTCTGACGTTCTTCGCAGAATTGCCGTACAAAAGCTTCATCCCGATCGGACTCTTCGCCCCGGAGGTGGAAATTGCAGTGAGCAGCTTCACACCGGTATCCCAACGACTGCAGCAGGCACAGCAGGGCCACAGAATCGGCACCTCCGCTCAAGGCCACCAAGACCTTGTCGTGGGCAGACAGGAGATGCTTCTCGGCAATGTATTGTGCGACTTTTTGTTTCATAGGAGGTCTGACAAATTCCCTTTTCGTGGGGCAAATGTAGGGAAAATCTATGGAACAATCCATGAATTCCCCCCCTTAAATTTTAGGAAGGTCTATGCAGTAAAAAGTGGTATGTTTTGACCCGGACGGGGATATCTCCGTGCTCGGGCGGGGATATCGCTGTGTTTGAGCGGGGATATCTTCGTGTTCGGACAGGGATATCTCTGTCTGCGGGACATTAACTGAATATCCCTAAGCACCTGAAAAAACTATTGGAATTTTGATGCGGTTGTCCTATTTTTGCTAACCCAACTTTGCAATTAGATAAAAAAGGCCTATCTTTGCCCCCTGATAAAGGATATTACAGTATGGAATCATTCTATCGGACACACGCCTACCTTGTAGAGCATACCAATGCTCCCGTTCGCCGCGACCTTATGGACGAGATCGATTGGAACGACCGGCTTATCGGCATCAAGGGAACCCGCGGTGTAGGCAAGACAACTTTCCTGCTGCAATACGCCAAGGAGAAGTTTGGTACGGACCGTTCCTGCCTCTTCATCAATATGAACAACTTCTTCTTCTCCAACCACAGCATTGTAGAGTTTGCCGCCGAGTTCCAGCAAAGAGGAGGCAAGGTATTGCTCATTGACCAAGTATTCAAGCACCCGGAGTGGAGCCATGAACTGCGTCGTTGCTATGACAAATTTCCCGATTTGAAAATCGTTTTCACCGGTTCGTCCGTCATGCGGCTCAAAGAGGAGAATCCCGAATTGTGCGACATCGTGAAAAGTTACAACTTGCGGGGATTCTCATTCCGCGAGTATCTCAATCTACAGACAGGCATGAAACTGCATGCCTATTCACTGGAAGACATCCTGTCGAACCACGAACAAATAGCACGGGGTATCCTGGCCAAAGTCCGTCCGCTGGATCATTTCCAGGACTACCTGCACCACGGCTTCTATCCTTTCTTTCTGGAAAAACGGAACTTCTCGGAAAATCTGCTTAAGACAATGAACATGATGGTAGAGGTAGACATCCTGCTCATCAAGCAAATCGAACTGAAGTATCTCTCCAAAATAAAGAAACTGCTCTACCTCCTGGCTGTAGACGGGCCCAAGGTGCCCAATGTAAGCCAGTTGGCTAATGACATACAGACTTCGCGCGCCACGGTAATGAATTATATCAAGTACCTGGCCGACGCGCGTCTTATCAATATGGTCTACCCCAACGGAGAGGAATTTCCGAAAAAACCGGCCATGATCATGATGCACAACCCCAACCTGATGTATTCCATCTATCCTATCAAGGTGGAAAAGCAGGACATCCTGGACACGTTCTTTGTCAATACCTTGTGGAAAGACCACAAGATAAGCAAAGGCAACAAGAACATGTCATTCCTGGTAGACGGAGAAATGCCGTTCAAGATATGTACCGAAAGCCCCAAGTTTCGAAACAATCCCGGCATCACTTATGTAGTGCATCAACAGGAAATAGGACGGGACAATCAAATACCACTATGGATGTTTGGTTTCCTGTACTGAACCTGGTTAATATATAACGAACATTTGAAACGAGTTTCATCACCTTTATAATTCATTTAGTTATGACTAAACAGAAAAAATTCATCACCTGTGATGGCAACGAAGCTGCGGCACATATCTCGTATATGTTCTCAGAAGTTGCAGCAATCTACCCCATCACTCCGTCGTCCACGATGGCTGAGCACGTGGACGAATGGGCTGCCGCAGGCCGCAAGAACATCTTCGGCGAGACAGTCCTGGTACAGGAAATGCAATCTGAAGCCGGTGCTGCCGGTGCCGTTCACGGTTCCCTGCAAGCCGGTGCGCTGACCACCACCTACACGGCCTCCCAAGGTTTGTTGCTGATGATCCCGAACATGTACAAGATTGCCGGTGAAAACCTGCCTTGCGTGTTCCACGTATCCGCCCGTACATTGGCCAGCCATGCCCTGTGTATCTTCGGCGACCACCAAGACGTGATGTCCTGCCGCCAGACGGGCTTCGCCATGCTGTGCGAAGGCTCTGTACAGGAGGTTATGGACCTGGCCGGTGTGGCACACCTCTCTACGCTGAAGGCACGCGTGCCGTTCATCAACTTCTTCGACGGCTTCCGCACCTCTCACGAAATCCAGAAAATTGAGAAACTGGACAATGAAGACTTGGCTCCGCTTATCGACCAAGAGGCTTTGGCCGAATTCCGCAACCGCGCCATGAACCCCATGAATCCTGTTATGCGTGGTATGGCCGAGAACCCCGACCACTTCTTCCAGCACCGCGAGGCTTGCAATCCGTTCTATGAGGAAGTACCTGCCATCGTAGAGGACTACATGAAGAAGATCAGCGAAATCACGGGTCGCGAATATGGTTTGTTCAACTACTACGGTGCTCCCGATGCTGAGCGCGTCATCATCGCCATGGGCTCCGTGACGGAAGCCATCCGCGAAGTTATCGACTACCTGACGGCCAAAGGCGAGAAAGTGGGCCTCGTAGCTGTTCACCTCTATCGTCCGTTCTCTGCCAAGCACTTCCTGGCCGCTGTGCCCAAGACAGCCAAGCGCATCGCTGTGCTGGACCGCACGAAAGAGCCGGGTTCCAACGGAGAACCGCTGTACATGGACGTCAAGGACTGCTTCTACGGACAGGAAGATGCCCCGCTCATCGTAGGCGGACGCTACGGTTTGGGTTCAAAGGACACTACGCCGGCACAAATCCTGGCTGTATATGACAACCTGAAACTGAACACGCCGAAGAACCACTTCACCATCGGCATCGTGGACGATGTGACGTTCACTTCCCTGCCCCAGGAAGAGGAAATCGCCATGGGTGGCGAAGGCATGTTCGAAGCCAAGTTCTACGGCTTGGGCGCTGACGGTACGGTAGGTGCCAACAAGAACTCCGTGAAGATCATCGGCGACAACACCGACAAGCACTGTCAGGCTTACTTCTCGTATGACTCCAAGAAGTCCGGCGGCTTCACTTGCTCACACTTGCGTTTCGGCGATACGCCTATCCGCTCCACTTACTTGGTGAACACGCCTAACTTCGTGGCTTGCCACGTTCAGGCTTACCTGCACATGTACGACGTGACTCGCGGCTTGCGCAAGAACGGTACGTTCCTGCTGAACACCATTTGGGATGGCGAGGAACTGGCCAAGAACTTGCCGAACCGAGTAAAACGCTACTTCGCACAGAACAACATCACCGTTTACTACATCAACGCCACACAAATTGCACAGGAGATTGGCTTGGGCAACCGCACCAATACCATCCTTCAGTCGGCCTTCTTCCGCATCACCGAGGTTATCCCCGTTGACCTGGCCGTCGAGCAGATGAAGAAGTTCATCGTGAAGTCCTATGGCAAGAAGGGCGAAGACGTGGTGAACAAGAACTATGCTGCCGTTGACCGCGGCGGTGAATACAAGCAACTGACCGTAGACCCCGCATGGGCCAACCTGCCCGATGATGCCAAGGCCGAGAACAACGATCCGGCTTTCATCAACGAAGTAGTTCGTCCCATCAACGCCCAGGACGGCGACCTGCTGCCCGTATCTGCCTTCAAGGGTATTGAGGACGGTACATGGATGCCCGGCACCGCCAAGTACGAGAAGCGTGGTGTAGCCGCCTTTGTTCCCGTATGGAATCCCGAGAACTGTATCCAATGTAACAAGTGTGCCTATGTTTGTCCGCACGCTTCCATCCGTCCGTTCGTACTCGATGCAGAGGAGCAGAAGGGTGCCAACTTCCCGATGCTGAAGGCTGTGGGCAAGGCATTCGACGGCATGACATTCCGCATGCAGGTAGACGTATTGGACTGCCTGGGTTGCGGCAACTGCGTGGACGTATGTCCGGGCAACCCGAAGAAGGGTGGCAAAGCCCTGCAGATGGTTCACCTCGAAGGTCAGATGGCCGAAGCTGCCAACTGGGAATATTGCGTGAACAACGTGAAGAGCAAACAACACCTGGTAGACATCAAGGCCAACGTGAAGAACAGCCAGTTCGCTACGCCGTTGTTCGAGTTCTCCGGCGCATGCTCCGGTTGCGGCGAGACTCCGTATGTGAAGCTCATCAGCCAACTGTTCGGCGACCGCGAGATGGTGGCCAACGCAACGGGCTGCTCCTCCATCTACTCCGGTTCTGTACCTTCCACGCCTTACACGAAGAACGAGAAGGGCCACGGTCCTGCATGGGCCAACTCCCTGTTCGAGGACTTCTGCGAGTTCGGCCTGGGCATGGAACTGGCCAACGAGAAGTTGCGCGAGCGCATCGCCAAGCTGATGCAAGAAGGCATCGCCAGTGAAGCTACTCCTGCCGACTACAAGGCCATCTTCCAGGAATGGCTGGACAACGCCCTGGATGCCGACAAGACGAAGGACATCTACGAGCGCATCGTGCCCATGCTGGAAGCAGCCAAGGATCAGTGCCCCATCTGCGCCGGCCTCTACGACCTGAAGCAATACATCGTAAAGCGCAGCCAGTGGATCATCGGTGGTGACGGTGCTTCCTACGACATCGGTTACGGCGGTCTCGACCACGTAATTGCCAGCGGCAAGGATGTCAATATCCTCGTGCTCGACACGGAAGTTTACTCCAACACGGGTGGCCAGTCTTCCAAGGCTACTCCGATTGGCGCCATCGCCAAGTTTGCTGCCAGCGGCAAGCGCGTCCGCAAGAAAGACCTCGGCCTGATGGCTACGACCTACGGCTATGTATACGTGGCACAAATCGCCATGGGTGCCGACCAGGCCCAGACGCTGAAGGCCCTGCGCGAAGCCGAAGCTTATCCCGGCCCGTCGCTCATCATCGCCTACGCTCCGTGTATCAACCACGGCCTGAAGGCAGGCATGGGCAAGAGCCAGGCCGAGGAAGAGAAGGCTGTGAAGTGCGGCTACTGGCACTTGTGGCGTTACAACCCCGCCCTGGAAGCCGAAGGCAAGAACCCCTTCACCTTGGATAGCAAGGAGCCAGAATGGGAAGGCTTCAAGGACTTCCTGAAGGGTGAAGTGCGCTACGCCAGTGTCATGAAGCAATATCCGCAGGAAGCCGAAGAACTCTTCCAGGCTGCCGAGGACAATGCCAAGTGGCGTTACGCCAGCTACAAGCGCATGGCTGCTGAAAGCTGGGGCGTATGTCCGCCGGACACGATGCTGAAGAAGTAAAGAACCATCTTGGTAAGCATTCAGTAAACTATAGGTATTAACCTTTATATATAACAATAGCGACTGTCACTATGAAGCTAATAGTTGCAGTCGCTATTATTTTGGGAGCTTCCTGAATTTGGAGTGGTAATTTTATCTTATTGAATATCAGTATGTATTTGGATAAATACACCTTTTATGGTCAAAACTAAGCGGAATGCGAATAATTCTTTCCGTTAGTGGCCGTGACAGGGTGAACATCAACAGGCTGCTTAACGCACATGACGTGACGGACATGATAGCCGACTGCGAAAGCGTCAATATCGAATCCATAAAAGAAATCTATTAGGAGGCCTTGGCAAGGCAAAATCTCCATCATCTACATCTTTTCCGACTTATCACAACAAGAAGCTCAAGGAATGGGTGGACGGGACGAAAATCAGGTAGATAGTTCTGCCCCCTCTACTCGCCGAACCTCTATTTTTTGACTATAAGATATAGAATATGCACGCGATGCCACGATAGCTAGGGTTTGTCTATTCATATATCCCGTTCCGGTAATCCTGCAAATACTGCGTGAACGTCTTCCCTGTCTGCTGTTTGAAGAAGCGCATTAAGTGGCTGGGGTCGGAAAAATGGAAATCATCCGCCAGTTCGCTGACGGTGCGGTTGGAGAAGAGCAGTTCGTTCTTCAGTTCTTCCAGCAGGCGTTGTTTCAGCAGATGGGTGGCTGATACGCCAAACTGCGCCATGACCGAAGTATTCAGCGTGATGCGGCTGATGCGAAGCTTGTCGGCATACTCCTGCACCCGCTGCATGGTGCGAATGTTCTGTTCCAGCAAATCTTTGTATTGGAAGGCATAATTGTTCTTCGCGATTTCTACGGGCAACCGGTATGCAGCGGCATACGCACGGTTGATAATCAGTAACAAGTAATAGAGTACGGACACAATGAGGTTGTACGTGTCCGCCACGGGGTGCAGCAATTCCTGCTTGATTTTGCCGAGCAGGCGCATGTATTCCGCCAGTTCTTCGGGCGAGGCATACAGGTAGGGCGGCGTATCGGTCTGGTAATAGTAGAGCAAGCGATAGACAAAGAACTTGTCGGCAATGAATGTGCGCATGAAGTCCTCACGGAAAATGAGGAACGTATAGTCCAATGCCGCCTCGTCCACGTGCCACTCCTGTTGCTGGTGGGGCGAGAGGAGCAGCACCATGCCGTCGTGCAGCTCTATCTTGCGGAAGTTCAGCAACAGGAAACCGTTTGCCTTCCGAAGAAAATAAAAACTGAAGAAGTCCGTCTTGAACCGTTTGTATTCGGTCAGCACAGGGCCGATGTCCTTGTTCGTGGCGGTGTTGATGT
>DWZE01000116.1 GCA_019118325.1 Candidatus Bacteroides intestinavium
GGAGTTAAGCCAATACCTTCTGTGTATACGGCTCATTGACTTACTATCGGCTTAACTCCTAACGGAGCGAAGCGGAGTGATAACTCCTTAACTTCTTAACTCCTATTATATAAACTAAATACGAACATCTACTTATCAAAGTTTATTATACAAATCAATGAAGCGACGGGCCACGGTGTCCTCCGAGTAATGGGTGACGGCCTTGCGGCACGCCTGCTCGGCCAGGTTTGGATAGTCCGGATCGGTCAGGGTCCAGTAGATGCCGTTGGCAAAGTCCTCGGCAGATTTGTAGGTAGCCACGTAGCCGTTGTGCAGGTGGTCTATCATCTCAGGGATGCCGCCCACGTTGAAACCCACGCAGGGAGTGCCGCAAGCCATGGCCTCCATGATGGTGTTGGGCAGGTTGTCCTCCAGCGAAGGAGTGACGAAGATGTCCACGGCGTTGTAGATGTCCACCAGGCGATGGTCGTCGCGCACGAAGTCCAGGGGATAGACACGGAAAGGCAGCATGTCCTTCAGCTGTTGGGAATACTTGCCGAAGGTCACCACGCCCAGGCGCTCCTTCAGTTCGGGATGCTGCGCAGCCAGGAGGCGGCACGACTCCACCAGGTAGTCGATGCCCTTGCGCTTGTCCGTAATCTTCACCGAGCCGAACAGCATCAGCCTTTTGTCCAGCGGCAGGCGGCAACGCTCGCGCGCCGATGCCTTGTCGTGCGGGCGGAAGAGGTTGGTGTTGATGGGATTGGGGATGGTAGTGACGGGCTGTCCGGCCAGCAGGCTGCTTTTGCGTGCCTGTTCGCCCAGCCATCGGCTACAGGTGACGAAGTGGATGCGGTGGCGGGCATAGAGCTCCTGCTTTTGATGGAAGACCCGATAGGAAAGGTCGTGTTCGCGCCGTCCGCCGTCAATGAAGGGGCAGTTGTGACACTCCGTGCGGTAATGGTCGCAGCCCCGGGTGTAATGGCAGATGCCGGTGCAAGGCCACAAATCGTGCATGGTCCAGACCACGGGCTTGCCCGACTCCAGGATTTTTCTCACTCCCTGCATAGACAGCATGCCTTGGTTAATCCAATGCAGGTGGATGACATCGGCTTGCTGGAACTCGGGCAGGGCGGTGATGTCCGTCCCCGTGTTGGCGATGTCCACGGCAAACAAGTCTTTCCGGCTGAAGCGGTTGGCCATCCAGATGACCACACGCTCCCACACGAACTTCCACACCAGCCACCAACTCTGGCGGAGGGGCACGACGGTGATTTGGTCCGTTTCTTTGTCACGCACCAGCATCTTGGCCTTGATGCCATGATTCTTCAACGCTTCCAACAGGCGGCTGGCGGCAATGGCCGCACCTCCCATACGTTCGGAGGTATTTATCAACAAGACTCTCATAACAAGGCAACAATTTGCAGGGAGGAGCACCAGCGTTGCACACGGTGTGCAATCATGACACACCTTCCCCGTTTTTTCGGCAAAAGTACACTTTTTCCCGCAGAATCCCTTCCTTTCAAGCTCCAAAATCGCCCCGCAACGTCCGTTTTATCCGGCGGAAAGCCTTCGCCCAAAAACCGAAATGGCGGTGATAGTAGCGGGCAAAGGTTTGTTTTGTTGTGAATCCGTTCCCTGCCGGAAGGTAGTGGAGCGGATTTTTGTGCAGTTATCACTTGCATATCCCAAACATAATCACTACATTTGTAGAAACAACAAATACATCTGCCTTATGAACAAGAACATCACCATTGAAAAGAAAGATGGGTACATCCATGTGAAAATGTCCCCCCGGAAATGGCGCGAGTATGAGAAAGCCATCGCGGCATACAACCTGGCCCGCAAACTGAAACGCGCCGACAAACAGTGTGACGAAGCACCCGCCCTGTCCGTAAAAGAAGCGCTCGATATCATCCATGAACTGTGATGGCAGTATGGTGAAAAACATCAAATACTCCCATGAATTCCTCCACGAATTCAAGAGGCTGAAGAAAAAATACCGCTCATTGGAAAAAGACTTCGGTAGGTTACTCTTGAGCCTGGTGGATAACCCCCTGCAAGGCACTGCTCTCGCGCTGCAAATGCGCAAAATACGCCTGGGCATTACATCCAAAAGAAAGGGGACACGGGGTGGCGCAAGAGTCATCATCCGCTACAAAATTGAAAACGGCGAATTGCGCTTTCTTTACATTTATGATAAATCCGAAATGGAAAACGTTTCCGCTGATTTCCTGAAAAATATACTTTTGGAAACAGACAGCTGACTAATACATCTCCCCATTGCCCCATGAGGCTGTGTCAAAATATGAATGGCACACCCTCTTTTTCCCGCAGAATCCCTTCCTTTCAAGCTCCAAAATCGCCCCGCAACGTCCGTTTTATCCGGCGGAAAGCCTTCGCCCAAAAGCCGAAATGGCGGTGATAGTAGCGGGCATATGCCCGGCGGGCGGCGCGGTTCTCTTCGACGGGAGTAATCCGGACAACCGGCAAAGGCTCCTGCCTCAAGACGGAGGCATAGAGTCCGCCTCCACCGCAATGAGTGCCACTGCCGTCGAAACCGGCGTTCTGGACCAGCGAACGCCCTACGTTGAGCGAGAGCACATCGGCCAGGAAAAGGCTGGCATTCCAACGGATGGCCCAGGAATTGTTCTTGCCCTCCACCTGCCGGCGCAGCATGCGGGTGTAGCGGTAGGTGCCGTCAAAGTCGAAGACACGGGTCAGCCCCCGCGCCTCCAACTCGCGCAAGAGGGCGCGCCCGTCGGGATTGAACAGCTGCCACGCCCGGCGCCACGTGGCCCAGCCCCAACTGCCGGTCCACTTGATGAGGAACGTGTCCGGCAAGGAGGGGTCTTGTGTGAAGTCGCAGGCCTGGATATGACCCACGCGCGGTTCGTCCCGGTAGGTCTCCAAGGCATCGTTCATGAAGCGCAAGAAAGCAGGCGAGAGAATGAGGTCGTCCTCAAGAACAATGACACGGTCAAAGTCGCGCAGGAGGGTGGTCACGCCGTCGATGACGTTGCGCGCCAGTCCCCAGTTCTCCGCGCGTTCCACGACGTTCACCTGCTTGAACCCCTTCAGCGAACGGACATACCGGCGCACCTCGTCCACGGCAGGACGGGCTGCCTCGTCGCGCGGGGCATCGGAGTAGATGAACAAACGGCTTTCGGCAGATTCCGGATTCTGCAGCAGGCTCTCCACCAGGCGGCGCGTATGGGCCGGACGGTTGTAGACGAAGAGCAGGACGGGGGCGTAAACTGGATTTTCCATAAATCATTCCGTTTCTGTGCGGGCAAAGATACGGCAATCCGGCGGAATAAACGTGCAAGAAAAAGACTTTTCTGCGGTAAACACAATAACGCCCGCCAACGGAGAGAAAGGAACAAACTCCGTGGCGGGCGTTATTACCGGTAAAGGACTTAGTCCTTGAAGGCATCTAGGGCGACTGTGGGTCGTCCGCTTTCGTCAAAGGCGCCTTTGAAGTAGCCGTTCCATCCGGCATAGCATTGCGGCTCCCAGTAGAACACGCCCAGGCAGGAGGGCAGTTCGCGCGAGCGGGCCAGCAACTCCGTCAGGCAGGCCAGCGAGGTGTCAGCTTCGTCCCAGTTCATGCCGACTTCGCAGACCATTACCTCCTTACCGTAGCGAGAGGCCATGTCCTGCATGTTGCTCACGCAGTCGGCCACCATCGTTTGCCAGTTGTCGCCCTCAGGATAGAGCGACATGCCGATGGCATCGTATTCGGCACCGTTCTCTTCCAGCATATCGAATACCCAACGGAACAGGGCGTTGTCATTACCCGACTGTATGTGTACCACCACCTTGGCATTGGGACAGACCTGTTTCACGGCGCGGCATCCGGTGGTGATGAAGGCGGCAAAGTTGGCCGGGTTGGCCGGATAGGTGACGCCGTTGGATTGTACGTCATAGGAGGCTCCGCTCAGTGCCGGGTCGGTGTCCCACAACATACCAGGGCCGGTTTCGTTGCCCACCTGCACCCATTCCGGCTCGATGCCTTGTGCTGTCAGAGCGTTCAATACGTCTTGCGTATGGGCTGTGATGGCTTCATGCAATTCGTCCAGTGTCAGTCCCTGCCACGCGGCGGGTTTGAACTGGGCGGAAGGATCGGCCCACGTGTCGCTGTAATGGAAATCTATCAGCAACCGGTAACCCAGTTGATGTGCACGCCAGGCCTTGGCCAACACATCGTCACGGTTGCACCAGCCGTCTTCGGGATTGACCCAGACACGCAGGCGGATGGCATTGAAGCCTAAGTCGCGCAGCAGGGTCATGCACTCGGTATCGCGCCCATCGGCGGTATAGAAACGGATACCTGCGGCCTCCATCTGCGTCAGCCAGCTGACATCGGCTCCCTTGGCAAAGCCGCTCATGTCATAGACGGGAGCTTCGGGAAAGACGGGGGTTTCGTCCTCGTCGTTGCAGGCTACCGCTCCGAGGAGCAGCAGGCCCGCCAATAATAGTTCTTTCAGTTTCATATTAGGTAGTCAGAATTAATGATGATTTGGTAGTGATGAGCTACGAGTTACGAGCTATGGGTATAGTGACTTTCGTTCTTGGTGTGCGGCCACTTGTAGCTTGTCGCTCGTAGCTATACTTTTCATTGGACCGTCAGCGTGTATGTGGCCTGCACGAGGTCCACCGTCAGCAGGTAAGTGCCGGCGGTTTCGTTGCACGGGATGTTGGGCACGCTGTCCACGCCTTGATACAGCAGGACGCCGTCACCGCCGCCAAACGTAAGGGTCCAGTCTTCGTCCAGCACGATTTGGAAGCCCCACGGTGTTTCGCCCGTCAGTTCTATCGTGGCCGTATAGACACCCGGTGTTTCCGTGGCAGTCATGGACGTCAAGTCCCAGTTGTCGTTGAAGCCGCTGTAATAGACCGTCTGTACGGGCGTCAGGCTGTAGGTCAGGTTGCCCAGCGAGACATTCATGAAGTACAGTCCCGGTTCGGGAGCGGGCAGGTTGGTGGCACTCTTGAAGAGCAGGGTGCCGGCATATGCATCACCCTCGCCCAGAGCGTAGAAATCATTCCAGTTATCTCGTTCGATGGCCACTTGGTAACCCCACTGCGATCCGACATTAGCCACGCCTGCATACGAGTGGTTGTCCGGGTCGTATAGACGGAGGTAGTTGTCGAACGTCCAATTCAAGCCTTCGTTGATGGCATCATCAATGCCAGGCAGGAATACCAGCGGACTGGCCTCTTCTTCTTCCTGCGTGCCGCTCTGCACGGTGACTGTCCAGTGCGTCGGGTCGCTCAGGTCAATCACCAAGGTATTTTCGCCCGCAGCGGGAATGCTGACAACAAGGTCGCCCGCTTGTTCGGACAACGCCAAAGCATCCCCCTCTTGCACAAAGCCTACCGGAGTGGCAATGGCGGCTGCATCGTCTGTGCCCGTCGTGCTGTTGTACAAACTGCCAGTGCCGGACACCCGAATGGTTGCCTCTCCGGCTGCGGCTGCCTGGAAGATGAGTGTCCAACGGTTGTTGGGTCGATCATAAACCAACTCGCCCGTGATGTCGCCTGCCACGGAAAGAACCGACATGGAAAGCCCTGTCCAATAGGCATCGTTCACATCAGCCACCATATAATAGCAACCGGCCGGTGCCGGAAACCAAAGATTCCACTTGTTTTCAGCGGAGGACAGAGTGAACGGATTGCCGTCTATCGGTGCGGCTCCCCATACGGTGCCGTCGCCCTCTTGCAGGTAACAGTTGTACCAGCCGGTCACGCCGACAAAGCCTTCGTAATGCCCATCAGATTGCGGGGAATAGAGGCTCATGCCCGTGGAAGCCTGCGAACTATCCAGCACGTACAGCCGGCTCATGTCTATTTCATACGGCGTGATGCTGACTATCACCGTATTGGTATAGACGGGCTGCATATTGCTGCCCGTACGAGCGGCCAAGCGGAAATAAACATTGCCAGCCACATCGGACTGCGCGCCTACGTTTTTGGCCAGCGCATTGAGTTCAGCGCCCGTATAGGCCCGCGAATAGGAGGTTTCTCCGCTTTCTACGACTTCTGTGGCAAAGTTCTCGTCAGTAGAAACTTGCAGGGACATGGTCAGCAGACCGTCGGGGGCGGAAACGGCGGAGTTGCTCACGGCCAACCGATCCACCGACCAGGCCAGCGACAGCACAATGGCGTCACTTTGGTCTTGGGTCAACACGATGGCATCTTTCGAGGCCACCAGTTGGCCCGGTTCAATGCTGTTCAGGTATATCTTGTCCTCGTCCTTCTCGCACGCAGCCACGGCCAGCAGAGCACACAGGAGGAAAAGGCGGTTGATGAATGTCTTCATTGTCATTCTGTTTTTTATAAAATAAATATAGATGTTGGTTTAGTATCCCTCGTTGTACAAGTTGGGATTGGCTGTCAACTCGGTGGCGGGGATGGGATAATAGTTGAAGCGGTCGTCCACGGCCTGTCCGTCAATACTGCCGCCCTTCCACTGCCACAGGTAGTCGGCGGTGGTGAAACGGTTGTAACGAACCAGGTCCGTGCGGCGCACGCACTCCAGGTAAAGTTCGCGGGCACGCTCGTCCAGGATGAAGTCCATGGTCAATTGTGCTTCGACGATGTTGCCTGATGTGTCGCCATAGGCACGTTCGCGCACCATGTTAACATACCCCAAGGCTTCGGCGCGCGTGGCTCCCTGGCCACCGCGTAGCACGGCTTCTGCAAGCATCAGATAGACATCGGCCAGGCGGAATACGGGGAAGTCGGTGCTGACACCGTCCGATGTGGTGTTGGAAGCTGCCTCGCCCGCATCGGTCAGGTTGGTCCATTTCTCGGAGAGGTAACCGTAAGCCTGGTTTTCCACCACGGCGATGTCCTGCGTCTGTCCTTCGGTATAGAACATGGCCCGTTTGTCGCCTTCGGAAAAGAGAGCCGGCAGTTCGCCCCGCAGGCGGAAGTTGCCCCAGCCCGAAACCGCACCGTAATCTGCCGGATTTTGCGTATCGGAAGCATTGTTGATGGCACCGCACACCAGGTAGGTTGTCGTACCCCACGAGGTGGTATGGTCAGCATCTACGGGAAACGCAAAGATGATTTCGTTGGTGCGCAGGTGATTGTCGGCGTTGAAGAGCTTGGAGTAGTCCTGCTCCAAAATATAGCCGGCATCGATAACGCGCTGGCAATAGTCCACGCACTCCGTCCAGTGTTCCGTGCCGGTATAAACCTCGGCATTGAGATAGAGACGGGCCAGCAGGGCATAAGCGGCTTGGCGGCAGGCGCGTCCGTATTCACAATCGTTGCGGTCCAGCAGATCGTCATCAATGGCCTGCAATTCACTCTCAATGTAGTCGAACACTTGGGTGGCGGTATAGCGCGGCGGCACATAGCTGCCCACAGGGTCGGCTTCCGTTACGAAAGGAATATTGCGGTAGAGATCCAGGGCATGATAGTAGGCCAAGGCACGCAGGAAGCGGGCTTCAGCCCGATAGTGGCGGAGTTCGACCTGCTCGGCTTCGCTGAAACCGGCAATGCGGTCATCGGTGGCGTTGCGCAGGAACTCGTTGCACAGGGCGATGTTGTAGTAGATGCGGTAGTAGGCATCGGACACCCACAGATCGTTGGCATCCCAGTTCAGGTAGGTCAGGCCGGACATGTTGTCACCCTCCAGCCAGGTATAGACAACCTCGTCCGTACCACATTCCTGTAGGTTGAAGTAGTTGCGCATATAGTCCTCGCCCTTGTTGGATGTCAGGTCGGCATTACCGCCTCCCTTTTCTTGTCCGGCGATGGTGAAGGCTACGTAGAGTTTTCCCAGGACGGCCTTGTAATTGTCAACCGTTGTATAGACACTGGCCGAGGTGGCTTCGGTGTGTGGATATTGGTCAAGGTCGCCCACGCAGGAGGCCGTGAACAGCGTGCAGAGGACCAGCACGGCGGCACCATATATTTTCTTTGTATTCATATCTCTTGAATAGATTAAGCGTGAATGAATGAAATGATGTTTAGAAGTCGAATCCCAGGCTGAGGGAGTATGTCCGCGGACGGGGATAGAACGAGGCATCCATGCCGCTGGGCACTTCGGGGTCTGCCCCCGAATACTTGGTGATGCAGAAGACGTTCTGCACAAGCAGACTGGCACTCAGTCCGAACCAGCGGCACACCCTGCCGAAGTTGTAGGTCAGTGACAGGTTATCCATCTTCAAGAACGAACCGTTCTCTACGTAATAGTCCGACAGGTGTTGGCGGCTTTGGAAGCCGGTCTCCAGGTAGCTACTGTGCAGGTTGTTCAGCTGGCTGGTGTTGTAGCTCATGGTGTTCCAGGCACCGGTGTTCATGGCCATACCGTTATAGACATAGTTGCCCACGTTGGCGCGGAGGCTGGTGCTCAAGGTCCAGTTCTTGTAGCTGAGTGAGGTGCTGAAGCCGAAAATGAAATCCGGGGCGGGAGACTTGTAGCGGTAGAGGTCGTTGCTGTTGATAACTCCGTCGCCGTTCAGATCAGCATAGGCACCTTCCACGGGCTTGCCCGTCTCGGCATCGTACAGTTGTTTATAGACATAGAACATATAGGGTTCGTAGCCTTCGCTCAACACCTGCACGCAATGACCGTCAATCCAGGCACCGGCCGAGATGTTGGTGGCCGTGCCGCCTTCCACCAGCGAGAGGTTCTTGACCTTCATCTTCTGCCACGTCATGTTGAAGCTGACATCCCAATTCCAGTCTTCGGTCTTGACAGGTGTGGCGTTCAGAGTCACTTCAATACCTTCACTGTCCACATTGCCCACGTTGGTCAGGATGCTGCGGTCGAAGTTGGTACCTGCGGGCGAGGGCACGGTGGCCAGCAGGTCTTTCGTCTGACGGGTATAGTAGTCGAAGCTGCCGGTGATGCGGTCGTCCAAGAAGCCGAAGTCGAAACCGAAGTTCCACGAGGTGGTCGTCTCCCACTTCAGGTCGGACACATAGGCTTCGGGGCGATAAGTGAAGTGATACTGTGTGCCGAACAAGGCTTCCGCGCCCGTTTGGCTGATGGTATAGACGGGAAGGTAGTTATAGTTACCGATGCCGTCCTGCTGGCCGGTGATGCCATAGCTGGCACGCAACTTGAGGTTGCTCAGCATGGGATTGTCCTTCAGGAAATCTTCCTCGGTCACACGCCAGCCCAAGGCAACGGAAGGGAAGGTGCCCCAACGGTGGTCCGGGCCGAAGCGGGAAGTGCCGTCGCGGCGTACGGTGGCCGTCAGCATGTAGCGTGAGTCAAACGAATAGTTCAGGCGGGCGTAGTAGGAGAGGAGCACGTGGCGCTGGTCGGTGGCGGCGATGCTGTTCTGCGAGATACCCTCCATGTTCAGTTCATCGTAGGCCGGGCTGGTTGATTTCCAATACTGGTAGTCGTAGCCCACGGTGGCGTCCACGTTGCTCTTCCACGATTCGAAATACTTGCCGTAGTTCAGATAGGCGGTCAACAGGCGGTTGATGTTCTTTTGTGGGCCATAATCGTAGTTGCGGCCACCGGTGGTAGCGAATTGGGCCGCCTCGGCGGGCACGTAGATTTCGCCCTGGCCCTTGGCGTAGTCGTAGCCTAGGGTGGCATGGAACTTCAGATCAGGCAGGAAGTGCATCTTATAGTCCACGTCAAAGTTGCCCACAACGCGGGACACGCGGCTGGTGGACTTGTATTGCCGGAGGGCACCTACGGGATTGATGGTGCCGCCGTTGACCAGCTGACCCACATTGTCCGTTGCCTCGGTATATCCGCCGAAGATGTCATTGCCCGAATAGACGGGGAGGGTGGGATTCCACGTCGCCGCGTTCCAGATGGCATCTGTGTTGGCAAAGCGGTTGTTGTTGAGCGAGCCTTTCACGTTGAAGGTCAGCTTCAGATGATCACCGAAGAAGCTGGGCGAGAGCGACAGGCTGCCCGTCAGGCGCTTCGCCTTGTCGGTGTCCAAGATACCGTTTTGTGCATAGTAGCCCACGGAGAGGCGCATGGGGAAGTTTTTGGCCAGGTTGCCGGAGAGGCTGAGGTTGTTGTCCGTGCCGTAGGCGGGGCGATAAATTTCGTCGTTCCAGTCCGTGCGGGCGGTACCCAGCAAGGCCTGTTGGGCGGCACTGCCCTGGGTGTTGACTACGTGGACAAACTCGTCATACGTCATCATGTCCGTCAGCTTGGTCAGCATCTGCACGGACTGCGTGGTGCTGAAGTTCACCTTGAGGCGGCCTTCGGAGCCCTTCTTGGTGGTGATAATGATAACACCATTGGAGGCACGCGAGCCGTAAATGGCTGTGGACGAAGCATCCTTCAGGATGGTCATGCTCTCGATGTCGTTCGGATTGATGAGCGACAGGAAGTTGCCGCTGTTGCCGCTGATGCCGCCCGTTTCGAGAGGCACGCCGTCCAGCACGATGAGCGGGTCGTTGGAGGCCGTCAGTGAGGCACCGCCGCGGATGCGGATGGTGCTGCCCGCCGTGGGCGAACCGCTATTGCCCATGATCTGCACGCCGCTGACCTTGCCGTTGATGAGTTGTTCGGGCGAGGCAATCAGTCCGGTGTTGAAGTCTTCACTCTTCACGTTGGTCACGGAGCCGGTCAGGTCGCTCTTGCGCGTGGTGCCATAGCCCACCACCACGACCTCGTCCAGTATTTCCGTGTCTGGCTGTAGGCGGAGGTTTACCCGGCCGTCGGTGGGAATGTCCACCGTCTGTGCGATGTAGCCTACGTAGGAGACTTGCAACTGCTTCGTACCGACGGGTACCATCAAGACGAAGTTGCCGTCCAGATCTGTTATCACGCCGGTGGAAGTGCCGGGCACTGACACGCTGGCGCCAATCAAGGGCATATCGGTTTCGTCCACGATGTGCCCCGTCACCTTCTTCACATCCTGTGCGGAGAGCGAAGAGGTCATTCCTAACAATGCAAAGCACAGCAGGCATAGCCATGTCCGTGCAATGCGGGGATTTGATGATTTGTTCTTCATAATGGATAAGTTTGTTTTTATTAATAAGGTAAAAAATATCCGATTTTCGTCTGTGCAAGCACTTTCATTGTGCCACCGGCCCTTTCGGCAACTTCTTGCATGGCTGTAGGCCTTTACAGTAAAGTTGTAGACGCGTGACAGGACAAGTGGCAACCGGTTGCCGTATTCCTATTCCAGCCACACCTCGCCCACTTCCAGCACGGCATCCGTGTTTGCGGATACACGACCGAGGCGTAACTCCAGCGACTCGATGTCTACGGGACGGAAAGGCAACGGCATCTCTGGATGGAAGTACGGGTCGAGGAACGAGGGATAGGCTCGGGGCAGCAGGGCCGTGTCGGTCTGTTTCAAGGCAGATAGCGGGATGCGTGTCACGCCATCCGCATCCGAATCCGGACAAGGTGTGGCGTAGGTATAGCCCGTCGAAGCGATCAGGGCCACTTGTAATCCGTCGGGCACGGTGTTGAGGCGAAGGCACAGGGTCCGGCTGTCGGCCAAGCGGGAGGTCCGTCCCCGTAGAAGGTCCTTGACGTAGCGGCGCACGAAGAAGGTTTCTCCATCCTTGTTTGGACAGAACGTGATGCGGGCTGTTGGTTTGTCAACGGGTCGTTCCTGCACGCGGCGGATGTTCGCCCGACTCCATTCGGGCAGGATGTGGACTTCGGCCTCCGTGCACAGGGCATCGGCATCCAGCAACAGCAGGGGCGACCGGGAGGGCTGCACCTCTGTCTGCCAGTAGGTATATTCGGTATAGTCCCAGTCCAGTGGACTCTTGTCCGTGCCTACGGGGAAGGTCTGGCGGTGGTTGCCTGCGCATACTACGAGGTTGTAGCGGTAGGTGCCTTCCTGCAGTTCGTCGGCCGGAATGATGGCCTGCCAGGTATAGCCTCCGGCTGGCCTCATCTTCACATACGGATTGGTATCGTTCCAGAAAGAGACCTTGTCTGTATAAATCAATACGGAGTCGGGGCGCACGCCACCTGCCACCGTGGCTGTCAGCGTCAGGTCACGGCCGACATCAATGGAAGGCAGCGGCTCGTGGCGGACGAGGTAGCCGTCAGCAGAGGTATGGTCTGCCAACGGGCGCACGTATTCGCCCAACCGTATGTTACGCCAGGTGGTGTCTGCCCGCCATGTATGCGAAGGCTGCACATCCTCGCGTTGCAACAGATAGACGCCGGGAGTCAGGGTCGGGATGGTGCCGTCCACGGCCTGGTCGCGGCGGATGTTTCCTTCATTCAGTCCGCTCACCCGGAAGCGATGGCCCAGGTCGGGTAGGTTCACGGTCAGGTTCCAGGCTCCATCCACCACCTGAATGGCTTTCCGGTCCAGTGAAGGCTTGGCAAAAGGGTCGGCCGTCTGCACGACGTCGGGCATAACCTCCAGCCGCCACACACCCGGCTCCAAGCGATCCAGCCAGTAAAGGCCTGTCCCCTCGTAGCGCACCACGGGCGAACTACCGCAACCGGCCACAGCGCGCAGGCGGGACGCATCCTTGGGCTGCGTGCGAGTGCAGTTGGAGTAGTAGAACTTCTCGCCATCATTCAGTTCTGCCAGGTTTTCCGTATGGCTGACACGGAAGTCGCGGAACAGCGTGTCGGCCGGATAGGGTGCAAACTGTTCGCCCCGCTGTACCGTCCGGGCCACTTCGGCCGCAATCATCAGCCCCACCGCCTTGCCGGGCGTATAGGCTGTGTTGAGGTAATGTGTCTGGTATTCGGTGTTGTAGGCCGCCATATCGATGGGATCGTAGGCAAACTGGGTTATCCATTGGAAGCCCGCCGTGCGGAGAGTGCGCACCGTGGCGGGATACATATAGGTATAGAGGACATCAGCAGGATCGAACTCATAGACCAGGCGCGCTTTCCGGTCGAAACCTTTCACGTCGGAGAAGGGAATGTCGTACTTCTCCACAGCCGGCAGACAGTTGCCCCGGCGGGTATGTCCCGACACCAGCCCCGTTGGGTACCACTGGTAGGTAGTGCCTTGTATGTCCGTGGCGTAATAGGCTTCCACCACCTGGCCGTTGTGGCTGACGTTGTAGAACACCGGCTTGCAGTTGCCGGCCCGCTTCAGGGCGCGCAACATCCGGTTGATGTAGGCTTCGGTCTCTTCCACCGTCCCCGTGTGGCAAGGCTCGTTGTTGATTTCGAAACCTACGATGTAGGGATCTTCCTTGTAACTGCAGTCCGTATAGCAATTAACGTGGTTCACCAAAGCAGCCACATACCGCTCTTGCGCGGCAATAGCTTCCGGATTCCGGTGGATGCTACACTTATCATAAAGATAAGAGTAGCCGCCTGTCGGTTCGTTTCGCTCGGGATAGCCATTGCCAAAGTTTGTTTGCAGAGTAATGATGATGCGGATGCCACGTTCTTCCAGCCGGGCAAGCAGATAGTCCATCAATTCCAGGTGTTCATTCTCCAATAGATTCCCTCGCTCATCGGACAGTTCTACGTCCCACAAATGGATACGATAAGCGTTAATGCCCAAGCGAGCCAGATGATAGACATCGCGGTCAATGGCCTGTTTCCGGTCCATGCCCAAGTATCCTATGGCCCGATAGGCATGGGCAAAGGGCAATGTGTAATTCACTCCGAAAAAAGAAGCTTCTTCTTTCGTATCCGACCAGCGCATCACTCCATGCCTATCAACGTAAATTGTAGGTATTTGTCCACTTTTCTGAGCGAATGCAGGCAACAGCGCAAAGCAAAAAAGCCAGGTAAAGATTAATCTCTTCATGTCATCAAATTTTAGGTTGATAATCTGATGACAAAGGTAGACCGGAACCCACTCCCACGAAAGCAGAAATCGGACAGATAAGGATAAAATTCGGACTAATACTGCTTGGGGGGCACTCCAAACTCGCTTTGGAAGCATTTTGAGAAATAAGAATGGTTAGAGAAGCCCACCATATACATGACTTCCGCTACCGTAAATGTATGCTGTTTCAGCAGGATGGCAGCTTTCTTCATGCGAATGGATTTAATATACTCCACCGGCGTCATGCCCGTTAGTTGTTTAATTTTGCGATACATCTGCTTATTACTCGTGGAAGACCATTCACACAGAGCGTTGACATTCAGGTCCGAATCAGAGATATGCTGTTCAATCAGATTCGTCACATGAGCCAAGAACTTCTCATCGGAAGAAACCGCCTCTATCTCTTTGGGGGTGGCAATGGCTTCCAAACGCGCCTTGGCTTCGTATGTCTGACGACTAGCCAGCAATTGCTCCACGCGAGACAGCAGAATGTCCGGCTCGAACGGCTTGGCAATAAATGCCTCAATATGCAACCGGATGCTTTCCAGTTCCGTCTGCTTGTCACTCCTACCAGTCAACAGAATGATAGGCGTGGTAGACAGGGGCACCTGCTTCTTTAGGCGACGCACCATCTCAAAACCGTCCATAACAGGCATCATCACATCTGATATAATTAAATCTGGCGGCGTTTCCAAAGCCAAGTCCAGACCTTCTCTGCCATTTCGTGCCATCCGGCAGTGGTAACGGGCATGTAGCACTTGATAAATAAAGTCAGCCGTGTCCGGGTGGTCTTCCACCACCAGAACCATTGGAGCTTCTGGAGACGGAAGCAGAACGGTTCCCGCTTTGTGGGGCCTCAAGGACTGTGCAGCTTGCAGATGTCCGGCGTGCTCTTCACGCTCCGGGGCGAATCGGGTGGGCTCGACCACCGGCAAGATAAGGGTTATAGTAGTCCCCACGCCTTCCTCGGATTTCAACTGCACATGACCGCCGTGCAGCTCGGTATAGGTCTTTACCAGATAGAGACCGATGCCTGCTCCCTCTTTCTTGCCCGCCGTCTGATGTGACTGGAAAAAGCGTTGAAATACATAAGGTTGGTCTTGCTGAGGAATACCCATACCAGTATCGGCCACAGTAATCAACACTTCCAACCCGTTGTTACCTCCGGTACTGAGGGATAGCGTCACTGTCCCGCCCTCCGGCGTGTATTTAACAGCATTAGACAGCAAGTTGTCCAAAATAGACTCCAATTTGATAGCATCCATCTGGATATAAAGTTCGGGAAGCGATGTCTGAAAATCGAAACGGAGCGTTTTCCCTCTGATCGGGTCTTCTGCATAAAGACTGAACAGACTTCGGGCAAAAGACACCAATTCAATGCGCGACTGTATCAGCAGAAGGTTGCTGCCGCTGTCCACACGATTGAAGTCCAACCCACTGTGGATAAGAGCATTCAACTTCATGGCATTACGCCGCACCTGCTCTAGCACCTGTTTCTCTCGTCCATCTCTGATGTCCGGCAACAGACGACTGACTGGGGCTATAATCATGCTGAGCGGAGTTTTCAAGTCGTGCGAAAGGTTAGCGAAGAACTCCATTTTGCTCTTCGATTGCTCTAGAATATTTTCCTTTTCTATCCGTACCCTTTTCAGGCGGCTCTTCACAAGGAAAAAATTGATTGCCCAAGCCAGCAAAGCTATAGCCAAAAATGCATAAGCTGTCTGTGCCCAATCCGTATAGTACCATGGCGGTAGTATTTCAATCTTCAGAACATACAAGTTGTCCCAATCCGGTTGACCGCTCGCATCCAGTTTACTGACCAACAAATCGTGCTTTCCATAATCCAGATTGTTGAAAGTAATGCGGTTCTCGCCGGGCTGTAGATAAGTCCATGCGTTTCCTGTGTTGTTCCAGCGATATAAGAACCGACTTTTCTCTTCGGATGAATATGGCAAATCAGACCATTCAAAAGCAAGGTTACGTTGGTGGTGCGCCAATCGCAACCGATGGGTATAGCGGATACTTCCATCGCATTCTTCCTCCTCTGGATGGTACAAACGATTGTTCACAAACAAGGCGGTCAGCACCAAAGGATGCTCGGGACAAGGCTCCAACAAACTTTGGAGGGAGGTCACGGAAAAGCCATCCACCGTTCCCAAATAAAGCTTATCGGTGGCTTCATCAAAATATATGCTGGTAAAATGCTGTTCGGCGATATTCAGCCGACGCATCTCCAACGTCTGCATGTCGGCCATCCAGAAGCCATCAGTGGTAGAGATGCAAATCTTGCCTTTCACCTCTGTCATAAACAGCACTTCATGGTATCGGTCTGCGTCAAAGGCCAGGAAGCGGACACTCTCATCATTTGGATTCAGGCGTATCACACCTCCTTGGGTGCCCACCCATAGATAACCATCGCTGCCACATAGCAGGAAGTTAGGAAGATATTTATTCTTCAGGATGTCTGGAACGACATGTTCCACCCGACCCGTACAAGGATCAATGCGGTCTATGCTATTCACATTATTATAGAATAAAGCCCATACATTGCCCTTATGATCCTGCACCATCTGATTGACGAACAGGCCTGACAGACCGTTGTCTGGAGTAAACATCTTTTCGGCCAAGTAAGTTTCCCGCCCTCCGCGCAGCAGTTGCCGCTTATCTATCACAAAAATACCTCCCAGACAAGTGGCTATCCACAAGCGACCGTTTTTGTCTTCGGAGAGACCGTAAACCCAATTTGCATTGTATCGGTGGGTACTGTCCACTATATTATAGGACACGAAACGCCTATGAATGGCATCGTAACGGTTGACGCCACCGTCTGTAGCTACCCACAGGTTGCCATCGCCATCTTCGAACAATTGCCTTACACGGTTATGCGATAGCGGATAGCGCACATCGCCCATCTTGTACCATATGGCTTTATCCTCTCCGCCAGAATAAACAGGCCACCGGAACCGAATCAATCCGTTGGTTCCTCCAAACCAGAAATAACCCTGACGGTCGCGGAGCATGGCGTAGAATTGGTTTCCCTCGCCCGTACTAGTCACGAAGGAAATAGGCACATGTTGTAACAACGACCTCTGTTTCGACAAAGAGATGCCATAATCCGTGCCCAGCCAGATATTGCCGTCAACATCAGGCAGAACCGTCCAAACAATGTTGCTAGACAGCGAGTGCGGGTCGCGCGAATCATGCACGATGTGCCTCAAGGCAGTCCGCTCGTCATACACGTACAGCCCGTTGTCAGTACCGGCCAGTACCTGTCCTTCGTCATCCAGGGCCAACGACTTTATTGAGTTGCCGTCAAAGCCGTCCACTGCCACCGTCCGATTCCGCACGAAGTCGTATTTCAGCAGGCTGCCTTCCATCCCTATCCACAGACATCCTCGCCTTTTATCCTCCAGCAGGGCATTAACGAAACTGTTGCTCTTGCCACGTGCGACAGGCAGGACAACTGACTTGTAGGCGTTCTCTTTGCGAGTGCGAAAACAGCAGCCGTTGTAAGTACCTACATATAAGCGTCCATCCGAAGTGGACTGCAAGGCATATACCGTCCGATGTGGTAACCCATCACTGACATCAACCAGTTCGCCCGTGACAGGCTGATAGGTGTATAAGCCCTGCAACGTGCCTATCCACCAGCGACCATCAAACCATGCCAATGCCCGTATGTCTCTTGGGAATTCTATCCCGTTATCTACATATTCATCTTTGCGGTAATCGTATATCAGCAAGCCGTTGTCCGCCCCCAGATAAAGGTAGGTGCTATCTGCTACCGCGCCGCAATAGATGCGCGTATTGTTACTCTGCCCCAATTGGAAGTGCGGTCGAGCCGTATATCCATCGTAGCTGAACAGTCCCCGGTTGGTGCCCGCCCACATCAATCCTTGTGTATCTTGCACCAGACAGGTGACCACCGATGCTTCGACACCCCAATTGATGCGGCTGTAGAAACGGTAATCTGGCAGAAGCGTATCAGAGGAGAAAGCCCTCACACTCGGCAGGATAAACAAGCTGATTAATAGGAAAAAGATTTGTATCCTGTTTCTCATGGGATTCATTTTATAATAATCCAGACAAACATACGGATTTTTTTTGAAAATACCGCATATTGTCTCGATTTTCTACAAGCGAATACGCAACTTTTTCCCTTGGCAGCTTTTTTCCTTCAATTTTTCCCATAACACCCGTTGGCGGAATTAATCGGGTCATGAAAGGCCATGAGCAGAGATATCTGCGGGCCAAAGCGGAGAAATCCTCCCGCAATGTCGTGCAACTGACCGATAGGATAAAGTGCATATTTGCCTTAATTCCGCCAACGGGTCTATAAATGGTTTGCGCCAATACGGCTACTCTTCCACTACAAACCACGTATAACCATTGGCCGGAATCTCGAGCCGAAGGGTGACCTTCCGGCCGGCATCGAGCACGTAGGGCACGGGAGCACCCTCCTGCTCGCGGATCATCGCCCGGTCTTTCAGCCCTGTGTAGTAAAGCGGCAGGACGATGGTGCGCGTCATCGGTTCCGACGTCGGATTGAAGAACAGGGCGAGCGCCTTCTCCTTTCCGGCGGGATCCACATGCATGATGCCATCCCAATCGCGCGCGTCGGGCTTGCGCAGATGGATGATGTCGCTGTTCAGGATGCGGCGGTAGCGTTTATACCACGCGATGATTTCCGTCACCGCCGCTTTCACTTCCGGCGAGTCATAGAGCCGCGGGCCCCGATAGCAGGCCTGGATGCCTGCGCCGTAGTTCTGGAACATCAGGGTCTTATATTCGTCCAAGTGCTCGTGCAACGGTTCCAGGGTGGCTGCCGCGCCGCCCCCGTGATATTCCACCAAGGGGACAAAGCTCCACAACGACGACGGAAGGCGCTCCCACGTACAGTCGTAGTTCAACTGGCGGGTGTGGATGAGCTGCCTGTCGCGGGGCAGCGACCAGTTCACCTCGCGATAACCGATGCTGGTCTTCGACGAGCCGCTGAGGAAGTAGAAATCCGGTACGTTCAGGTAAATGCCTTTCGCGCGCATCCAGCGGTACAGTTCCGTCAGCTTGTAGTACTGGTTCCACTGCGAATCGTCCAGCCCCTTATGGTGGGCATGACGGGTGGAGGCGCAGACATCGCCGGGATAGGAACCGTCGTGCTCGAAACACATCATGCCGGTCTGCTCGAAGAAAGTCTTTATCTTGCGGAAATATTCATATCCCCAGTCGCTGCACAAGCAGGGGGAACTGCCAAAGGTCATCCCGCCTCGCCGGCCGGTACGGGGATTGATCACGTCCACCTCGTCGCTGATCCAACGGCTGGCCAGCAACGAATAGCAGCCCAGTTCAATGCCCTTGCCCCGGGCATAGTCCACCAGCGACTTGAACTTGGCGATATTCTCCCCGGAGATGTCTTCGGCATCGGCACCCGAACCGAAGCTCAGGATAATCATCTCATAGCCCGTCTCGGCGCATTGGTCCACGGCACGACGCACCGTTTCGGGATTGCTGGAGGTGAGGTGCATGAAGATGGGATTCTCGGTGGTCCAAGGGGCAACGGTACGGTAGAAACGGCGGGTGAACAATCCTTTCCGTTCGCGGTCGTCACTGTCAAAAGGCATTTCGTAGACACTGAAGGTGCGGAATGTGCCGCCCGGCTCCACCGTCTGGTCGGGACCCAGGGGCGGGGCCACTTCCAGGACGCAGCGCGTCTGCAAGAGATAGTTGCGCTGCGAGGTGTAGGCTGGGTCCTCCACCCAGTGTTCCGTGATGTCCGTCTCCTTCTCGGTGAAACTGCCCTTGCACTGGTAGTCGCTCTCCACATGGATGTTGGGCAGCAGGAAGGTGGAAGGGTCTCCCCCGCTCGGCGATTCAGGTTCGGCAAAGGCCAGTTGTTCCAGTTTGAAGCGGTCCACATCGATAGGCAAAGCCGACCCGTTGAACACCTCCACCCATTTCCGGACCACCGGCACCCTGTCGTAGACAGCCACGTGAAGCTTCAGCACGACACCGCCCAAGGTCTGGTCTCCCCGTAACGTGAAGACAACCTCCTGTCCCGTAGGTGACTGTTTGTTCAGAGCCCACCGGTGGCGTGGCCAGGCCAGCGTTTCCTCCAAAGGTTTCACCTCAAAATCTTCCACCAGAAACGATTCGGGCAGGGTCTGCAGGCTGTCTATCCACTCTGTCCGCAGGTAACCGCGTTCCGGCTGTCCGGCCAGTCCGCCGATGAAGCGGTCCCTTCCGTCTATCCGGATGCTGCCCTCACTGCTCACGGCCCGCAACAGGCTCTCGCCCGTCATCCGGTTGGTGAAATCCACCGTAGCCAGGTTGGGCATGAGGCGGAATGTGCGCGACACCAGGTCGTTGGCAATTACGATGCCCTTGCCGTCCGGCGTGCGATAGATGCCGGCTTTCACCCGCTCCGGTGTCAGAAGCCAGTCGAAAGGGGTCTTGTCCGATATCAGAGACTGATAGACCGGCAGGCGCTGCAGTTTGTCGTGCAAACGTTCCACGGTGGCAGCCGTCTGCTTCGGGCCTTCGCCCACCGCGTCTGCCGTCACCATCTCCGGCCTTTCCCCGCCATAGACCAAACAGGGAGACGACAAGACCAGCAGGTCACCGCTTGCCCCGTCCGCTGTAGGCTCTACTTCCAATTCCAACCACTGCGCTCCTTTCAGAGGGACATCCACATCGATTGTCTTTCCTCGCGAGAAGATGCCGCTGTCGTACACCGTCTTTCCGTCCGCCTTCAGGAGGAAACGCACCGAGCCGTCGGCAACTTTCCCGTCTTTTCCCACGAGGGCCACCCACTGCTTGCCGCCTTCAACGGGACGGAACAACAGCTTCGTACCATCCACCAACGGCTGCACCAGCCACTCCGGATTATCCGGATCCACGAGTTCCGCGTCCAGCGCAATCTGTGTCCGAAAGCGTTCCACCCGGCCGTCCAACTTCATTTTCAAGACACTATGCGCCTGCAATTCCAGCACATTGCCCTCCACGAGGGGCATACCGAAATCCTGTCGGATTTTTGTCACGTCGAGTTCCTGCAACAACACCGTTTCCTGTCCCCACAACGAAGAGGAAAAAGCCAGCAGGCCTGCTATAAGCATTGTTTTCACTGACATAAGTTTCAGTTTTATGGTTTGTGTAATAGGAGTTAAGAAGTTATCACTCCGCTTTGCTCCGTTAGGAGTTAAGCCGATAGTAAGTCAATGAGCCGTATACACAGAAAGTATTGGCTTAATTCCTTAACTTCTTAACTCCTCAAAAGATTGTGTGATTACTTACTTAAGAAGTAAGTAACCGTTCAGAGTTTAATCATGAGATTCCTGCCAGCGCCGTTTGCAACGCCTCCAGATATCCGCGTCCGAAGCGCAAGTCCGGCTCCATGTAGTTGCCTTCGGCCCATTCGTTCCACGACTTCAGGAAGACAACGCGATGCTCGGCGGGTTTGTCCGCCAGCCTGTGCAAAGCAGCCTCGACGTGTGTCTGGAACCGGGCAGGCGTAGAATGAACCAGGATATGCCCCTTGCGGCCCGAACGGGGCGAATGATCCCAGTTGGGGATAAGCGTGGGGTAACAGTCCTCACGGCAGTCCTCCGGTCCGGTGAAGAAACGGGCGGCCCGGGCATAGTCCACGATACGGCCACGACCAAAGCCCACACGCATCAGTTTCATCCAGGCTTTCTCCACGAAAGAAAAGTCCTTCCGGAAGAAGTCAAAGAGGCGCACCACATTCACGGCATCAAACCCCAGGGAACGCAAGCGGTCAATTTCTGAAGCATGGTCTGTCTGTCCCACGAAATGAATGCCGGACAGTCCCTCGGCCCGGGCAAGGCGTTGCCACAGAGCGATGAAATGCGGGGCGTCGGGCAATTCGTCGGGATTATACACCATAAACAGGGGCTTGCCGTCCACACGGATGTAACGGGAATCGCGGAAAGCCGGCAACAAGGTGCGGAAGTGTGCCTCGTAGTCGGCATCGCCGGGATAAAGTTGCTCCATCAACACGCGGTGCGTACCTTCCTTGCTGAACTGCTTGTCCTCCCAACTATGGTTGGCCCAGGCCAGACAGAAAGGGAAGTCGGGCTTGCCGGACGTCAGCACCTCCTGGAAGGGACGTTGCAACAGACGACGTCCGTTACCGAACCAATAGTGCCAGTAACAGAAGCCCTCCACTCCATACTGCCGGGCCATGTCGGCCTGCTCCTGCCGGGTCTCGGGAAGACGCAGGTCATAATACCCCAAATCGGCGGGAACGCGCGGCTGATAGTGTCCGCGAAACAGAGGACGGGCCTTGCCCACATTGGTCCATTCGGTAAAGCCCTTTCCCCACCAGGCATCGTTCTCCGGCGTGGGATGGAACTGGGGCAAATAGAAGGCAATGACGCGGGCAGGGCGACTGGTTATAGGATTGGTTTCTTTCATGTTCTTTTCACTTTTTAATTAAGCTGTTTCCTTGTCAACTTATGGAGGAAGCGTTGCAGGCTATACCGCTTCAGCTTTTGCCGGATGATGCCGGGCAAGGCTTCTATATAATATAAGGTGTAACCACAGGCACGCAACTCGCTCCACCACACCGATGCGCGGGGCACGCGCAGGCTGTTCCAAGGTTTGTCCGCCCCAACAAAATGCAACTGCACGGGACGCGCCAAAGCATCGGCATAAAGGGACTCGCACGCCTGACGGTCTTCCGGAAGGACGCCGCTGAAACGGCAGAAAACGGCCTCGGCAGGCGGGATGCAATAGTAAGTATTGGCCACTACATAACGCAGGGGCATCTGACGGACATAGGGATAGCAACAGAGTATCAGGCTGTCCTGCTCGGGCAGGCGAAGACGGAGATAATTGGCCTTGTAGAATTCCGTCAGACGGTGCTGGATGTCATATTCACGCATCAACTTGAGATTGAACAACATATAGCCTGCAGCGATTTCCTTCTGAAGGATGCGCTGCTCGGCAAGCGTGAAGTCGGCGGCATACTGTGACATACGGTCGCTCTCCAACACCTGCCCCACCCCGGCATAATAAAAGAATTCATCGGGACAGAGGAAGTAGGACGGAGCGATATCGCCCGTGAAGACCACGTCCACGTCCGAACAGAGGATACGGTCATATTGCGGGAAAAGGTCGGACGCCAGCAGCTTGTAGTAGATTTCCTTGGAGAAGTGCCCCTTTTGTCCTCGGATTTCCTCCGTGTCGAAGGCCGACACATCAATGAACTCCAGCGTGCCGCGCCCGGTGCGCTCCACCAGCCTCATCAGCCGCCGGCAGTCGGAAGCAGGAAGGCCGGTGTGCAGGACGTAGAGACGGTACTCGTATTGCGGGTCGGCCTGACGCAGCAACGAGTGGAAGGCCACGGCAGCAGGTATCACATAGTTCCGGTCGAAAGTGAAGAAGATGGGTATCTGTGTCATAAGCTATGAATGTAAGGAGATGATGTATCGCCCGTGGTCGCGGACAAAAAACAAGGGCAGGAAGAAGGCACGCAGACGACGGGTGGCAGCCCCCTGCACATCGGGCACCGCTTCACGGCTATGCCGCAGGCAAAGACGACAGACGGACAAACAGGCTGCCAGGCTGCCCTTCGCCATCCCGCGGACAGCCCGTTCCACCCGTGGAGAACAAAACGTCACCCGCTCTGCCAACAGGGCAAAGCAACGGCGGGTCCGCTCGCGGTTGTCCTGCAGTTGCAGAGCCTCCACCGCCCGGAGATAGCCCTCCCACCGGCCCGCCTTGCGCGTCGAGGGATTGAAAGTGGCCGCCTCCGTATGCCGCCGCCATTGCACCAAGGACTGATGCACATAGCGCAACGTCCCGGTGGCGGCAGCTATCATATATATAAGGTAGTCGTAGGAAATCTCTTCATGGACGAAACGGGCCAACGTCGGCAACAACTCGCGGCGGAACAAGAGCTGATGGCCATACGCCCGCGGATAGAGCACTGCCCCCAGCGAAGGAATGCACGGCGGCAAGGGCCGCGTGTGCAAGAGTCCCAATTCGCGGCGGTCGTTAGTCATCAGCGTGGAATTGTGGAAGACGAGGGGTGCATCGCCCAACTCGCGGGCCAGCACCTCCAGCTTGTCGGGATGCCACACGTCATCTTGGTCGCAGCAGGCAATGAGGTCGCCCTCCGCACGCAAGACGGCAGAGAGGAAATTACCGTTGTATCCCAGCCTTTCAGGGTTGGCAAAGAGACGGATGCGTAGGTCTGGATGCTGTTGCCGGAAGGCGCGCAGCAGTTCCATCGTCCCGTCCGTCGAACCATCGTCCTGCACCACCAGTTCATACGGGGACAACGTCTGGGCCAGTAGCGAATCAAGCTGTTCGCCCAGATAAGCCGCACCGTTGCAAGTACACATGACAATGGAAATCCTTGGGTTCATCCTTTTATGTGTTTAGTTTGTAAGTAATCATTCCTATTTAGTTTATACTATCGACGTATCTGTCATTCTGAGCGAAGCCCGTAGGGCGTAGTCGAAGAATCTCACTACATGCACTGCCCAAGGGAATCGTGTCTTTCGGGAGATGTTTCG
>DWZE01000117.1 GCA_019118325.1 Candidatus Bacteroides intestinavium
CACGACATGAACTCCGTCATGGGCATCGGCGAGAAAATCATCTTCATCTACCAGGGCCGCAAGGAATGGGAGGGGACGAAGGACGACATCTTCACCTCCACCAACCAGACGCTGAACGACTTCATCTTCGCATCGGACCTCTTCAAGAAGGTCAAGGAGGTGGAGATACAGAACCTCGAAGGCTAAATCACAAGGAAGGGGGTGCGCCGAAATATAAAATGGCACGCAGATGACACTGATTAAACAGATTTTCGCGGATTTGTCTAACTGTAAATCAACGAAGTATAATCCGTGGTCATCTGTCTAATCTGTGTCATCTGCGTGCCAATATCACATGAGGGCACACCCTCCGGGGGGTTATTTTTGTCGGATGAAAATGTTCACCGGCGTGCCGCTCAGGTCCCACTTCTCGCGCATCTTGTTCTCCAGGAAGCGGCGGTAGGGTTCCTTGACGTACTGCGGCAGGTTGGCGAAGAAGACAAAGGAGGGCACGCGCGTGTTGGGCAGCTGCGTGACATACTTTATCTTGATATACTTGCCCTTGATGGAAGGGGGCGGATAGGCCTCGATGAGGGGCAGCATCTCCTCGTTCAGACGGGCGGTGGGGATGCGCAGGTGGCGGTTCTTGTACACCTGGCGTGCGGCCTCCAGCACCTTGAGGATGCGCTGCTTGGTCAGGGCCGAGGCAAAGATGATGGGGAAGTCCGTGAACGGCGCCAGGCGTTCGCGGATGGCCGCTTCGAAGGTGTTCATCACCTTGGAGGTCTTCTCCTCCACCAGGTCCCACTTGTTCACCACCACCACCAGGCCTTTCTGGTTCTTCTGGATGAGGGAGAATATGTTCAGGTCCTGGCTCTCGATGCCGCGCGTGGCGTCCAGCATGAGGATGCAGACGTCGGCACTCTCGATGGCCCGTATGGAGCGGATGACGGAATAGTACTCCAGGTCCTCGCTGACCTTGTTCTTCTTGCGGATGCCGGCCGTATCGACCAGGTAGAAGTCGAAGCCGAACTTGTTGTAGCGCGTATAGATGGAGTCGCGCGTGGTGCCGGCAATCTCGGTGACGATGTGGCGGTCCTCGCCGATGAAGGCGTTGATGAGGGACGACTTGCCCGCATTGGGACGCCCCACGACGGCAATGCGCGGGATGTCATCATCCACCAGCTCCTCCGCCTCTTTGCGGAAGGTGGCTACGAGCGCATCCAGCAATTCGCCCGTGCCGCTGCCGGATATGGCCGAGATGCAATACGGGTCGCCCAGCCCGAGGGCATAGAATTCGGCAGCCTGGTATTGCTGGTTGAAGTTATCCGTCTTGTTGGCCACGAGCATCACCGGCTTGCGCGTGCGGCGCAGGATGTCGGCCACCTCCGCGTCCAGGTCGGTCAGCCCGTTCACCACGTCTACCACAAACAGTATGGCATCCGCCTCGTCCACGGCCAGCATCACCTGTTTGCGAATTTCCTCCTCGAAGATGTCGTCCGAATTGACCACCCATCCGCCGGTGTCCACCACCGAAAACTCCCGGCCCAGCCACTCGCTCTTGCCGTACTGGCGGTCGCGGGTGGTGCCGGCCTCTTCATTCACAATCGCCTGACGGGTCCGTGTCAGACGGTTAAACAGCGTGGACTTTCCCACGTTGGGGCGTCCCACGATAGCAACCAAGTTTCCCATATATAATGCGCGCTATTAATCCTGTTGATAACCAAAGTTGCGCAATTCCTTGTCCGAACTGCGCCAATCCTTATCTACTTTCACGAAAGTTTCCAGATAAATGCTCTTGCCGAAGAAGCGCTCCAGATCACGGCGGGCCTCGGTGGCCACCTTCTTCAGCGCCTTGCCCTGATGGCCGATGATGATGCCCTTCTGCGACTCACGTTCGACGTAGATGACGGCGTTGATATGTATCTTATGGGCATCCTCCTTGAACTGCTCCACCACCACTTCTACCGAATAGGGTATCTCCTTGTCGTAATAAAGCAGAATCTTCTCGCGGATAATCTCCGTGACGAAGAAGCGTGCCGGCTTGTCCGTCCACTGGTCTTTGCCGAAGTAGGGAGGCGAATCCGGCAACAGTTCCTTCACCCGCTTCATCACATAATCCACGTTGAACTTCGACTTGGCCGAAATGGGAATCACTTCCGCCCGGGGCAAGAGCGCAGACCACTCCTCGACGGTCTTCACCAGCTTCTCCTGGTCCGTCAGGTCTATCTTGTTGATGAGCAACAGGACGGGCACTTCCATCTTCGACACCTTGTCGATGAAGTCGCTATGCTTGTCCGGCGTCTCCACCACATCCGTCACATAGAGCAACACATCCGCATCCGCCAAAGCAGACGTCGAGAAGTTCAGCATCGACTCCTGCAATTTGTAGACGGGCTTCAGCACGCCCGGCGTGTCCGAGAAGACAATCTGCATGTCGTCCGTATTATAGATGCCCATAATGCGGTGGCGCGTCGTCTGCGCCTTGAAGGTCGCGATGGAAATGCGTTCGCCCACCAAGGCATTCATCAGCGTGGACTTGCCCACGTTGGGATTTCCCACGATATTAACAAAACCTGCTTTGTGCATATAGATACCAAGTCTGTATATAATTGGATTAAGACGAAAAAACGCATCGAATCTTGACAATAGGATGCGTTCTTTCAAAATAGGAGAATATCAGATGTTACTGTTTCTTTCCGTCATATCCCCACTTCACATACACTGCACCCCAGGTGAATCCTGCGCCGAAGGCTGTGAAGATGAGGTTGTCGCCCTTCTTCAGCTTGTCCTCAAAGTCCCAGATGCAGAGGGGCAACGTGCCGGCACTGCTGTTTCCATAGCGTTCGATGTTGATCATCACCTTCTCGTGGGGCACCTCCAGACGGTGTGCCACCGCATCGATGATGCGCAGATTAGCCTGGTGAGGAACTACCCAGTCGATATTATCCTTATTCAAGCCATTCCGCTCAGCAATCTCCGCACTGACATTCGACATGTTGGAAACGGCATATTTAAATACCGTACGCCCTTCCTGATATACATAATGCCAATGATTGTCCAACGTATAATAAGAAGGCGGACAAACCGAACCACCCGCTTTCATGTGCAGGAAAGGAAGGCCCTTGCCGTCCGTCCGCAAAATGGAATCCATGATACCATACTCCTCCGTAGTCGGTTCCAACATAAAGGCAGCCGCCCCGTCACCAAAGATTGGACAGGTGGAACGATCCGTATAGTCCGTGATAGCCGACATCTTGTCCGCGCCGACAATAATCACTTTCTTGTAACGTCCCGAGCGGATAAAGTTTGCACCCGTCTCCATGGCATACAAGAAACCGGAACAAGCAGCCTGCATATCAAACGCAAAAGCATTCTTCAGACGCAGTTTGTCGCACAAGATAGAGGCTGTGGAAGGGAAATGATAGTCAGGAGTAGTAGTGGCCACAATCACCAGGTCGATGTCATCGGGATTGGAGTTCGTGCGTTGCATCAACTGCTTGGCAGCCTTGCGTGCCATATAGGAAGTACCCAATCCTTCCTCATTCAGGATGTGTCTTTCCTTCACACCGATGCGGGACATAATCCATTCATCGTTGGTATCCACCATCTTGGAAATCTCATCGTTCGTCAAGATGTAATCCGGGACATAACCGCCGACTCCTGTAATTAGTGCATTTATCTTTTCCATTAAAAACCAGGTTTACATAAGAGATACTTAAACAAGAGCGGTCTAAAAAGGTTTGCCCGAAAATCACAAATCTTTTTAGACGCCCTACATTCAAGTACAGATTAAAGCATGAACTCGCGCCGCGTGTTATACGGCAGCTTCTTTCTGGATGGCAAGCTTGCCTCTGTAATAACCGCATGCACCACACACAGTGTGATATTCATGCCATTCTCCGCAATTCGGGCAGATAGCCAACGTTGGAGCTACTGCCTTATCATGAGTTCTTCTTTTTGCAGTTCTAGTCTTAGACTGTCTTCTTTTAGGATGTGCCATTTTTCTTACTATTTAATTGTTATCTAATATTTTTCTCAACTCATTCCAACGAGGATCAATAGGCTTGTCCACGCCTTCATCCCCGCCGTCCACATCGTCCTCAGCGGCATACCCATCCTCTTCATCGTCCGGGGATACCCGCAGATACTTATGCAATTCAGAGTCCATAGCCCCATTACATTCACCCGGAGCATGCACATGCTTCATGGGGATGGCCAAGGCGATGAACTCGTACATGAACCAAGCGACATTAATGGCGCCTTCATCTTCAGGGACTACCACCCAATTGTCAGCTTCCTCAGCATAGGCTGAACCAAATCTGACACGCAGCAAGTCATCCGAAACAATCGGCTGTTCCATTTCATCCAGACAACGATCGCACGTCACGATGACATACCCTTCCGTATGGAAACGCAAATCAAAAGCATGGGAAGTCTTCCGGACAATCAAGGTCACATCCACCTTTCCTTTCTGCACATCGGATGCCTCCACATCTGCAAAAAAGGAATCATCCAAGTGAAAGTCAAACTTGTCAGAGCCAGTCTGCATCCCTTTCAAATCTATCCGATATTTATCCAACTTCTCCAAAATCCTTTTTTACTTAATTCGGGCGACAAAGATACAAATAATTATCCTCATAATGTAGTATTTAGCCCGAAATATTTAATTTTTAAGGCATTTCGGGACATCTTACTTGATTTTTAACGTCTCGAAGGTGCCTGCAAAAAAGTAATCCCTCCCCCAGTTTCCTGGGGAAGGGACCCTTCACTTGAAAAAGACGGCGGCTACCTACTCTCCCACTGTTACGCAGTACCATCGGCGCGGCCGGGCTTAACTTCTCTGTTCGGAATGGG
>DWZE01000020.1 GCA_019118325.1 Candidatus Bacteroides intestinavium
TGGACAGTTTCAGGACGCTACTGAACCGGTTCGATACAACTGTTTCAAGTTGGATGTCTTGGAATTACTTGGCATTTGCAGTCTTGTTACTGAAGAAAACTTCACGAAAACAAAAAGTTTAAATCACTTCAATGACTTTTCAAGGATGTGTATACAGGAGCGTACGAACAGACTGCTGTAGAGAAAATGTGGCCAATAATTGTTGAAGTGGTGGGCATAGTTGCAGAATTTACTGGAGCCGATGAGGACACTCTGAAGCTTCAGCTTATCAAGAACGACAAGAGGCTGGATGCACAAACTGCCTAAAATCTAAATCCGAAACTTGAGTTAAGAAAGTATTGTTTACACCGACAGAATAAAAAAAGAAACCTTGTTTCCTATTCCATCGCGCACTCTTAGTCACAAGTTTCTAATTGGAAGAAAAATTGAAATCAAATCAATATGAACAGGAATCGAACGGTCACAACCTTGTTTTTTATTCTGTCGGTGTAAAATCTCGAAGTTTTTATCTAAATTTGTGCCATCATTGAAACAAAAACTTATCAATGAACTATAATATAAAAGTTGAATACGGCTAATGATAATTAGCATAATCATGCAAGTTATCGTATAAGGAAAGCTCGTCGGGGCTGACTGCTCAGCCCCTTGCCGCATGGCGTTCCCTCCGCAGATGAGTTTTTAAGGCTTTGCGGATTTGAACCCATCGACATAGGGTTTCCCTTGCGTGACGACAGCAAAGGCTTGCCTTACAAGCTTGTTGGCGACAGCAATAACCGCCACCTTGCCGGGCTTGCCGTTGGACCTGAGACGGTCAAAACATGCCTTGCACTCGGTATTGCATCTGAGAGACGAGAACGCCGCTACATAAAGTTGGCTTCTCAAGGCTGAATCTCCGTTTCGGTTGATGTGACCTTTGACATTGACTGACGTACCGGATTGTTGGTAAGTAGGTGACAAGCCCAAGTATCGGGTGAGTTGTTTGGCATTATCAAAGTAGGTGAATCCGCCGGTGGCTACGATAAGTGCTGCTGCCAGCGTAACGCCGATGCCTTTGATAGAGGTGAGCAAGTCCATCTGTTTCTTGTATTCACCTTGTGCCAATGAAGCGAGTTCCTCTTCCATCTCTTTGATCTGCTTTTCAAGAAATACAATCGTCTTTTCGATGGTTTTCTTGCATTTGGGGTCAAAGAACGGAAGGACTTCCATCGAGCCTTTGAGGTTTCGTGTGGCTACAAGTTGTTTCTTAAGCTGGCGCAGCACCGTCCGTTTCTGCTTGAGGACAAGGATTGCATCGCTTCGAAGTTTGTAAGGCGCAGGCTGCATCTTTTCCCCATAAAGGGCTATCAGGCGTGCATCAATCTCATCCGTTTTTATGACGGTGAGCATGACACGGGCGAAGTTCTTTATCTTCAGCGGACTTTCAAGGCTGACGGTAATGCCTGCCTCTGAAAGCAGATAAACAAGCAACGCGCTGTAATTGCCCGTTGCTTCCAGCACGCAATGATGTGTTGCCGGAGAAATGGTCTGGATAAACTCGTGAACTCCCTTTACGGTGTTCTTGAATGTTCTCGTCCTGCTTGTCTTGACTGACGAATAAGCGACAACGAAAGTCGCCTTGCTGACATCGATTCCAACGTAAGTCATGGTCTGAATGATTTATTAAAACAACATCTGTACATCGTGAGCCATCATTGCGAATGCGGGGTCTAAAAGCCCATTGAACTATCCGGTTTCTGATGTATAAAGTGTGGGGGCTAAACATATTTCACGGTCTTTATGACCAAGAAACAAACGGTCTTATTCCACACTTGGATGTTGAAAATTTATGCAAAAATATAACGATTAAATAATATACAATGAAACAAAAACTCATCCTCATCCTCATCCTCGCCCTCGGCCTGCCCGCAGGACTGGCCGCGCAAGGCAAGAAACCCCTCACGCTGGAAGAAGTCGTGGGCGGAGCGTTCTATCCCGAAAACATCTACGGCGTCACGCCCATCCCCGGCGACGGCGAACACTACACGCAGATGAACGCCGCAGGGACGCAAGTCATCAAATATTCCTTCCGCACGGGACAGCAGGTGGAAGTCCTGTTCGACGCCACCCAGGCACGCGAGTGCCCCTTTCGACAGTTCGACAGTTACCGCTTCTCTCCGGACGGGGGCACCCTGCTCATCGCCACGGAGACCACGCCCATCTACCGCCACTCCTACACAGCCGTCCACTACCTCTACAGCCTGAAGCGCAACGCCGAGGGACGCATCGACAACAAGGTGGAACGCCTCTCCGACGGTGGCCCGCAACAGGTGCCCGTCTTCTCGCCGGACGGCACGATGGTAGCCTTCGTCCGCGACAACAACATCTTCCTCGTCAAACGCCTCTACGGCAACAGCGAAAGCCAGGTGACCACCGACGGACAGCGCAACGCCGTGCTCAACGGCATCCCCGACTGGGTGTACGAAGAAGAGTTCGCCATGGACCGCGCCCTCGAGTTCAGCGCCGACAGCAAGATGCTGGCCTACGTGCGCTGGGACGAATCGGCCGTCCCCTCCTACTCCTTCCCGCTCTATGCCGGCGAGAAACCCCGCCGGGAGGACTACGCCAAATACCCCGGCGCCTATACCTATAAATACCCCAAGACCGGCGAAGCCAACTCCAAAGTCTCCGTCCATACCTTCGACATCAAGACCAAGGTGACCCGCACGCTGAAACTCCCGCTGGAGGCCGACGCCTACATCCCCCGCATCCGCTTCACCCGCGACGCGGACAAGCTGGCCGTATTCACCCTCAACCGCCACCAAAACCGCTTCGACCTCTACATGGCCGACCCCCGCAGCACCGTCTGCCGCCTGGCCCTGCGTGAAGAGACCGACACCTACATCAAGGAAGGCACCTTCGACAACATCCGCTTCTACGACGGCCACTTCGTCTTCATGAGCGAACGCAGCGGCTTCAGCCACCTCTACTGGTACGACCTGAACGGCAACCTCGACAAGCAAATCACCCGGGGCGACTTTGAAGTGAAAAGCTTCCTGGGCCTCGACGAGAAGACCGGCACCTTCTACTACACCAGCAACGAGGGCAGCCCCCTGCGCCAGGCCGTCTGGAAGACCGACCGCAAGGGACGCAAAACAAGGCTCACCGCCGAAGAAGGCACCCACACCGCCCAGTTCAGCACGGACATGAAATACTTCCTCGACCGCTACACCAGCCTCGACACACCCACCGTCATCACCCTGCGCGACAACACGGGCCGGACGCTGACCACCCTCGTGGACAACGCCGCCCTCAACCGGAAACTCGCGGAATACGCCCTGCCCGCCAAGGAATTCTTCTCCTTCCAGACCTCGGACGGCACCACGCTGAACGGCTGGATGATGAAACCCGCCGACTTCGACGAGTCGCGCAAGTATCCCGTCATCATGTACCAATACAGCGGACCCGGCTCGCAGGAAGTGCTGGACCGCTTCGGCATCAGCTGGGAAACCTACATGGCCTCGCAAGGCTACATCATCGCCTGCGTGGACGGACGGGGCACCGGCGGACGGGGCGCGGCCTTCGAGAAATGCACCTACCTCAACCTCGGCGTCCGCGAGGCACGCGACCAGGTGGAGACCGCCCTCTACCTGGGCCTGCAACCCTACGTGGACAAGGAACGCATCGGCATCTGGGGCTGGAGCTTCGGCGGCTACATGACGCTGATGAGCATGAGCGAGGGAACCCCCGTGTTCAAGGCCGGCGTGGCCGTGGCGGCCGTGACCGACTGGAACTACTATGACACCATCTACGGCGAACGCTTCATGCGCACCCCCCAGGAGAATGCCGACGGATACCGGGCTTCCTCCGCCTTCACCCGCGCGGAAAACCTGCACGGCGACCTCCTGCTGGTACACGGCTCGGCCGACGACAACGTACACTTCCAGAACTGCGCCGAGTATGCCGAACACCTCGTGCAGCTGGGCAAGCAGTTCGACATGCAGCTGTACACCAACCGCAACCACAGCATCTTTGGCGGCAACACCCGGATGCACCTCTACACCCGACTGACGAACTTCTTCAACACGCACCTGAAATGAGCGAAAGAGTACGCAAGCCCGAGTGGCTCAAAATCAGCATCGCCGCCAACGAACGCTACGCCGAGACCAAGCGCATCGTCGACTCACACTGCCTGCACACCATCTGCAGCAGCGGACGCTGTCCCAACATGGGCGAATGCTGGGGACGAGGCACAGCCACCTTCATGATTGCCGGAGACATCTGCACACGCAGCTGCAAATTCTGCAACACACGCACCGGACACCCCCTCCCCCCGGACGAGGGGGAACCGCTGCACGTGGCCGAGTCCGTCCGGCTGATGAAACTCTCGCACGCCGTCATCACCTCCGTGGACCGCGACGACCTGCCCGACCTGGGCGCCGGCCACTGGGCACGCACCGTCTCGGAAATCCGACGCCTGAACCCCGGCACCACCATCGAGGCGCTCATCCCGGACTTCCAGGGACGGCGGGAACTGGTCGGGCAGGTCATCGACGCCCGCCCGGACATCCTGGCACACAACATGGAGACCGTGCGCCGCATCAGCCCCCTGGTGCGCAGCGCCGCCCGCTACGAGACCAGTCTGGAGGTATTGAGACAGATTGCCGCGAGCGGCATCACGTGCAAGTCCGGCATCATGGTGGGCCTGGGCGAAACGCCCGCCGAGGTGGAGGAACTGATGGACGACCTGCGTGCCGCCGGGTGCCGGATGCTCACCATCGGCCAATACCTGCAACCCTCGCACCGGCACTATCCCGTGGCCGAGTATGTGACGCCTGCCCGCTTTGCCGCCTACAAGGAGACCGCCCTGCGGAAAGGATTCGGACACGTGGAGAGCGGCCCGCTGGTTCGCTCGTCCTACCATGCCGACCAAAGCAGCATCTTGCGGAACAAAGCGTGAACATTTCCCGCCCTCCATGCGTTAAGACGGAAAGGCACAAAAACAAAGAATAAAACGTCACGGAAATGAACCATCAACCAGTCCTGCCCCACAGATATAACCTGTCGCTGGGCTACCTGCCCGGAGCCGTCGCCGTGCTCACCGGGCTTTTCACAAGCCCCGAAACAGCCTTGTATGCCGGGACAGGGACCGGCCTCCTGTTCATCCTGGCGTGCTGGCAGAACAGGCCCCTCCTGCTCTACACCACCACAGCCGTCCTGTCGCTGCTGCTCTTCCTGCCCCTCTCCTGGACGGAGACCAGCCTGCCCCTCTTTGTCGAAGGGAGCATCTTCATCCCCGCCCTGGGACTCCTCCTGTTCGGACGGTCGTGGACGCGCCTGCTGCTGGACAAACGCCGTCACCGCCTCGTCCAGAGCATCGAAGCCGCCATCGTGTCGGCCCGCATCCTGTTCATCCTTGTCCTGACGCACGGCCTCATCGCCCTGCTCACGCTGCTCCTGGCACCCGCCTTCGCCCGGACCAGCACCTTCCTCACCCAAGATGTCCCACTGGGCGTCCTGATTCTCCCCATCCTGCTCAACCAGATAGGAATCTGCTACTTCAACAAGCACCTGAAGCGGAAAGGCTTCGTACCCGTGGTGAACGCCCAGGGCAAAGTCATCGGGAGAAGACCGCTGCTGCCCGGCATCCTGCACGACGACCGGGAAGCCATCTACCCCGTCGTGCGCATCGCCATCACGGCCTATAACATGCTCTACCTGGCACCCCGCCCTGAAACGACCCTCGACGAACCCGGCAAGAACGACCTCCCCCTGGAAGGCTACCTCATCTATGGCGAGAACATCAGCCAGGCTGCCCGGAGAATCCTGCACGGACTGCTGCCGGAGGCTTCCCTGCAAAACCTGCACTACCACTTCAAATACTACTACCGGGACGATACAACCCGCTGGCTGGTCTTCCTATGCACCTTCGAACTGGAAAACGACGACGTCCTGCGGGGAAAAGGCAAACTGTGGACCTTCCGCCAAATCAAGCAAAACCTGGGGAAAAACTATTTCAGCAAGTTCCTGGAGCATGAATACGAACCGCTGAAGGACCTCATTGGTACAAGAGAAAAATACAAGGAATCTTAGACAGGTCCGGCAACCGGCCTTGCCATTCACGGACCGTCCTGGTCCGGATATACTCGCCTTCGCACGTGATGTTGGCCGCAATGCAGAGACGCGTCTGCGGGCGGCAGGTGCGGAGAATGTCCTCCATCATCTTGTTGTTGCGATACGGCGTCTCGATGAAGAGTTGCGTCTGATGCTCGTTGTAGACGCGCTGCTCCAGTTGCCGGAGCTTCCTGGCGCGTTCCTCCGGCTCGATGGGCAGATAGCCGTGGAAGGCGAAACTCTGTCCGTTGAACCCCGAAGCCATCACGGAAAGAATGATGGACGACGGCCCCACGAGCGGCACCACCCGCAGCTGCTTGCGCTGGGCAATGGCCACCACGTCCGCACCGGGGTCTGCCACGGCCGGACATCCCGCCTCGGAAATCACGCCCATCGGCCATCCCTCTTCCAGCGGTTTCAGATAGCCGGAAATGTCGGCCGGAGACGTATGCTTGTTCAGCGGATAGAACGTCATCGCGTCAATGTCCGCCTCGCGGTCCACCTTCTTCAGGAAACGGCGCGCCGAACGCACATCCTCCACAATGAAATGGCGGATGCCGGCAATCACTTCTTTGTTGCGGGCAGGCAGCACCCAGTCTATAGGCGTATCGCCCAAGGTGACGGGAAGGAGATAAAGGGCTGGAGTCATCTCGTTTTTCGTTGTTCGACAATTCGACAATTCGACAGTAGCCAATAATTAGCAGGAAACGGGGGAAAACGCTCTTCCGCCGACCGCTAACTACTGGCTACCAGCTACTTACACATAAATCATCATCCGTAAATGATGTTTCCGTTCTCGTCCATATAGTCCTCCAAGCCCTTCTGGTAGGTGTTCATGGCCCGGAGGCTCATGCCCATGCTGGAGAAACCGCCGTCGTGATAGAGGTTCTGCATGGTCACCTTACGGGTCAGGTCGGAGAACATCACGATGCAATAGTCGGCACACTCGTCAGCCGAAGCGTTACCCAGGGGAGACATGCGGCTGGCAAAGTCGAAGAGCTTGTCCATGTCCTTCACACCCGATCCTGCCGTGGTCATCGTGGGCGACTGGGAAATGGTATTGACACGCACGTGGTGCTCACGCCCATAGATATACCCGAAACTGCGGGCTATAGACTCCAGCAACGCCTTGGCATCGGCCATATCGTTATAACCGAAGAAAGTGCGCTGGGCAGCCACATAGCTCAAGGCCACGATGGAGCCGTACTCGGCAATGGCGTTCAGTTTCTTGGCAGACTGGATCATCTTGTGGAAAGAGAGGGCCGAAATGTCCAGCGTCTTTCCCAGCATGTCATAGTCCAGGTCGTCGTAGGTGCGCTTCTTGCGCACGTTGGGCGACATGCCGATGGAGTGAAGCACGAAGTCCACCTGTCCGCCCAGGACCTCCATCGAACGCTTGAAGACGTTCTCCAGGTCCGCTACGCTGGTGGCATCCGCCGGAATAACCTCTGCGTTCAGCTTCTCGGACAAGGCAGAAACCTGGCCCATGCGCACGGCCACCGGCGTATTGGACAACGTGATAGTGGCACCTTCCTCGACGGCCCGTTCGGCCACTTTCCAAGCGATGGACTGCTCGTTCAGGGCACCGAAGATGATGCCCTTCTTTCCTTTCAACAAATTGTAACTCATAGTCGTATTGTTTAGTTTTTGAGGCTTTAAGTTCTTGAGTTTTTAAGTCCTTGAGCCCGTCGGCCACTGTGTATGCCAACCTGAAAACTTACCAAGCTACCAACTTGCAAACTTACCAACTTACAGCCTTATTAACTTAAATTGAGGTTGCAAAGATAGGAAGAATCTGCGTAAATCGTATCTTTGCGCCGTCAAAAATAAGAATTAAAAGGATTTACCCGCAATGAAGAAACTCGTTATATTCGACCTGGACGGCACGTTGCTGAACACCATCGCCGACCTGGCACAAAGCACCAACCACGCCCTCCACGCCTTGGGCTACCCCACCCACGAAGCCTCGGCCTATCCCTTCATGGTGGGCAACGGCATCAACAAACTCTTCGAACGCGCCCTGCCCGAAGGCCAGAAAACCCCGGAGAACGTGCTCCGCGTACGCGCCGAATTTATCCCTTATTACAACCTCCACAATGCTGACATGAGCCGCCCCTATCCCGGCATCCCCGAACTGCTGGAACAGCTGCAGGCCCGCCGGATTCTTGTGGCCGTAGCCTCCAACAAATACCAGGAAGCCACGACGAAACTCATTGCCCACTATTTTCCCGGCATCCGTTTCGCCTCCGTCCTGGGACAACGCGAGGGCGTCCCCGTCAAGCCCGACCCCGCCATCGTACACGACATCCTGCAGCAAGCCCCTGTCGCCCCCCGGGACGTGCTTTATGTCGGAGACTCGGGCGTGGACATGCAGACGGCGCGCAATGCAGGTGTAGAGGCATGTGGGGTCACGTGGGGATTCCGCCCGCGGACGGAATTGGAAGAAGCAAGCCCCGCCCACATCGTGGACAAGGCAGAAGAGGTACTGACGCTGGCTCTCGGCGAATGACCCCCCTGCCAACGCAACAGATACGCACAGCACAACAATGAGAAAAACAAGCAGAGACGACAGCCGGAACACCCATCAATAATGCGGACCTTGCAGGCCGGCAGACTCATTTTACTCCTTGTCCGCTCAAACTGCAAAGTCCGCATCCTTCAAAAAAAATCCACAACAGGTTCAGCCTGTTGGAATCAGAACAGTTTCTCCGGATATTCACCGGCTTCCACCAACGATTTGATTTTGGCGACCACCGCCGGGCGATCTTCAGGATAAGTAACGCCGAACCACTTGCTCGTCGTGTCCAATACTTCTACCGTAGCCGTGCCGTCCTTGATGAGCTTGTCCACCATCAGCGGGATGAAAAACTCGCTCTTCAGGTTCGACATATTCTTCGGGTCGGACAGGAAGCCACGGAAATAATCGCGGCTGTAAGCGAAATAATCGGGTGTGAACCCCCAGAAGTTCATGCTGACGGGCGTCGTCTCGGGCGTAGCTACCCACTGGTCGTCATCGTCCAGATACTTCACCTCGCCGTCCATGCGCTGGATCTTGGTGCGTTCCACCACCGACGTCAGCATCCGATGCTCGTCCGTACCGCAAATGCCGCGCGATACGGTGCCGCTCTCGCTCAGCGTATTGCCCACGCGGAAGCCCACCATGGCATACGTATTCTTCGCACCCTCGGGCAGGGCAGACAGGAACTTGCCCATCACCTGGAAAGAGTCACGGCCGTAGAAGTCATCACAGTTAATCACCGCGAAAGGTTCATGAATGACGGGCTCGCCCATCAGCACGGCGTGATTCGTTCCCCACGGCTTCGTGCGACCCTCCGGGCAGGTGAAGCCTTCGGGCAGGGCATCCAAGGCTTGGAATACCAGCTCACACGGGATATGTCCTTCGTACTTCGAAATAATCTTGTCACGGAAATCCTGTTCGAAATCCTTGCGGATGACAAAGACCAGCTTGCCGAAACCGGCATGAATGGCATCATAAATGGAATAGTCCATGATGGTTTCGCCATTGGGGCCCAGACCATCCAGTTGTTTCAAACCACCGTAGCGGCTGCCCATGCCGGCAGCCAGCAGAAAAAGAGTAGGTTTCATTGTTGTTATGTATTTAAAGGTTAATGATGTTACATGGCGCAAAAGTACGAAAATTAACGCATAAGTCGTAGCTGCTCCGGCACTTTATTTTTGCAATGAGCCACTCCTGCCCCCTTTTTCAGAAGGGATAGCCTATGGCAAAATGCAAGGCCGTTCCGTCCATGAAATTACGGATGTTGTAATAGCCGGACTTGCCCGTATCGTAAGGGTCGTGCAAGGCGATGCCCCAATCCAGGCGGAACACCAGGAACCCCAAGTCATAGCGCACTCCCACCCCCGTGCCCAAGGCTATCTGCTCCGGAAAGTCACGCAGACGGAAGGCGCCGCCAGGCCGCGAAGGATCATCACGCATCAGCCAGACATTGCCCGCATCCAGGAAGACCGCTCCATGCAGGTCGCTGATGATGCGGAAGCGATATTCCAGGTTGGCCTCGAAACGGATATCGCCCACGTGGTTGATGAAGGAATACGTGTCGTTCTCGTCGGCCGGGTAACCGCCGGGACCGATGTTGCGCGCGGCAAAGGCACGCACACTGTTGGCGCCGCCCACGTAGAATTGCTCCGTATAGGGAGCCGTAGTGGCATTGCCATACGACCAGATGACGCCCAGAGCGACACGCGAAGCCAGCGAATTGTTGCGGTCAATGCGATAATTATAGCGGAACTCCGTATTCACCTTCAGGAATTGGGCGAAAGGCACACCCAGCAATTCCTTGCCTTCCTCGCTGAAAGACTTCCCCAACGCCCTGTAGATGACGGAAGTGACGTTACCGGCCGAGGTCAGCGTAGTCTGCCACCAGACGGGATGGCGCCGACGGGGCTGGGAACTGTTATCATAGGTGTAGGTGTACTCCATGGCCGGAATGAACTGGTTGCGCAGGCTGACGTAAAGGGCCGGATTCTCCTGCTGCAACTGCTGGAACTCCTCCGTAGGATCCCGCAGCACGTTGAAGGTCAGCCGAAAGGGGGTAAAACTGTGCTTCGATGTAGCCTTGGGCTGGAAATCATAGGTGGCATTCCCGCCGAAAGCCAGCAACTTGTAGTAGCGGGCACGGTTCATCTGGTCGACATAAAGACGGAAGGTGGTGGTGGCAGGGAAGTCATACTCGTTGCCCCCCATCCGCGGAAAGACCACACGGGGAAAGATGAGGGACGTGGCCACACCCAACTCGTAACTGTTCATGGCGGACGACGTATGCTTGCCCGTTGCCCACTCATAAGAACCCTTCAGTTCTACGTTCCACTTTTCGCCTCCGCCGAAGACATTGTTCTTCGTCAGAGTGAACGAGGCACCGGGACCGGTCTGATTATTGCTCTTCATCTTGACGTTAAAGTCCAGTTCGGCATCGTAAGGCTTGTCCAATGCAGCAATGACATGCACGTCCAAAGTGTCGGAGACCAAGGCCGAATCGCGGGGTACATACTGCATCTCCGTATACTTGAAGATACCGATGCTGGCCAATCGTTCCTGCACGCGAGTCTGACGATAAAGGCTGTAAAGACTCCGGGCCGAACGCTGGCGGGATATGCCGGCACTGTCTTCGACCTGGCGCTTGTAGCGGAAATTCTGGTAGTCCATCCAGCGGTACAGCATATTGGGACGGACCCGCAGTTTGTCGTGGAAATGTATGGTCAGGTCCTTGTAGACCAGACTGTCATTGGGCGCCTCGCCGTTTTTGCCCAACAAGTGGAAAGACTTGTTCCCCAACCGGAAAGGCTTCTCGGCCACGGCGGGCATCCCCGCCACGGGAACCAGCCGGAGCGAGACACGCCCAGGCGCCAGAGTCGTATCGGCCTGATAGGTCAGGTAGTCCGGACGGAAATAATAACAGCCCACATTACGCAACAGATTGCTGATGCGGGTGCGCTCGCCGTCCAGGTCGGGCACGTTGAACTGCTCGCCCGGACGAATGAGGGAACGACGACGACTCAACTTCAGGATGCCAAGCGTGCGCGGTGTGAAACCCCGGTAATCTACCGTGTCGATGAAATAGGGACGTCCCATGTTGACAGCATACTGAACACGGGCCTTGAGCGAATCTTTGGCATGGGGCAGGACCTGATGGCTCACCGTCCCCTGAAAATAGCCGTAGTCGTGCAACAGGTTGGTGGCAGCCTGGGTGCGGATATCGGGATTCACCGCAGACAGGAGCACCGGCTCGGCGGCAAAGCGGTTGAATATCCAGCGTCCCAGCCCTTTTTCGTATTTCCGGAAGCCATTGTACACCCATAACCCCAAGGGAAAAGGGATACGTACCGAGGTACTGCCCAACAACGAATTGTTGGGTGCCTTGGCCAGGGCGGCCTCTACTTCCTCCAAGGCGGTCTCGCCCACGGACGTGGGCTGGGGATTGTCCACCAATGTAGGCCGCTGGCCGATGTAAAGGATTTCTCCCTCGGGCAGGTGCTTCGTGGTGGAGCAGGCGGCCAGGAGCGACATACCTATCATTATATATAGGAAGCGTCCCAAGCGTTGTATAGCTATCCTTCTCATATAATTCCTCTTAGTGGTTACTTATCATAGATTACTTCGGTTCGGGGGCGGCTTCTTCCTCCTCCCCGACGCTGCGCGGCTTCTTCTTACGGAAGATGAACAGTTCGCCCAGACGGTCCAGTTTGCGGCGCAGCACGAGGCCGACGCCCGTTTCCGTAATCTCTCCGTCCAGCACGCTTTCGTAGTTCTTATTATGGAACACCCGGATATAGCGCGTGCCCGAATTGTCCAGCCGATACTCCAGCGAGATGTTGTCGATGAAGGATTCGGCGGAATTGGTGGCATTGGCACCGGTAGACACCTTGCCGCCGATGACTACCTGGAAGCGGTCGTTGAAGAACCGTTGCGAGTAGCGGAAGCTATAGTCGGTCTGCGTACTGCCCGTCTCGGCGGACGTACGGTCTTCCACGCCCACACTGATACTGGCGTTCTTCACGGCCGATCCGGCCAAGGCGTTGATCTGGCTTTGGAGGACACTGTTCAGAGCCGTGCCCATGGACAAGCCTCCCCCCTTGGCACCACTGTTCAGGTAAATACCCGTGGCCAGCATGGCAATGGCCTGCTTACTGCGTTCTTCGGCTCCCATGGCCTGCAACTCGTTCTGCACGGTAGCATCCTCAGGCGCTGCGATGTCGAAGATGAGGTCGGGCGACTCCAGCCGACCCGTAATGCCGATGCTGACGTCGAAGTTGACGATGCGCGAGGCTTCTCCCTCTCCGTCGGCCACAGAGGCACGCATCCGCTCCGTAGCCTTCAGGTCGAGGGTGGGATTCATCAGGTCGCCGCGCCAATCCACGTAGCTGCCTGTATTGAAACGGAACTCCTTCAGGGGAATGACGGGCAAGGAATATTTCATCACGCCTCCGGACAAGGTATAACGTCCCGTCAGGCTCATATCCCCTTGGGCCGTATATTGCAAGTTGAGGTCGCCGCCTCCCTCCAGTTCGATGTATTTGTCACCTGCCGGGGTCAAATCAGCCCGCAAGCGCACGGCCTCATCGATGTGCAGAGACATGTAGATTTCCATCCCGCCCAAGGGGACGGCAGCTACTTGCAGCGTATCCGTCGCCACGCTGTCGGCAAAGGAGGTAAAGGTGACCAGGCCGCTCAGACGGTCCTCTACCGTCAAGGGAGAGTCTGTCAGGACATAGGTCACGTTGGTATTGCCCAGCAGATTCATGTTGCCACGCATCGTCAGGGCATCCAACGGCCCGCGCACAGCCGCGTTGATATCCACGAACACCTTACCATAGACCAGGCTCTCGCGAGTATGGGGAGCGTCCAGCAGATTATAATTGACGGCCTGCAAGGTCAAGTCGGCCGACGGACGAGCCGGATCGGCAAAGCTGACCGAACCGTCGATGACGAACGGATTACGGCTGGTTGTGTAGAGGGAGAACTTGTCAAACGTCAGCCGGTTGTCGGCGATGCGCACAGGCCGTCCGTCGAAATAGTAGCGTGCCCCCAACTGCCGGATGAATACAGAGGCCGTATCCATCTGCAGACTGCCCCGGAGGTCGGGTTTCGCCGTCGTCCCCCGCAGAGAGACGGCCCCATTCAGATGACCGGACAAAGAAGCCATTCCGTCCGGCACAAAGGCATTGGCCACGGACAGTGGCAGCCGCTCCAGCGAGGCATCCAACGAGAGAGCGTCCTTATCGGTTTCCGTGCCCAACAGACCATCTACCGTCATCACCTCCCGGTCATCGCAGGCCACGTAGGCACTGAGGTAATGGCTTTGGTCCGAGGCAGGCAACCAGGTGACACCTGCTCCCAGGTCGCCCACCGGACGCCCCTCATAGGTCAGCGAATCAATATCGGCCTCGGCGGCCAACTGCAAGGCTTCGGGTGTCTGTATGTAATTGGCCTCGATGGTGAAGAGGCCGGTCAGCCGCGGCAAATAGGGCAGCACCCGGCTCAGTTCACTCAGGCGGAAACGGCTCAGCTCCACGTTGACGTTCTGCAAGGAGACCGTGTCACCCACATCGGACTGCATCCGGAACCCCATCCCGTCGCCGCCCTCCATATCGATGTTGGCATAGACGCGCATGTTCTTGTGCAGATAGATGCTGTTCCGACCCTCCTGAAAACGGAACTTGCGGTATGCGATAACCGGCTCGTCGGGCGTCAGGCGCAACAGCACGCCGTTACCCCGTCCGTGTCCCTCGGTCAGGGGACGGGCATTGACTCCCAGCAGGATACCGGTATTCCCCTCGGCATCGGTATAGTTCACGGTCAGTTCGGCATCCTCGTTGCGTATTTCGCCCGTCAGGAGACTGCGGAAAGTAAAGTGCGGATTGCGGGGACCATTAATGACCCCTCCCTGCAACTGCATCCGGGTCGTATCCTGGTGGACGGCAAAGAAGAGCGTGTCCAGCCGCAGGGAATCGGTCCGGAACCCCTCCACGGAGGCCCGTCCGTTGATGCCCCACTCCGGCGTGAAACCAAACTGAACTTTCAGGCGGTCGAAGGCCATTCCCTGCGCAGCCAGCAAGTCACCCGCGGGATTGTCGTGCCCCGCCGTCAGCTGCATGCCCGCCGATGGCAGGATACGGCGCAACGCCGCATGGTCCAGGCGACGGTCTTCCCACTGCTGCATCAGAAGGGCCATGAAAGCATCAGATTTTTCCAGCAGTGTCTTCAACGTACTGCGGGCCTTGAAATCAAAATCCAAATCGCCGGAGCCCAGATGCAACTTGATGGAGTCACGGCGTGCTTCGGCAGCCAGGTCGAAAGCCAGGGGATGCTCCGGTTTTTGGGAAACCAGCCCCAAGCGATGCAAGTCGACATCCTGCACGTTCAGATTCAGTTTGCCGTCCATATAGTTGCGGTCCAGGCGGAGGTCGGCGTCCATCTTCATCCGAAGCAGGGCATTGTCGCTGTGCAGCCGCACCGAAGCGACCGATGCCTGCAACGCCGCCCGCAAATCGACATCCGTCAGGCTGAGACGACCGTATTGCAGGCTTCCCAAAGCCAAGTCCACTTGCGCGGAGGTGCGGGCCGAAGCCAGGTCGAAGCCCTGCCCCTGAGCCCTCAGCCGGGCCGACAAGGCATATAGGGAATCCTTGGGCAGGAAGTGATGAATCTGAAGCGAATCGGCAGCCAGCTCCAACTGGTAACGCCCGTTGCCCAGGTCGTAGGCAGCCGCCAGGTCCAGGGAGCCTTCATGCTCCTGCAAGTCCAGCGAAGCCGTGCAAGCATTACCCTCCACGGCCAGACGGGCACCCAGCTGCATGCTGTCCGGAATGACCAAGGAACTGTCTGGCATCAGTCCGCCCAGAGCGGTCAGGAAGTTCAGGTCGCGCGTCTGCATCTCCAGGTCCAGATTGCCGCTGCGCGACAGGCTGTCCGTCAGGTTCCAGAATTCACCCCCGCCGCTGAGCGAGAACGCTCCGGGCAGGTCCACGGCAAAGCGGCTGATCTGCATCTGTTTCAGATTGCCCTCCGTGCCGGCACGGATTACCAGCGGATGGAACGGATAGGACTTCTTGAAACTCTCCGGCAGGCCACCGGCCAGCAACAGCACGTCCTGCTTGCCGATACGGGCATCCAGACGGGCGGACAGACGGCCCGTAGTGGGGATATTGATGAGTTCCCAATAAGTCTGTGCGGCCAAATCAATCTGGCTGTGCGGGGTGGTCAGTTGCAGGAAGGGGACACGTATCAAGGTGGAGTCGGCCGTCAGACGCCCCGTCAATGAGGCGATACGGAGGCCGGAACGTTCGTTCAGGGAAAACTCACGGATAACGGCGTTCATCTCCCGCCCTACGTAACGGACCGAATCAATGCCTATCCGCACATCACGCACAGACAGGTGCGAGGGGTCGAGCCCGGCGGCCGTCACGGTGGTGTCCCGCGGCATACCGGTGTCATAGTCCAGGCTGGTGCCGGTCAGCAGGAACTTCTGCCAGCCGTATGCCTGACGCCCCAGGTCGGCCTCGGCTTCATCCATGCGGGCCTCACCCAAACGGGCGGACAGATGCAGGGAATCCAACGGCATCTGCAGGTCCACGGAAACATTCTTCAACTGCAAAGCGTGGAGCAACACCTTCCAGCGGACAGGCGTAGAGGTCGTGTCCGGCGGCGACGCGGTGGTATCGGCCAAGGCCATCCGCAGATGCGTATCCTCCAATGTCACTTCATTCAGGATCACGCTTTCGCGGTTCAGGTCCACTCCATGACTGCGAAGAAAGAAGCGTCCCAAGGTGCCTTCCAGCCGCATCCCCTCCAACAGGCCGGCCGAATTGACCGACACGTCTTCCAGCGACACGCCGTCCACTTCCACCTGTCCCCGCAGCAAAGGCCAGGCCTGCACACGCACGCTCAGGTTGCCCAAGGTCAGCAGGGTGTCCGGTGCAGCGGTCACGCTGTCCGCCGGCTGTACCACCCGTACGCCCCTCACCAGCAGGTCCAGCGGGAAACGCAGGTCTATCCGCTCCACGGCAAACTGCATACCCGTGGCCTCGCCCGCTATCGACACCGCCTGGCGACGGATGAAATCCTGCACCGGAGGCACATAGAGCAGCACCATGAGCAGCACGAACAAGGCTACCGGCGTGAGCAGCACCCACAAGGCCGCCCGCAACCACGGACTTTTTTTCTTCAAGACCTCTTCTTCTGCCATATCCTTTTTTCCATTTTATGATGCACAAAGTAAACGATTATTTCCCATAATCCGGCGCGGACGGGAAAGAAAATCTTTCTATGTCAACATATATTATCAATCCTGAACAACTTTCTCTCCATTCGGGACAGTTCCCCTTCCACGCCCCTTTTTCACTGCTTCCCAAAGAGACCTGTAGCGAAGGAAAAGCAAAGGAAAAGCGAAGGAAAAGCAAAGGTGAAACGAAGAGATAGCGAAACCGCCTCACAAGGTATTTAACATCTCATTGATTATTAAATATTTACACACAACCATCTTTCCCTCTTCTTGCATCTCATAAGCCATCGGACAGGGAAAACCACTCGCAAAACAGCAACGCCCCAAGCTGCTTCCAGGGCTTTACCTCGGCATTGATATGTAATCATATTTAACCATTTCATTCTATCGTATCCAGCCTCCGCCACAGAAGCAACGCATACATCCTTGGAGGACAGGCCGGCCAATTTGTATAATGTTCCTAAAACATAGCCCACAGCTATTGGCCGTAAGGGAATCTTTGCTAACTTTGCCACGACTTTTTTGACATAGTATTAATTAGCGTTTGCTATTTATTCGGTAAACTCTGAAACTTGGCCGTAGATGAGTTGCTTAACACGAATAAGTTCAGTAAACGCCTGCGCTATAGCGTGGGCGGAACTTATCTGTTAAGCAGGGTTAGGCCAAGTACCCAGAGTTAGATAAGGGAAGTCCGCGCTTCTCTTTTGTCTATACTCTTGGTCACTTGGCTTCCCTGCATTAGAATAGATTAGCCTGCGCACAAACATGTAGCGCATGAACCCATCCACCCCGACTTCCTCCGCTCCCCGGCGGATCAAGTCCAAGGAGCGCGTGTCCACCTACGGCGAGGTCTTCACGGCCGACCGCGAGGTGAACGCCATGCTCGACCTCGTGAAGCAGGAGACGGAGCGCATCGATTCGCGTTTCCTGGAACCCGCCTGCGGCAACGGAAATTTCCTTGCCAAGATACTGGAGCGCAAGCTGGCCGTTGTCCGCCGACGACACGCCGCCTCGCGCCCCGACTACGAACTCTACGCCCTCATTGCCGCCGCCAGCCTCTATGGCATCGAACTGCTGGAGGACAACGTGGCCGAATGCCGCGAACGGCTCTACGCCCTCTTCCGCGACACCTACCTGCCCCTCTTCCCAACAACCGACCCCGCAGGCGACTACCTGCGGAGCATCCGTTACGTCTTCCGCCGCAACATTCTGTGGGGCGACGCCCTGACCCTGCGCACGCCGGACGGACACGAAGCCATCACCTTCAGCGAGTGGACGGCCGTCAACGGCAGCGGCCTCATCAAACGGCGCGACTTCGAACTGGACATGCTCCTCAAAAACCAGCCCATGGCCGGCCCCAACCTCTTCTCCGACCTGGGCGACGAAGCCTTCATCCCCACCCCCAAGGCCGAATATCCCTTGATTCACTACCTGAAAATCCATACCCAAGATGCAGAACCGCTATAACCCCGACGTCCTGTCGTGCCTGGCCAACCTGAGCAACGACGAAGTCTTTACCCCGCCCGTCGTGGCCAACCGCATGCTGGACCTCCTGCCTCCCGACCTGTGGAGCAACCCGCAGGCCACCTTCCTGGACCCGGCGTGCAAGACGGGCGTTTTCCTCCGCGAGATAGCCCGGCGGCTAATAGTGGGCCTGGCCACGCAAATCCCCGACGTGCAGGAGCGGGTGAACCACATCATGACCCGCCAGCTCTTCGGCCTGCCCATCACGGAGCTGACCTCCCTGCTCTCCCGCCGCAGCCTCTATTGCAGCAAGCGGGCCAACGGACGCTACTCCGTCTGCACCGCCTTCACCGACGAGCAGGGAAACATCCGCTACACGCCCCAACAACATACCTGGGAACGGGGACGCTGCCGCTTCTGCGGCGCCAGCCAGGAGGTGTACGAACGCGAAGAGGGTAGCGAAACGTATGCCTATCAGTTCATTCATTCCCTCCAACCGGAAAATATATTCAATATGAAGTTTGATGTGATTATCGGGAATCCGCCGTATCAGCTGGAAGATGGAGGGAATAATACCAGTGCCACACCTATATACAATTTATTTGTAGAACAAGCTAAAAAACTACACCCTACCTATTTATGCATGATTATTCCTTCCCGTTGGTATTGTGGAGGAAGAGGTCTGGATGATTTTAGAAAAAATATGCTGGAGGACAAACATCTGAGAGTAATATACGACTACAAGAAGAGTCAAGATTGTTTTCCTGGCATCAGAAATGGCGGCGGTATATGTTATTTTCTTTGGGACAGCACTTATTCATCCGACAATGTAAAAGTATTCAATCATAATGATGAAAGGCATATCACCGAAGTCATAAGACCTAAATTGGAATTTGGATTAGACTTCTTCATACGAGACTCATTTACAAGAAATATCGTCAAGAAGGTCCTTTCACTTAACGAAATGATGTTATCCTCCAAGGTTTTCAGTCAAAAGCCATACGGACTACGAACGAACTTCATGGATTTTAAAGACAATGGAGAAATCAAACTGTATACCAAGAAATCCAAATCTGGATTTGGATATATTCCACAAAAGTACATATCGAAAAATATAGATACTTTAGACAAATGGAAGGTCGTTACATCAAGATCTACTTCCGTACCAGAAGAAGATAACGGACAAGTTTTAAGAATGTCCCAAACTTTCATAGTAGAACCTAATGCAGTAGTTACAGAATCATATGTTGTTATAGATGTATTTGACACAGAAGAAGAAGCAAGGAATTGTTTTTCCTATATAAAAACAAAATTCGTTAGACTATTATGCCAAGTAACGATTGTTTCTCCCGATGTTTCAATTCGAACATTTAAACTCGTCCCTCTCCAAGACTTCTCCCACCCTTGGACCGATGAGATGCTCTACAAGAAATACGCCCTGACAGACGAAGAAATCACCTTCATTGAAAGTATGATTCGACCGATGGAATAAAAAGCACCCGCCCAACCCTCCGTCTGTAGTTGCCCGACTACCTTTCTGTAGTTGCCCAACTACAGACGACGAGTTGCCCAACTACAGACGGTGAGTTGCCCAACTACAGGCGACAAGTTGCCCAACTACTTCCATGCAGTCGGGCAAATAGCAACGAGCGGCCGGGCAAGTACCGGTTTCTCTTCGGCCAACCGGACGCTGACATTTGCCCGACTACCCATCTGTAGTTGCCCGAATGACAAATATAAACTATACCTTATGCTTATGACACCTGTTACCTTCTTCCCCCAGCGTCCCGACGTAACTCCCGAGATATACGCCTACGAGGACACAAACCCGCAATACAGCGGCCTGCTGAAAGTAGGCTACACCACAGTCGGCGTGCAGCAACGCATCCGCCAGCAATACCCCACGCTGCGCCCCGGCCCCCTGCCCTACATCGTCCGCTACGAAGCCTCCGCCATGCGCGAAGACGGCACCACCTTCACCGACCACGACGTGCACGACCGCCTGCGCCGCATGAAGAACGTTGACAACCCTGCGGGCGAATGGTTCCGCTGCACGGTACAAGACGTGCGACAGGCCGTGGAAGCCGTGCGCCGCCGGGACGACACCGACCTGGCCCGCACCGAGACCTTCCGCATGCGCCCCGAACAGCAGGAGGCCGTGGAGAAGACCGCCGCCTACTTCGAGCACAGCCGACGCGAAAGCCCCGACAAGCCGCCCCACTTTCTCTGGAACTGCAAGATGCGCTTCGGCAAGACCTTTGCCGCCTACCAGCTGGCCCGACGCATGGGCTGGACGCGCCTGTTGGTACTGACCTTCAAGCCCGCCGTGCGAAACGCCTGGGAAACGGACCTGCTGACCCACCGCGACTTCGAGGGCTGGCAGTTCGTCACCCGCGGCGGCACCCTCACGGCAGAGGACGTGGACAAGGACCGCCCCGTGGTGTGCTTCGGCTCGTTCCAGGACCTGCTGGGACGCAACCGGACAGGCGGCATCAAGGAACGGAACGAATGGATACACCTGTGGAACTGGGACTGCGTCATCCTGGACGAATATCACTACGGAGCCTGGCGCGAGCACGCCAAGGACCTCTTTGCCGCCGAGGACCGGAGGGAACGCGAGTTTGCCGAGGGAGAAGGACTGACCGACTTCGACGAAGACATCCTGCCCATCACCACCGACGCCTACCTCTACCTGTCCGGCACTCCCTTCCGCGCCATCAGTTCGGGCGAATTCATCGAAGAGCAAATCTACAACTGGACCTACAGCGACGAGCAGCACGCCAAGGCTGCCTGGACGGGACCGGACAATCCCTACGCCGCCCTGCCACGCATGGTGCTGATGACCTACCAGCTGCCTGACGCGCTGCGCTCGGTGGCCCTGGCGGGCGAGTTCAACGAGTTCGACCTCAACACCTTCTTCAAGGCCGAGGGCGAAGGCAGCCAGGCCGCCTTCCTCTACAAGGACGAGGTACAGAAATGGCTGGACCTCATCCGCGGCGCCTATGCGGAAAACATGGTCTCCGACCTGAAGCTGCGCGCGGAGCGTCCGCCCATGCCGTTCTCGCACGCGCCGCTGCTCGAGGTGCTGAACCACACGTTCTGGTTCCTGCCCAGCGTGGCCGCCTGCCACGCCATGCGCAATCTGCTGGCCGAACGTCAGAACCGCTTCTACCACGACTACCGGATAGTGGTGGCGGCCGGCAGCGAAGGGTGCATCGGCGCAGAAGCCCTGGGCCCGGTGCTGGAAGCCATGGCCCGGCCGCTGGAGAGCAAGACCATCACCTTGTCCTGCGGCAAGCTGACCACGGGCGTCACCGTGAAGCCGTGGACGGGCATCTTCATACTGCGCAACTCGTCCAGCCCGGAAACCTACTTCCAGGCTGCCTTCCGCGTGCAAAGCCCGTGGACGCTGCAAAACCCGGACGGGCTCTCGCCCAACCGCACCGTTATCCTGAAGGAGGAATGCTACGTGTTCGACTTCGCCCCGGACCGCGCCCTGCGCCAGATAGCCGAATACAGCTGCCGCCTCAACGTGGACGAGTCCAACCCGGAGAAAAAGGTGGAGGAGTTCATACGCTTCCTGCCCGTGCTGGCCTACGACGGCAGCCACATGAAGCAGATAGACGCAGCCGGCATCCTGGACATGGCCCTGAGCGGCACCAGCGCCACCCTGCTGGCCCGCCGCTGGGAAAGCGCCCTGTTGGTGAACGTGGACAACCTCACCCTGCGCCGCCTGATGGACACGCCCGAAGCCCTGCGCGCGCTGATGAACATCGAAGGCTTCCGCACGCTGAACCGCGACATCGAGACCATCATCAACAAGTCCGATGCCGTGAAGAAAGCCAAGCGCGAAGCGGACGCCCACCTATCCAAAGAAAAGAAAAAGGAACTGACGCAGGAAGAGAAGGAATACCGGAGCCTGCGCAAGCAGATTCAGGACAAGCTCATCAAGTTTGCCACGCGCATACCCGTCTTCATGTACCTGACGGACTACCGGGAACGCAGCCTGAAGGATGTCATCACACAGTTGGAACCGGGCCTGTTCCGCAAGGTGACGGGCCTGACGCAGCAGGACTTCGAGTTGCTCGTGTCGCTCGGCGTGTTCAACGGCCCGCTGATGAACGACGCCGTCTACAAGTTCAAACGCTATGAGGATGCCAGCCTGGACTACACCGGCATCAACCGCCATGCGGGCGAGTCTATCGGCCTGTATGACACGGTAATAGAAGAGCCGGCCTATACGTAGCGGAAGTCCACCGTGCACCGCCCGGCTATCGAACGCCCGGACAGGGGGGTCACCGCCGTCCACAGGGCCAGGTCGTCCACCGTCGCCGGATAGGGCCTGCCGCCGATGAGGGCTTCCTCCACGGCTTTCAGCATCACGTAGTCCATGCCCTCGTGGTGACGGTCGGCCTCCAAGGCTTCCCGGCCCCAACGGGTCCAATAGTCATGTTCGTAACGGGACAGCCAGGGAGCGTCGTCCTCCCAACGCTCGGCCTTGTCGGGACCTTCCACATAGATGCGGCGGGTGTCTCCCTGCCACAAGCCCCGGGTGCCCTGCACCTCGAAATCCAGGCTGCGCGGCCGGGGCAAGGTGGTGTCATGCGTCAGGGTAACGAGGACGCCGCGCTCCGTCTCCAGCTGGGTGATGACCACGTCGCCCAAAGTGACCCGCACGCGGTCGTCGCCCCCCAACTCGCGGATGCGGTGCAACAGTCCGGCGGGCTTCGAGGCAAACGAGGTCAGGCGCAGCATCCGGTCGGTGCGGTTGATGCCGCCTATCAGGCACAAGGGTGCCAGGCCGTGCGTGGGATAGACATCGGCGTTCTGCTCGCGGTAGAAACGGGCCCGCCACACGCTCTCCGTGTTCTTGCGGTTGCCCAGGTGTCCTTCGTCGTCCAGGAGCAGGTCGCGCAAGTCATGCCTGTATCCGCCACGCATGTGGACAATCTCGCCCAACACGCCCGCCTGCACCAAGTTGTAAACGGAAAGGATATCACGCCGGAACAGCGTATTCTCCAACGGGAATACCGACAGCCCGGTCTGCCGGACCAAGGCGGACAAGGGAGCATACTCCCCTTCCGCCAGTCCACCCTTGATTTCAAGGGCCACCCTGCAACCGGCCTTGATGCAATCCACCGCATGCCGCACGTGGAAAGCCCAAGGCGAGGCTACCACCACCAGTTCCGGACGTTGCTCGTCCAACATGCGCAGATAATCGTCCGTCCCCCGGGCGTAGCAGGCAATGCCGCAAGGCATATCCTTCGCCTCCAGGCAAGGATCGGCCACGGCCACGATCCGGAAAAAAGGAATCCGCCGCAACAGGGCGAACAGTTGTTTGCCGCGATACCCCAATCCGATACAAGCGGTCCGCACCGGGGACGTGAAACGGACTTTATCCATAATCATCTTCATCTTGAGTTGATAAGTAGATGTTGATATTCAGTTTATATGATAAATAGGAATTTAGCGGGCTTTGCCCGCAGGAGTTAAAAGGAGTTAGACGGAGTTATCGCTCCGCTTGGGGGAGTTAAAGGCCAATACCACATTTGCATCGCTGATGCCGGAAATCGCCGGACCCACTATTGGCCTATAACTCCCTCTAACTCCTTATAACTCCCTCCCATCCCTCAAAGATAAATTATCATTTAATTCTTGTGACTTACTTACTTGCCACAAATATAAGTCTTTTCTGCCAAACGGTCAAAATCTCTCTCCCAAAAACATCGGGAAACAAGGCCCCTGCTTCCTCCGTCCGGACAGGTATATCTCCGGACGAACACGCTGATATCTCCGCCCACGCACAGAGATATCTCCGTCCATGCACGCTGATATCTCCGTCCAGAGGCCGGGTCTATCCACCTACCGCACCGCCCGCAGCACGTCTTCAACACCGGCCATGACATCCGTGGCGACCGTCCGCAACTCTTCGTCCAGTGTCCGGCCTTTCGCTGCCTCCAGCCGGCGCAGCAAGGCAACCACCCGCTTGGCTCCTATCAGGGTGAAGAGCGGCAACATCTTGTGTGCCACGGCTGAAAGCCTCTCCACATCGTCCTTCTCCAGGGATTCACGGATGCGGCGGAGGTTCTCCCGGGTTTCCTCCACAAAACTCTCCACGATGGAACGGGCCGCCTCCGCATCATCGCCCGAAAAGGCCGTCAGGGCTGAAAAGTCCGGCGCATCGGCCGACAGCAACGCAACAGTCTGCTCCTCCGGCAACGCCTGTGAAAGCTGCACAGCCACGCCCACCCCGGCCAGGACCTCCTTCAGTTCGCTCACCGTGAAAGGCTTGTGCAAACAACCGGAAAAGCCGTGGGTGACAAATTCCTCGGGCTGCATGTCACTCCGGGCCGTAACGGCTATGACCGGAATGGTCCGTGCCTGAGGTATATTGGAGGCACGCAACAGCTGCAACAATTCAAAACCATTCATGGCGGGCATCTGCACATCCGTCAGCAACGCATCGAAATGCCCGGCCCGCAAGGCATCCAGCAGTTCATCCACTTGCAGGCACGAAACAGCCATCATGCCCTGCTGCTTCAACATGGCTTCCGTCAGCATGAGTTGGATGCGGTCATCGTCTATCAGCAACAAGCGGGGCGCCTCTGCCGCTGCCTCCCCGACGGTCTCCACCGCTGTCGCCACTGGCGGTTCCAGCGCATTGGCAGGCACTTCTTCCTGCGCCCGGCCCATCGGAATGCGGACCGTGAAGGTGCTGCCCTTGCCCGGTTCGCTCTCTACGTGGATAGTTCCTTTCAAGAGCTGCACCAGCATCCGCACGATGGAAAGCCCCAGTCCGAAGCCTTCCTGCCCCTGGGCACCGGGCAGACGGGTAAACTCGCGGAAGATGCGTTCGCAGTCGGACGGGTCCATGCCCTGCCCCGTGTCGGCCACCGACACGACCAAGCGCCCGTCTTCGTATCCGGCCGAAAGCGTAATGCTGCCGTGCTCCGTAAACTTCACGGCATTGGACAGCAGGTTGTTGATAATCTGACGCAGACGCAACGGGTCGCAAACGTATGCGGCCGACAACTCGGGCGCCACCTGCCGCTGTAACTCCAAGCCCTTGTCCGCAGTGAGAGGCTGGAAACTGATACAGACCTCTTCCAACAGGCGTGCCGGATGGAAAGGCACTTGATGGACCTCGGCTTTGTGCAGGTCCAGCCGATGGAAGTCCAGCAGGTCGGTCACCAGCCTCAGCAGATGCTGCGAGGATTGCTTCATGTTGTCCAGGTAGAAACGCTGCCGCCCGTCCACCGTGAGCCGCGACAGGAGGTCGGCATAACCTATGATAGAACCCAACGGCGCCTTGAAGTCGTGCGTAATGGCAAGCATCATCCGCTCGCGTGCGGCCAGCAGGTCTTCGGCCCTGCTGCGCGCTTCCTCCAGTTCGCGCCGATAGCGGTTGTTCCGGGCAATGTCACGGCCTATCAGCACCAGGAAAAAGGCAGCCAGCAAGACAGCCCCCACGGCAATGGACCCGATGGTACGCGCCGAATGCAGGCGCAGTTCCTGCCGGCGTTCGGCATCTTCACGCGCGCGCTGCAAGGTTTTCTCTTCATAATGCTTCAGCAGGGTATCGATGCGGGCCGTCAGCTGGGTATTGACAGCCTGGAGGCGGTTCTTGCGACGACGGATACCGTCGTTCACCTCGCGCTCGCGCCTCACGACCTCGCGCAGGCGGGCTTGCAGGGAGTCTATCGGATTATAGACATCAATCAGAGTATCCACCGTATATTCCACAGAGGTCTTCACCTGTATGATGACCGAATCCGGCTTGGGCGTAGAGAAGGCATCGCGCAAGCGTTTGAAAAAGCCCTTCTTCTTGGGAGGCGAAGAGGGCGACACGACGGTGTCCCGATGGTGCACCACATGACGCTGGATGCGGGGACGCAGCACGATGGTGTCCTGACTGGTGATAATGTCTTCTATTTCGGCCGTGGAGATAAGGCTGTCGTTGGCCTCGGCCAAGGTACGCAGGATGCGGATGGTATTGTCATCCTTCTCCTTCAACAGTACGGACAAACTGTCCATCCATTGCACGTTGCTCCCCTCGTTTTGCGTGAGGACTCCCAGTTCCCTGTGCACGAAGTACAGAGAGAAGAACAGCACTGCCAGCAACGCCAGGAAACTGACAATGACCTTGAAGCGGGATACGTCGTTCATATATATGTAAGTTCATTAATTTAAGGAAGTTAGAGGGAGTTAGAAGGAGTTAGAGGGAGTTAGAAGCCAATTGTTGGTCCGGCGATGGCACGTAACAAGGCATTGGCCTCTAACTCCTTGAGTGAAGCGATGACTCCCTCTAACTCCTTCTAACTCCCTCCGGTTCATTCCCCCGAGTCCGGCTGCGGAAGCGGAGCCAGAACAGCACCCCGGCCGTGGTCAGTCCGAAGGGGAATGCGGCCCAGATGCCCACCAGTCCCCAGTCCAGCACGAAGGCAAACAGATAGCCCACCGGCAAAGAGACAACAAAATAGGCAATGAAGGCCATGAACATCATCGGCTTCACATCGGCAATGCCGCGCAAAGCGTTGGCAAAAGTGATCTGCAAACCGTCGCCAAACTGATAGACCAGGAACGGCAGGAACAAGGCCGGCACCAGCGCTGCCACCTCGGCACTGTCCGTGAACCAGCCGGCCACCGAATAACGACAGACAAAAATGATGCTAAGCAGCACCACCGCCATCATCAGGATCAGGTGGAAGCCCGCAGAGGCCGAGCGGCGCACATTACACACGTCGCCCACACCATGAAAGTTGCTGACGCGTACGGCCACCGCCGCCCCCATGCCGTAGAACATCATGAAAGTGAACTGCGAGATGGTCAGCATGATCTGGTGCGACGCCAAAGCTATGGTGCCCAGCCAGCCCACCATGATGATGCTCAGGCTGAACGAAGCTGTTTCCATCCCCATCTGTAGTCCGACGGGCCAGCCCAATGCCTGAAGCCGACGGAAGAGCACCGGCGACCATCGCTGCCGCAACAGCCCGACCCGATAGCGGCGGAAACGACGGGCCCGCAACACGATCCAGGCAAACACCACGACCATCGCAATGCGGGACAACAACGTGCTCAGTCCGGCGCCCAACAAGCCCAGTTCGGGCAATCCCAACTTGCCGTAAATAAGGAGATAGTTACCCACGATATTCATGGCATTGCCGCCCAGCAGAATCCACATCGCCGTCCGGGTATCGGTGATGCCGTCCGTAAACTGCTTGAAGGCATTGAACAACATGACGAACACCAGCGACACCAGCAACACCAGATAGTAAGGCTTGATGAGCGGTATCAACTCTGCGGGCTGCCCCAATCGCTCTACGTTGAGATAGAGCACAGTCATCACCGCCATCTCCAGAAAGGCCACCAGCGTGTTGGCCACCAAGCTGCACCGCAAGGCCAATCCGGCCTCGGCATACCGCCGCCCGCCATAGAGCGCCCCCACCACCGGCGTCAAGCCATAGCTGAACCCAGTACTGAAGATGATGCACAGATTGAACATGTTGTTGACAAAGGAAGCAGCCCCCAACTCCACGGTGCTATGATGCCCCACCATCAAGGTGTCGGCAAAGCCCAGGATGATTACTCCCAACTGCCCCACCACGATAGGCATCCCCAGTGTGAACAGGGCCCGGTAGTGAGCGCCGTAGGTCTGCAAGAATCGATTCATAGTAGCATAAGTAAATGTTCGTATTAACTCAAAGCCGACATATAATATAAGGTATTGGCATTCTCCCGACGGAAAGCCCGGCGGGCCACCTCCTGCAACTGACCGGATGTCACCGCCCGGTAACGGTCCACCTCGCGGTCAATATCCTCCGCCTCGCCTGTCAATTCGAACCAGGCCAGGTTGGTGGCAACATTCAGGTAGTTGATGTTGCCGAAAATTTGAGTGGACTCGAACTTGTTTTTCACCTTCTCCAACTCTTTGGGGGCAATGAGCTCTCCCTTCAGACGGTCCAACTCCTCCCACACGGCAGTCTCCGCTTCCTCCAGCGGAATACCGGCCGCCGGACGACCGCTGATGTTCAGCAAACCAGCGTCGCGAGAGCCGGAAATATAGGCATCGATGTTCGAGAATACTTTTCGCTCCAGGACCAGCCGACGGGTCAGACGGCTGGAACGCCCGTTACTAAGAATATCCGACAGGATGTCGAAGGCATAGTAATCGGCCTCGTCCCGTCCGCACATATGGAAGGCCATGTACAAGGCATTGAGAGGGACATTACGCTCCACACACAAACGACGCTCCTCCGTCTGCAGGGGTTCAGGAGGCAAATGCCGTTCAGGGATGTCACGCCGGGGAATGGGACCGAACCACTTGTCGGCCAGGCGGCGCGTCTCATCCCAGGACAGATTGCCGGTCACGGCCAGCACGGCATTATTGGGCGCATAGTGGCGGAAGAAGAAATCCTTCACCTCGTCCAACGTGGCCTCGGCGATGTGGCTCAATTGCTTGCCGATGGTAGGCCAGCGGTAAGGATGCACCCGATAGGCCAACGGGCGCATCAGGTGACTCACATCGCCGTATGGCTGGTTGAGGCAGCGCTGCTTGAACTCCTCCATCACCACACCACGCTGCACCTCCAGGCTCCGCGGACTGAAAGCCAACTCGAGCATACGGTCGGACTCCAGCCAGAAACCTATCTCGGCATTGTCCCGCGGCACAGTGAGGTAATAGTTGGTGATGTCATTGTTGGTCCACGCATTGTTCTCCCCGCCGGCCTGCTGCAAGGGCGTATCATAATCAGGGATATGCACCGACCCGCCGAACATCAGATGTTCGAACAGGTGGGCAAAGCCTGTATGGTCCGGATGTTCGTCGCGCGAGCCGACATCATAGACGATGTTCAGCGCCACCATCTGCGTGGCAGTGTCCTCGTGGTGCACCAGCCGCAGACCGTTGTCCAGGGTCAATTTATTAATCTTCAAGGACGGTAACCTTATTAATAACCACATCTTCTACCGGACGGTCATTGCGGTCCGTCCTGACCCGCTGGATTTTGTCCACCACGTCCATTCCTTCCAGCACCTCGCCGAAGACAGTGTATTCGCTATCCAGATGGGGAGCACCGCCCACGGTGGTATAGGCCTCCACCTGCTCGGGCGTAAACTGGAAGCGCGGTTTGCCGGCCAGCTCCTTCTCCGCCTGCTCTATCAGTTCGTCCTGAAGCTGCAACAGGCCGTCCTGATCGCCCTCGCGCCGCATCTTGTATATCTCCTTCATATGCTTCTGCGCCAATGAATTAAACGCACTCTGCAAATGCATTTGGTGGATTTGCTCCTCCATATCCAGCAGGGATTGATCGTTATAGACCTTACCGGTGACGATGTAGAACTGACATCCCGACGATTCCTTCTTGGGATTTACATTATCCCCTTGGCGGGCGGCGGACAAGGCTCCGCGCTTGTGGAAATACTTGGGATAGACGAACTCGGCAGGAAGGGTATAACCCACGTCGCCCCTGCCCAGTGCCTGTCCCTTGGGCGCGTTCTTACTCTGCGGGTCTCCCGCCTGGATCATGAAGTCCTTGATGACCCGGTGGAACAGCGTGCCATTGTATGTGCCTTCCTGGGCCAGCTTAATGAAGTTGTCCCGATGTTTCGGTGTCTCGTTGTAGAGTTTCACCACGATGTCTCCCGCGGTGGTCTCGATTTTCAGTCTTGTTTCCATTTTTCCTTGGTTTGCTCCCGGCTTACAGGCCGTCAGCCCGCAGACGAGTAAAGTTAATATGACAATAATGTTTCGTTTCATTCTTCCTTTTTGTTTAATTTAAGCCTGCAAATATACGACTTTCAGGCAAAACCACTTACCTTTGTCTGGCAAAAGAAACCTAAAGCGATGACAATGAAATCCATTTTAATCGTAGAAGACGACATTACATACGGCATGATGCTGAAAACCTGGTTGGGAAAAAAGGGATTCAACGTGGCCTCGGCCAGCAATGTGACCCGTGCCCGCAAGCATATTGAGACGGAAGACGTAGACCTGATTCTGTCCGACCTGCGCCTGCCCGACCACGACGGCACCGAACTTCTGCGCTGGCTGACTGAAAAGCAATTGTCCATCCCGCTCATCATCATGACGGGCTACGCCGACATCCAGTCTGCCGTACAAACCATGAAGCTGGGAGCCCGCGACTACATCGCCAAACCCATTAATCCCGATGAATTGCTGAAAAAAATAGGAGAAGCCCTGAATGCCTCCCCCATCCAGTCCCCGACCGCCCTCCCAGCAGCCTCCCCCGCCGCCCTTTCCGACTTTCTGGAAGGGGAAAGCGACGCGGCCCGCCGGCTCTACAATTATGTCAAACTGGTGGCTCCCACCAATATGTCCGTCCTCATCAACGGTGCCAGCGGAACTGGCAAGGAATATGTAGCCCACCGCATCCACCAACTGAGCAAGCGCGCCCAGCACCCCTTCATTGCCATCGACTGCGGTTCCATCCCCAAAGAACTGGCCGCCTCGGAATTCTTCGGCCATGTGAAAGGAGCCTTCACCGGTGCGCTGAACGACAAGACGGGTGCCTTTGTGGAGGCCAACGGAGGCACCATCTTCCTGGACGAGATAGGTAACCTGAGCTACGAAGTACAGATACAACTACTCCGCGCCTTGCAAGAACGGAAAATACGTCCCATCGGTTCCAACAAGGAGATTCAGGTGGACGTGCGCCTGGTGTCCGCCACCAACGAGAATCTGGAGCAAGCCATCGAGAAAGGTGCTTTCCGCGAAGACCTCTACCACCGCATCAACGAATTCACCCTCCGCATCCCCTCCTTGAAGGACCGGCGCGAGGACATCCTGCTCTTTGCCAACCTCTTTCTGGACCAGGCCAACCACGAGATGGAGAAGCACCTTATCGGATTTGACGACCGCGCATGCCGACTGCTGCAAGACTACTCCTGGCCGGGAAACCTGCGACAGATGAAGAATACCATCCGCCGCGCTACCCTCTTGGCCGAGGGACCCTACATCACCCCTGACGAACTGAGCGAACTGAATCACTTAAACGATATACGCCCATCAACCGCCGGCAGTATCCCCCTACGCAATGAAGAAACCGAGAAACAACACATCATCGAAGCATTGCGGCAAACCGGACACAACAAGAGCCGCGCCGCCGTTCTGTTGGGCATCGACCGGAAAACGCTGTATAACAAGTTGAAGCTTTACGGCATAGATGTGCGCGGAGCGCACAATGATCAATGGTTAATGATAAATGATTAATAGGCTGTACATGAGCCATTTTTGTCACGTATTAACCATTAACCATTTATCATTAACCAGTGCGGACAAAGCCCGATAAATTATCATTTAATTCTTGCGACTTACTTACGACGCATATTTCTTAAATGAATACCCACAAATTGCCAGGACAGAGAATGAGAAGCATATATGAGCAAGCTCCTATGGCCAAGTATTATTGGATACTAGGTCATTTATCCTTGCTTCTATCCCGCTTGAAGCATAGCATCCCTGAAAAGGCATCATGGGAGAGAATGCAGGCATTCATCTTTCTTAAAATCCCCTCCACAGTTGTGGAATTATTCCACAACCCGCACCTCATATTCCACAGGTTTTCCACAACACCAACCCCACCTCATGGCAATCTTGGACTTGGCACGGAATTTGGAGTTAGAATTATCAGTAGGGGCTCATTGACATATCCCTGACTAATACAGACCTTTGCTATTACGAATAAATGAGTTTTCACTGAAAAGTTAGTATTAGTAGCAGTCCTGTTTATGTTTGTTTGTGGTAAAACCGTTCCCTCCTTGTCTATTCTGAGGGAACGGTTTTCTTATATCCGACCAAGGCAGACACTTCGACATAACCAGTCTGCTCATCAATTTCCTGGAAAGCTACCAGACAGCCTATGCCCTCAGATGCCTGGACTACATCCGCAGCATCTTCTCGAACGACGCACTCATCATCACTGGGTCGGTACTGAAATCTTCGGGAACAGGAGAACGGGTATCGCGAAACAAAGAGAAGGTTAAATTCACCCGCCATAGCAAAGACTATTTTTTCTCTAGTTATGGAGACACCGGCTACCTGTTCCTGATGATAGACCTTAATCAGCCCCAAAGACCCGTCATTCACGTACGCACCTGGCAACCGGAGAAAGATCCTGACTTCGGACTAATAGACTTGAGCTTCTTCTAATGCCTTTCCTAAATCGAGTAGGAGGAAAACGAAGCAGTTTTCTTCCTACTTTCGTTTTCCGACCTCTCACACCACCACGCATGCGGTTCCGCACGTGGCGGTTCTTTATTTGGGATACCATTTGAGGTACTCGTCATAGAGTGTTGGATATCCGGCGACTTTCAATCGTTCGTTAGTCATTGAACTGTGTGTTACCCAGCTGTCAGTTATACGCCAGTAACCCAATCGACTATAACCCCATTCATGGGCTTTCCTTCTAGGGATTCCACAGCGAATCAGGTTTGATATTCTCGTCTTAGGGTTCTTCCAGGATTTCCATATGCACATACGTATGCGACGACGTAGCCATTCGTCTGTTTCCAGGAGCAGACGTTTCATATGGGCAAGGTGATAATAGCCCATCCAGCCTCTTATATACTCATTTAGTTTTTGTTTCCTACGTTCATAACCCATTCCGTTGCTACGACCTGTCAGTGCTTTCAGACGGGATTTCAGCTTGGCTTTGGATTGGGGATGCACGCATAATTCAAATTTACCTTTGGAGTTATAAAAGGAATAACCTAAGTATTTTACGCCTGTGACAGAGGAGACTATTGTCTTTTCTCTGTTTACTTTCAGATGAAGCTTACCCTCTATAAATCGGGTGATGGACTCCTTGGTTTGTTCCGCTGCACTTTTACTTCGGCAGAATATCATGGAATCATCGGCATAGCGCACAAAGAGGTGACCTCTTCGGGTGAGTTCCTTGTCAAGTTCATTAAGCATGATGTTACTTAAAAGTGGACTTAAGGGACCGCCTTGGGGAGTACCCTCGCTGCTCGCCTCGAACATACCATGATTCAGTATTCCGCTTCGGAGGTATTTGTGGATAAGACTGACCACTCTGCCGTCCTTTATTGTACGGCTCAGAATCTCTATCAGACGGCTGTGGCATACCGTATCGAAGAACCGCTCAAGGTCAAGGTCTACAACATACTTGTAGCCTGAGTTGACGATGTCTTTCGCCCTGTGCAGGGCAGCATGGCAACCACGTCTGGGACGGAAACCGAAACTGTTCCGGCTAAACTGAGGTTCGTAGATGGGGGTCAGTACCTGGTTGATGGCTTGCTGTACCAACCGGTCTACTACGGTAGGTATTCCCAACGGACGCATCTTGCCGTTGTCCTTCGGGATTTCCACTCTAAGGACAGGATTGGGACGGTAGCTGCCGTCAAGCAAAGAGCATATCAGACTTTTCTTGTTGGCGAGAAGCCATGGGAGAAGTTCATCACATGACATCCTGTCGATTCCACCACACCCCTTGTTTCTGATTACAGACTTATAAGCCTTGTTCAGATTTTCGGGTGAAAGAATTGATTCTAACAGATGCTCTCCGTCAAATGGTACTTCCACGACATT
>DWZE01000118.1 GCA_019118325.1 Candidatus Bacteroides intestinavium
TTTAGACGCAGATGACGCGGATGACGCAGATTCATTTTCTTTATTGACTGATTATCCGTTATCAAAGATTATAGATCAGCGGCATCAGCGTCATCTGCGTCTAAAGAATTAAATTCCTATTTATCGTATAAGCTAAATATCAACATCTACTTACTCATATTTAATTAGTAGTATCACTGCCACCTCCCCCTTTCTCCAGGTCGGCCGCCACCCATTTTGTCCACTCGTCCACATTGTCAGTGAGCACATCGGGCAGAGGGAGGGGGATGCGTACATCCGGTGCGATGCCGGTCGGGTCAATGCCCCTGTCGGGCAGGCGGTAGGAACGGGTCATGGGGACGGAAAGCGTGATGCAGGATTGGGGCAGGTTGACCGTGCGGCAATTGGAGTAATCCAGGCAACCCATTGTGTGGTCCCGCCCGTACACCGTCGTGCGGCTGCTACAGGCACGCAGGGTCAGTACCATTTGTTCGCCCGAGCTGGCCACGCTGCCATCAATGATGAGAGCGGCCCGCCGGGGAAGTGGGGAAATGCTGTCATAACTTATTTCAAGCCAGCGGGGCGTCATGGGGACAAATTCGTCTTCCGATTTCCTCATGTGTTCCTCCAGTTGCTGGACCCAATCCGATTCGATGTCTTCTATCCAGGCGATGTGTGCAGGTGTATTGCGTATCTCTACCCCGTCCACCTTGGCCTCCCGGTCGTATAACAGTTTCGTGTAAGGCCTGAATATGCCATCCCTTCCTCCTCCGTTGCCCCGGATGTCTATAATCAGGTTTTCGCATCCCGATGCGCGGTAGGCCGCGATGGATTCCTCCACCCATTCCGGTGTAGGGTCATCGCCAGCGCAGGACGGGAAACGGATCAGGAAGGTGCGGTCCGTGACTTTGCGGCAGGTGGGCAACGGGTCATAGTCCTCCATGCTTGCATAAGAGGGGACTTCCCGCTGCATATAGGGAGCCGAATAATTCCCCACCCGCAGGTGGAAGTCGCCGAACCAGGCATACAGTTCGCCCAAAGCCTCCCAAGGTTTCCGCCCCTCTTCGTCCACCTCCTTGCGGCAACGGGCTTTCAGGGCTTCATAGGCCTTCCGGTTTGCTTCTGTTGTCATTTTGTCGGGGAAACCGGCATAATTGGTCTCCAGTTCGGCAACGCCGAATTCAAAATCGGTGCTATCCTTATGCAGGGCATCATTCTCTTGCCCCCAAAGCGATGTGCAGGCCAGGAGAGACAGGCCGCAGAAAAGCAGGTTAATCAGGTTGTTTTTCATCTTCTGGACGTTTTTGTGGGCAAATATAGCTTTTTGTTGGATAAGATGTGAATTATCTGGCCGGGAAATTGCATATTTGTAGCCGGAATAGGTAAGTCGCAAGAATGAAATGATATTATCCTTTGAGGAGTTAAGGAGTTAAGAAGTTAAGAAGTTAAGGAGTTAAGCCAATACCTCTGTGTATACGGTTCTCATTGGCTTACTATCGGCTTAACTCCTAACGGAGCGCAGCGGAGTGATAACTCCTTAACTCCTTAACTTCTTCACTTCTTAACTCCTATCATATAAACTAAATTTGAACATCTGCTTAAGAATTAACAGACATGACAGCAATGAAACTATCCGTACAGGAAGCTGCCGCCCGGGCCGCTTCCATCCAAAGCGAACTGGAGACCTACATCAACCCTGAGAAGCGCGAATACCTGCCCCGCTTCTTCAAGACCGGGCCGGGCGAGTATGGCGAGGGCGACCAATTCCTGGGCGTAGTGGTGCCTGATACCCGCCGGGTGGCCAAGCGTCACAAGGATGCCCCCCTGGAAGTAGTGGATTGTCTCCTGAAAAGTCCGTGGCACGAATGCCGCCTCTGTGCCCTGTTGATGCTGGTGGAGCGTTTCAAGAAAGCTACGCCGGAAGAGCGGAAGGAAATCGTCTATTTCTATATGGATCATACCGACCGCATCAATAACTGGGACCTGGTGGATCTCAGTGCACCTTATATCATGGGAGAATTCATCGAGGAGGCATTGAACCACCCGGCTTCTTATCGGAGATTCGACGCTAAGTTTTTCAACTATTTCAAGAGTTCTTCCATTTGGGAGCAGCGCATCGGCATCGTTTCCTATCTTCCCGTGATTCGGCGGGGGGATTATCATATGATTCTGTCCTTCTTTCCGCCATATCTCCTGGAGCACGCGCGTTGGGATGAACCCGGTGCCAAACCGAATGCCACGCGCCTGCACGACCTGAACCAAAAGGCTATGGGCTGGATATTGCGCGAGTTGGGCAAACGGGATGAAGATACCCTGAAAATCATTTTGAATCGTTATGCCGGGAAGATGCCCCGCACCATGCTTCGCTATGCGATAGAGAGGCTGACACCGGAGGACAGGAAGAGGTATATGGGAAGAGTGTGTAGCGATTAGCGTTTAGTGATTAGCGATTAGTGTTTAGCGTTTAGTGATTAGCGATTAGTGATTAGTACATCCCTCGCCACATACTAACCACTAATCACTAAACGCTAATCACTAACCATTACTTCTCGTCCGGCCACGGGCAGGGCTTGCCGGTCGCCTTGAACGAGGGCCGCTGGGCGCCTACCCGCCGCAGGTACTTGCCCAGTTCTTTCGACAGGTCGCGCACGATGTCGGGATGTTGGGCTGCCACGTCATGCGTCTCGCCGATGTCCTGGGGGATGTTATACAGTTCCTTCTTGCCGGTCTCGTAGTAGTAGATCAGCTTCCAGTCGTCCTTGCGGATGGCGCAGTTCAGGTTGATGCCCGGGCCGTCATTCCCCCAGATGTTGGGGAAGTTCCACACGAGGGCACGGCCTTTCGACGGGTCGCCGGTGCCCTTCAGGAGCGGCATGAAGCTGACGCCGTCTATCGGCGAAGCGTTTTCCGGGAGGCTGACGCCGGCCATCTCCAGCAGCGTGGGATAGAAGTCCTCTATCATCAGATACTTGTCGCAGCGGCTGCCCGGTTGGACCACGCCCGGCCAGGCCACGATCATCGGTTCGCGGATGCCGCCTTCGTTCAGCGAGCCCTTGCCGCTCTTCAGCGGGGCGTTCTGCGTGTGCACCGTTCCGTCCCGCCAGGCCGGCTCGGCGGCCAGGCCGCCGTTGTCGCTCATGAAGATGAAGATGGTGTTGTCCGCCTCGCCGTTCTTCTCCAGCCAGTCCATCAGGTCGCCCAGGCTCTTGTCCATGCCTTCCACCAGCGAGGCATAGGCGGCTTCCTTGTCGCTCAAGCCCTTGCGCACATATTTCGGGAAGAAGCGCATGTCTTTGTCCACGGGGATGTGCACCGCATAGTGCGCCATGTACAGGTAGAAGGGCTGGTTGTATTTCTTGGCCTTGTCCAGCGCCTTGATGGCCTCGCGGGTCAGGGCTTCGGTGGCAAAGGTGCCGGTGCCCCAATAGTCTTCCAGTCCCGGGATGGACATCAGCGAGTAAGCCTTGCCGTCGCGCGTATGTCCGTAGTTCTGTTCGCTCAGGTAGGTGGCCAGTCCGCCGGCGGCATGTCCCGCGATGTTCACTTCAAATCCCCAGTGTGCGGGGTTCTCTCCCGGCGTGTCTATGGCGCCCCAGTGGGCTTTTCCGCAGTGGATGGTGTGGTAGCCGCTTTTCCGCAGCAGGTCCACGAACGAGGTTCCCACGTAAGTGTTGGGAGTGCCTTCCACCTGGCTCACGCCGTTGTAGTTCCAGTCCGGCAGGTCCAGGGTAGCGCTCTGTCGGTCGGTTGTCTTGTCACGTTCCAGGGTCCAGTTGGTCACCCGGTGGCGGGCATTGTTGGCCCCGGTGATGAGGCTGCAACGGGTAGCCGAGCTGATGTTGCAGGCATACGCCTGGGTGAACATCATGCCCTTTTCGGCCAGACGCTCCATGTTGGGGGTTTCGAATATTTCGTTGTACGGGGTCTTTTCCGTCCAGAAGGGGAGCGACGTGTCCTGCCATCCCATGTCGTCCACCAGGAACAGGATGATGTTCGGACGCTTCGGTTCGTTGCCGGTGGCTTCGGAGTGGCCGGTGGCCGGATGGGCGATGGCCGGGGCAAAGGTGGCCAGCGACAGTGAGGTCAATAAATACTTGTTCATGATTCCTATTTCTTTACGTGGTAGATACTGAAGTTCTGAATCTGGGGAGTGGACGTACATTGGTCCGTCACCACCCGGAAGTCCGAGGCATGGACCGTGTCGAACGAGCCGATGCGCTTGTGGCCCACGGAGGTGCCTTGCGCCACGGTTTTCCATTTGCCGTCCACCTTGGCTTCTATCCGGTAGGAGCGTATCCGCTCGCCTTGGCGGATGTCCTCCTGGAGGATATAGTAGTTGGCGTCCTGCGCTCCTTTCAGCGACAGGCGGAGTTTCTTCCCCTCGCCCGAGGTCTGTGCCAGGGGCTGTCCGAAGCGGCGGTTAATCTCTTCGCCCCATTCCTTCAGCCGTGCCACGTCGCCTGCGGGCAGCAAGCCCTCCGGATTGGGGGTCAGGCCCACGATGAGCGTAGCGTTCCGGCCCACCGACTTCTCATAGATGTCCATCAGGTGGTCCAGCGGATAGAGGGCCTTGTCATCGTCGCCCGGCTCCCAGAACCATTCGTGGCGGCCGTTATAGCCTCGGAGGGGCGTGTCGGCCATGGCCGGCACCCAGTACTTGCCGTCCGGGTCGCCGTGGGACAACAGCACGTTGTGCGCCTGCACGCCGTCAGTGGCGTTGCTGTGGCTGTAGGGCGTGGGGAACGTTGACCAGCAGGGGTCGCCCACCGTGCCGCTCTCCGAGCCGCCCCAGCGGAAATCCGCGCGGTTGACGTTGTGGTAGAACAGGCAGTCCGGCTGGTACTGGTTGACGATAGGCTCTACGTCGGGACCCAGGCCGGCAGGGTCGTCCGCCCCGCCGTCAAACCAGATCAGGAACAGGTCGCCGTAGCGGGTGCACAACTCCGTCACCATCTTTTCGCACAGGCGTTTGTACCACGCCTGGCGGTTGCGCGCGAACTCTCCGTCGCCTTCGGCCTTGAAGTTGTGGATGCCCAGCAGCGAATTCCAGCGGATGCCTACATAGATGCCCGGCTGGATGCCGTATTTGCGGCAGGAGTTGACAAAGTCGCGCACCACGTCGCCCTTGCCGTCGCGCCATTTCACCGCCTTCAGGCAATAGGGGTTCACGTCGCTCTGCCACAGGCCGAAACCTGTCTCGTGCGTGGCGGTCAATACGGCAAATTTGGCCCCCGCGGCTTTTGCGGCGGCTATCCATTGGTCCGTGTCCAGTTGCGTCGGGTTGAAGATGTTATAGTCTTCTATGGGATTGATGCGGTTGTTGCCTTGACCGTACACCTGCCCGTCGAACACGTGCAGGTCATAGTGGAACACTACACCCAACTCGGCATCGTGCCACTTCAGCTGGCGGGAAGCCGGGAGGGGAGCTTGCTGTTGTGCGCAAGCCATCAACGAACAAAATAAGCATACCAGGATGCTCCATACTTTTTTCATTTCCATACGAGTAGTTTTTTACTAAACAAAAGTGTGCCAAAGATACGGGAAAAAACCGACCTTCAGCACACCTCTGTTATAAAATTTGTTTATGAATCGTCAGTCTGTCAGGGCAAAACCACCGGCTTCTACAGGCCAGCCCGGATTCTGGTAGACTACAGAGGTAGATACATCTCCTCCTTCTTCGGGCGTCGACATGCGGAATACGTCGTACGACAGCGGAGAGAGATAATTGGCGGTTTCAAAGTTATAACCACCTTCGGTTATCACCAATTGGTTGCTGCCTTGCGGGCGCAGGTACTTGCTGGCAGATGCATCATTGGGAGCCGTGTAATTCAGGCTGCATGCTGCACAAGCTTCCTCAAACTCCGTGTGGAACTCATCCCAATAGTTCATGCCTTCCTGCCAGTAGTTCTGCATCATGTCCAGTGAACGCCAGCGGTACAGGTCGTCCTTGCGCATACCGTCTGCGATGAACTCGCTGCGGCGTTCGCGGCGGATGTTGTACAGGGTCTTGTCCACCAGTTCAGTGCCGGAATAACGAGCCAGGTCGATTTCTTGGTTCAAGTCCGTGGCATCGATGGTCTTTTGGAAATCCGTATCCACTCCGGCGCGGTCGCGCAGTTGTCTCCAATAGTTCTGGGCGGTCTCATCCAGCGTGTTGTTCTTCAGATAGTAAGCCTCGATGTAATTCAGGTAGGCCTCTGCTGCGCGGAATATCGGCAATGCCAGGGGCGACGGGTTGTTGAACACTACGTCGTTGTCCTGCCATCCCTTGCGGGGAATGTAGCCTGTGCTGGTTACGGCAATACCGCCACCTGCTGCCACAAGGCCGGGATACTGGAAATACACATCTCCTACGATTTTGTCACCGGGTTTGGCTACCGAGGTCGTGAGACGGTGGTCGCGTCCCGCCATGACACTCGTGAGGCTTCTGTCACCTTCGTAGCCGCTGCCATTGGCATAGATGGGCAATCCGTTTTCCATCAGATAGCTGTCCACCAGCGAGCGGGTGAATCCGACGGAGTTACCGTGGGAATAGATGTATGTTCCGTTATTGGTTTCCACTGCGGCATAACCGTGCGTGGCACCTACCACTTGGTTCTGTACCTTTGCGTCTTCACTGTACATACGCCACAACAGCACTTCGTTTCTTGCTCCGGACAGGTCATTCTGGTTGTACAGGTTCTCATATCCCTGCACCAGCGAGGAAGCATCTCCTACTTCCTTGGCGGCAGCGATGGCTTCGTCCAGGAAGAAGTTGATTTCATCCTGCAAGTTCGCCGTAAAGGAAGCTGCATCGCCCGGCCATCCCGGTCCACCCGGTACGCGGGCCGTGCCGCTGTGATACTTTTCCCACGTTGCTTCATACAGGGCGACACGAGACTTGAACAGGAGTGCGCACTCACGGTTCAGGCGGTGGGCCGTGAAGGCGTTGTCTTTGGTGTACAGGCGTTCGATGGCGCGGTCCAGGTCGGCCAGGATGAAGCGGGCTACTTCATTGCGCGGTTTTCTGCGGTTGGCTTCCACATTGGCTGCATAGTCTCCGTCCGTCAATACCTCAGTCACGATAGGGAGGTCGCCATAGGCCTTCATCATGTTGAAGTAGATGGTAGCCCGGAAGAAATACATTTCACCGATGTAGTGCTGCACGTTTTGCGTGTTGTCCAGCGTTCCGTTGGCCAGGTTCTCTTCCGTGCGGGTCAGGAACAGGTTGCAGGTACGTATGTCTGCGAAGCTGGCGTATGAACCGCTTGCGGCTACCTGGATACGTTGCGGAAGGAAGTTGTCGTTTTGGTTGATGCCCGACATGTTGTCGCTGTTGGTATCTGTCGTGAAATAGCCGAACGAGCCGGTGTTGCCTCCATGATCCGGGAACAGGCCGTACATGATGTTACAATACGGTTCCAGATGTGTCTCGGCTGTGAAAAAGCCTTCGTCCACATTGTCAGAAATAGGCTCCTTGTCCAGAAAGTCCGAGCAGGATGTTCCCATCAGCAAGAGAGCCGAGCAGAAGAATATAGATTTCAGTTTCATTTTCCGATTTGTTTTAAGTCAGTTATAAAGTTATGTTCACACCGCAGGAGAAAGTACGGCTCAGCGGATAAGACATGCCGTTCTGGTACAAAAGCTCCGGATCGAAGTTCTTGCTGATGGAAGTGCCTGTCCACAGATTGTCGCCGGAGAAGAAGATGCGCACGCGCTCCAGGCCGGCTTTCATCGTCCAGGTCTTCGGCAGTGTATAGCCGATTTGCAGGTTCTTCAGACGGATGTAGGCTGCATTTTGCAGATAGCGTGTCTGGCAATAGTGGTTCTGGTTGTTGGCACGGATGGGACGCGGGTAATAAGCGTCGGTGTTGGCACCCAACGGGTCGCCCTCCGGACGGAAGAAGTCCCAATGTTCCGTATAACCGGTGGAGTTCCATTCATCACCGTTGATACCCCAGAAGATCATGCCGTCCAGCCAATAATCCCGTTTGGCCACGCCCTGGAAGAATGCGCTGAAGTCTATGCCCTTCCATTCGGCGCCGATGTTCAGTCCGAAACGGAAACGGGGGGTGCTGTTGCCTATCACTTTCCGGTCGCCCGGGTCATCCAGCGTATTGGCACCGGTCGTGATTTTTCCGTCACCGTCCAGGTCGGCATACATGATGTCACCGGCTTTCCAGCCTGCACTGCCGCCGCCCAGGGTGCTCTGGTCAACCTTGGCGATGTGTTCGGCCATCTCCTCGTCGGTCTTGGCCATGCCTTCCGTTACATATCCCCAGATTTCTCCCAAATCCTGGCCTTCATAATAAGTGCCGAGGCTCTTGCTGGCATTCGGGTAAGCAGTTACCCGGCTGCGGGAATCCGAAAGGTTGAAGGCCAGGTTGTAGCTGAATTCGCCAATCCGGTCTTGCCAGTTCAGTTGCAGTTCCCAGCCTTTCGTGCGCAGCGACGTGTTGTTGCGGCTGGGGGCAGCTGCACCTACGATGGGCGAAATTTCCTGTGCCGGTCCCACCATGTCCTTGGTGTCACGGATGAAGTAGTTGAAGTAACCGGTCAGACGGTTGTTGAAAGCACCGAAATCCACACCGTAGTTATAGCTGTACACCCGTTCCCAAGTCAGCAAGGAGCTGATCAAAGCAGGTGCGCTGGCGACGTTCGACTTGATGCTCTGGTCCAGCAACCAGCGTCCGCCGGAGTCCGGCGTGCCCACCGTGATGTTCTGGATGGCGTACGTAGGATAATAAGCATTTGTGTTCTGATTGCCCAGGCTACCGTAAGAGAAGCGCGGCTTCAGGGTGTTCACCCACTGGGACAGCGGTTCCCAGAATGATTCGCGTGCAATGTTCCAACCTACGGAAACAGAGGGGAACGTGGCCCAACGCTGGTCAGCGCGGAAACGGGAAGAACCGTCGCGGCGGATGTTGAATTCAAACAGGTAACGGCCGTCATAGTCATAGTTCAAGCGTCCGAAGTAGCCCAGTGAAGACCATTCGCCTCTGGAACCTCCGTTGCTCTGCGTGCCGGTGGAGGTGTTGATGTCCGGGCGGTCATCGTTCATAACGTCCGCGCGTTTGCCCCATATGTTGTTGTAGCGGTAGCTTTCGCTGTTCATACCCACCATCACTTTCAGGTTGTGTTTCTCCAGGAAGTTCAGCGTATAGTCTGCGTAGGCGGAGGTGGTGATCATGGTTTCGCGTTGTTGCTCGCTGTACGCCCAGGTCTTGCCGGCTGCCAGGTCGGCGTCGCCGCCCAGCCATTGTTCGGGCACCGGTTGGTTATTACGGTCGTACAGGTAGACTTTGGCCACGTTGTAGATATGTTCGTAGCTGCCCGTGCGGAGAGCCAGGTCGCCGTGGATGGTCAGGCCTTTTACCGGCGTCAGGATCAGGCTTCCCTGGGTGAAGTACGTGTCATCTTGCGTATTGGAGCGTCCGCCGGATGTCAGCTGCATCAGCTTGGGGTTGCGGGTGTAATGTCCGTTGTTGTCATACAGCGGCATGTTGGGGTGCAGCTTGGTGGTCTCCGCAAAGAAGCGGTCTCCATACAGCTTCAGGAACGTAGGCATCCCGATGTCCTCGCGGATGAAGCGGCTGTTGAATTCCAGGCGCATCCATTTCGTGATTTCCGCGCTGATGCGGGCGCTGGCATTGTAGCGTTTCTTGTTGTCATCGGCATAGTTCATCTGACCGTCCTGGCTCAGGAATGCGCCCGATACATAATATTGTACCCGTTCGTTACCGCCGGACAGGCTCAGGTTGTGTTCGTGTCCGAAAGCCGTCTTGTCAATGAAATTGCGCGGCCAGTTCTGGTTGTCGTTAGAACGCTGGTTGAACACAAAGCAGTTGCCGGCCTGCGACAGAGAAGGATCGGCCGTCGTCGTGATTTCACCGCGCATATATTGCTGGATGCGCTCGATGGTGGCATCGTCAAAGAAGTGTGCCGCACCCGTGCCCGAGTTGTCCATACCTCGGTTGAAGTATTGGGCAAAGGTGTAAGCGTCCATCATGTCCGGGATGTTGGTCGGACGGGACCAGCGCAGGTTGTTGGAGTAGGAGATGGTGGTCTTGCCTTGGCGGCCTTTCTTGGTGGTCACCAGGATGACACCGAACGGTGCGCGCGAACCGTAGATGGCTGCCGAGGCAGCATCCATCAGGACAGAAATGTTTTCAATGTCCTGCGGGTTCAGTTGGTTGATGTCGCCGGCAACTCCGTCAATGAGCACCAACGGCGATGCGCTGGAGCCGGTTCCCAGGTTACCCGTACCACGGATGTTGAAAGACGGGTTGGAGTCCAGCTTACCACCGGCATTCGGCATACTGATGTTCAGGCCGGGAACCACACCTTGCAGGGCCTGTCCTACCGAGGTGACCGGACGGGATTCCAGTTTATCGGCATTCACCGAGGCTACGGCACCTGTCAGGTTGACTTTCTTCTGTGTACCGAAACCCACTACCACTACTTCGTCCAGCATTTGGTTGTCCTCTTGGAGCACAATGGTGTAAGAATTTTGTGAAGGTTTGATGTGCGTTTCCGCGTTCTTATATCCGATATAAGAAACTTGCAGAACCCCATCAGCGGGGACATCATTCAGGACAAAGTTTCCGTCGATGTCAGTAATGACACCTTTGGAAGTCCCTTTAAGTACGACACTGGCGCCAATGATGGCTTCATTTTGGCTGTCCGTGACCTTTCCGGTCACGTTCAACTGTTGGGCATGTAAGCAGATGCTGCCCAATAGCATTAAGATAATGAACAGGTTTTTTCTCATGTTTTCCTTTTTTATGAGGTTAAACATCGGTTAATAATTTGATGGCAAAGTTAACGCCGTCGGGCAGTCCTGCTGCTGCATATTCATTTCAAAAGCACGTCACATTCAATTCAACCCCGCTTTTTTGTGTATTCTCTGATAGATTTCCGGCGATATTCGCGTAGCTTTGGGCGGAGATATCTCCGTCTTTGGGCGCGGATATCTCCGTCCCCGGGCGCAGATATCTCCGCCCTTGCCCGGGGATATCTCCGCCCTTGCGGGGTGTGGATGGGGGTGAGCGAGGATGGCGGCGCAGGCTGCTTTTTGTATACTATTTTGATTGCCTGCCGCGACGATTCACCGTTTCCGAAAAAACACTGAACAATTGCTCGGGAAATACTTCGCAATTACTCGAGAAACACTTAACAGTTTCGGCAGTTATTCTTCAGTGTTTTTTTGGAGGCACGCAGAAAATCGTAAAGTCCTGTGTTCCAGGTGCGTGCGTGATAAATATTGCTTACAAAAAAGAAAACTGTAACGATTTGTTCAAAGAATGGGGCTTAGGGGTTTCCGGATTTTTCTCAATGAGGGGGGGGTAGGCGCGGATTTCGCGGATTTCACGGATTTGGTTACCTACCCTGCATCTGATATGAAAATGCACAAATTTATCCTGCGTGTAGTATAACTATTTCATTTTCATTAAGGTATAGTCTGTCATGTTGAGCATTGTTCTCCCCGACAAACGGGGGAGGTAAGAGGGGGTGCGGAGCGAAGTCGAAACATCGCACTTAGCCAATCTTGAGATCCCTCGGCTACGCTCGGGATGACAGAATGATTGCAGCAGAAAGGTTTCCGGACAGCCTTGGTGCGGTTTTTTGTGCGGCTATCTGTTGGATATTCCGTGGATAATCCGTATTTTTGTAGTGGACAACTTAAACATTACCCTATGAATAAGAACATCATCGTACAAGAAAATGCGGGGCGCGTTCGCGTCGAGATGAGTATCCGCCAATGGCGCGAATATGAAAAGGCCATGAGGAGCTATGAATTGGCCAAAAAAATCGCGCGAGCCAACAGAAATGCCGATAAGGCACCCGTAATGAGCCTTCAGGAAGCCGAGGATTTCATCAAAAGCCTGTAACGATGGTAAAAAATATCAGTTACACAGCGGAATTCACGGCAGAATTTAAACGGCTGAAGAAGAAATACCGCTCCTTGGAAGATGATTTCCTGCAACTCCTGAAATCATTGTCCGAAAATCCCATACAAGGCAATTCCCTGCCATTGCAAATGCGGAAAGTCAGGATGGGTATCAAGTCCAAGGGAAAAGGTACACGAGGAGGTGCAAGAGTTATCATACGTTATTCCATTGTAGATGATATCTTGCGCTTTATTTATATCTATGACAAATCTGAAATGGGAAATGTATCCACCGATTTTCTTAGTGCAATATTGAAAGAAGTGGATAATTGACAGATTCACCTTTAAAAGCATATTATATTTACGCGGGATGAATTTGTGCATTTTCACATGAGATGCAGGGTAGGTAACTGAATTCCCCTCCTCCAATTCAGTTACCAGCCTTACCTCTCACGACTAATCATCCCATTCAGTTACCAGCCTTAATCATCCCGCGCGAAGCGAAATCCGCGTCATCCGCGTCATCCGCGCCTAAAAACACCGCCCCATGTCTAATCCGCCGGCGCGCACGTTTCCCTTTCGACAAAATATCTTATAAAAAAGACCTCTATTTGCGGAATTTCAGTTTTTTTTCGTTTCTTTGCAGTCCATGAGCTGCAAGACTATCATACTTTTCGTCTGTTTGTGTCTCTGTGCGCAGCTACCTTGCCATGCGTTTCTCGATCGGGACATGCACCTGCTGACCATGAAAGACGGCCTGCTGGACAATACGGTCTATTCTGTCTGCAAAGACCGTCAGGGCCTCGTCTGGCTGGGCACGCGGGACGGCTTGAACCGTTTTGACGGGAAGCGGGTGCGCGGTTTCCTGTTCAATGCGGAAGGCGGTTGGATCTCGGACCTGCAGGAGGCTTTCGACGGCTTCCTGTCCTTTCAGAGCAAGGATACCCTCTATGCTTTCAATCTGCGGAGCGAGCGTTTCCTGCCGGTGCAGACGGAGGACGGGCATAAAATCAATGCCGTGGCCACCCACCCGGGCAGGGGGGAGGAACTCTGGGTGCTGACCCCGTCCGAACTGTGGCTGACGGAACAGGCGCCTTCCTCCTCCGGCGACACCCTGGTGCTCCGCGTCGTGAAGCGGCATTCCCGTTGGGAGGGGCTGGAGGGCGGACTGTCCAAGCTGGCCTTGAGCCGTGACGGGCACTCCGTGTGCGTGACGGACAGGCATGGCAAGATGGCCGTCGCGGACGTGCACCACCTGGACCGTTATGTCCTGGCGGACCTCGGGGCGGGCCGTTCCTTGCAGGTCAATCATTTGCTCTATGACGACAGCGGCTATATCTGGGTGTCCACCCTCACTTACGGCATCATCCGCTATGACACGAAGACGGGCCACGTCCTCCGCCTGACGTATGGAGGCCGGCAGGCGCCCGGACGGCTGTCCCACACGGACGTGTTCGGCGTCGTTCCCCTGGAGCCGGGCAAATACCTGGCCATCACGTGGAACGGCTATACCCTGCTGACGCTGGACAAGAATAATCCCGGGCACGTCGTGGCGAGCGTGTTCAACAATACCTCTTCCCCCATCTTCCGCGACATCGAGACGCGGATGATTTCCGTGTACTACGACGCCCAGGGCATCTTGTGGATAGGCACGGACGGGGGCGGCGGCATCTGGTCCGACCTGCGCAACCAGCAGTACCGGCATTTCTATCAGGACCGGCACAACGAGATCTGCTCGATTGTCAACGACGACGAGGGCTACCTGTGGCTGGCCACCTATCACGAAGGCATCATGCGCAGCACCGCTCCTTTCGCGCCCGACGCGGAACTGGAGTTCGCGCCGGCGGGCAGCGGCAGTCGCACCGTGCTGTGCAGCATGAAGGACGGTCACGGCCATCTGTGGTTCGGGAATGCGGACGGCACCCTGACCCGATGCACCCCCGGCAGCCGGCGGTTTGAGGACATCGAGCTGCGCGACGGGGACGGCTTCCTGAACAAGTCCGCCGTGTGGAGCCTGCTGGCCGACAGCCGGGGGCGCGTCTGGATAGGCACGGGCCAGGGCCTGCTGTCGCTGGACGAGGCTACCTTGGCGTGCAGGCCCGTGACCTTGACGGATGCGGACGGCAAGCCTCTCCCGCCGTTCCAGGTACGCGCGCTGGCCGAGACCGGCGACGGCGCCATCTGGCTGGGCACCGCCTCGCTGGGGGTATGCCGGTATGCCGGCGAGGGGCAGCGCCTGACGACCGGCTACGAGAAGCGGGCGGGCATGCCCGAACAGTCGGTCCGTTCGCTCTTCGCCTCCAGCGACGGACATCTATATATAGGATATATGGATGCCTTTGCCATACTCTCGCCCCGCGAGGACTGCATCGAGCATGTCTATACCACGCACGACGGCCTCTGCAATAACTTCATAGGCTGCATGACCGAGGATGCCGGCGGCGACATGTGGCTGGGCTCCAACTCCGGCATCTCGCGTTTCGACAAGCGGCAGCAGTTGTTTTACAACTATTACGTCTCGGGCAGCAACCGTTCGGCTTTCTTCTGGCAGGACTTCCTGTTCTGGGGCAACAACAAGAACCTGACGTACTTCAACTCCGGCAAGCTCAAGCAGATGGAGAAACAGCAGAAGGTGCTGATCACCGACCTGGAGGTGAACAACCGTCCCGTGGCCATCCGCCAGGAAATCAACGGGCAAACCATTCTCCCCAACAGCATCTCGTATATGTCCGGCATTTGCCTGAACCACGCCAACCGCAACTTCTCGCTCACCTTCAGCAACCTGGTCTACTCGGACGAGCAGCAGATGTATGCCTATCGCCTGTACCCCTACCAGCAGGAATGGATTTACACGCGGGGCGAAGAGAAAATCTCCTATGCCAACCTGGAGAAGGGGGACTACGTGTTCGAGGTGAAGAACCTGCCTTCGGACAACATTGCCGCCCATGCGGCCGAGGTGACCACCCTGCACGTCCGGATTCTGCCCCACTGGACGGACACCCTGCTGTTCCGCTTCCTGATGGTATTGGCGGCGGGTATGCTGGCTTATGCCGTGTGGAAGCGCATCCAGCTGAAGAACAAGCGCCTGGAGCATGAGATGCAGCTGGAGCACGAGGTGTTCGCCGCCAACGTGGAGCGGGACAACGAGAAGAAACTGCGCATGGAGCGTGAACGCTTCTTCACGGAGATCACCCACGAGGTGAGGACGCCGCTGACGCTCATCATGGCCCCGCTGCATGAGCTGCTGCACGTGGCGGGCCTGCCTGCGGCGGCGGCGCATAAGGCCCGCCTGGCCTATGAGAACAGCCGGTTGCTGCATGTCCTGATGGACCAGCTGCTGTATCTGCGGAAGATAGAGGTCAATATGCTGCGGCTCAAGGTGGAGGAGACGGATGTCAACCGGCTGGTGGAGGACGCGAGCCGCCCGTTTCAGTCGGTGGTGGAGGCCGGGCACTATCGGTTCCGGGTAGAGGAACTGCCGGAGCCCGTCACGCTCTGGGTGGATGTGGAGAAGCTGGTGACGGCGCTTCGCAACCTGCTGTCCAATGCCTTCAAATATACCCGTCCGCAGGGCCTGGTGCGCCTGGCCGTGAGCATGACGGTCGTGGACGGCTATCCGGTCTGCTGCTTCGAGGTCAGCGACAACGGGCGCGGCATCCCGCAGGAGGTGAAAGACTGCCTGTTCGAGCCCTACCGGACGGGCGCGCAGTCGCCGGCCTATTCCACGCAGTCCGGCATCGGGATGCGCATTGTGAAGAACATCGTGGACCTGCATCATGGCTACATCCGGGTGGACGATGCGGAGGGCGGGGGAACCGCCATCCGTATGTATATCCCGGAGGGGAAGGCCCATTTCGCCTACGAGGCGGTGGAGGAGGAAGTCATCCTGGCCGACGAGCAGGCCGTGCCGAAGCCGGCGCCCCCGTCTGTCGTGGAGGGGGAACGGAAACGGCTGCTCGTCATCGACGACAATCCCGATGTGCGGCGTTATGTCTGCAGCCTGCTTGCCGCGGACTACGTGACGGACGAGGCCGGCAATGGGGAAGAGGCGCTGCGGCGGGTCGAGGAGTCGGTTCCCGACCTCATCGTGTGTGACATCATGATGCCGGTCATGGACGGCCTGGAGTGTTGCCGCAGGCTGAAGGGAGATCCGCGTACCGCCTCTGTGCCCGTCCTGATGCTCACGGCCAAGGCGGAGGATGCGGATGCCATCCGTGCCCTGGGAATCGGGGCGGACGACTATATGATGAAGCCGTTCAATCCGGAGATGCTGAAGATGAGGGTGACGAGCCTGATGCGGCAGCGGGAGCGGCTGGAGCGGCTGTATGCCGGCACCCTGATGCTGAAACACGAGGAGGAGCCGGCCGGGGAGCCGGAGGACTACTTCCTCAGGCAGGTCATGCAGGTGATAGAGGCCAACCTCGCGGACGAGCAGTTCAACGTGAAGATGCTGGCCGATGCCCTCCACATGAGCCAGCCCACGCTGTACCGGAAAATCAAGCAGCGCAGCCAGCTGAACGCCATCGACATGATCCGCAGCGTGCGCATGAGCAAGGCGGCGTCGCTCATCCTGGAGCACCGCTACAGCCTGCAGGAGGTGGCCGAGATGGTGGGCTATAGCGACATCCGCACGCTGCGCAAGCATTTCATGGCGCAGTTCGGGGTGCCGCCCTCGAAGTATAGTGGGGAGGAGGGGAATTAAGTTAGGTAGATGTTGATATTCAGGCGCGGATGACGCGGATTTCACGGATTCTTTTTATTATAAGTAATCATTCCTATTTAGTTTATACTATCGACGTATCTGTCATTCTGAGCGAAGCCCGTAGGGCGTAGTCGAAGAATCTCACTACATGCACTGCCCAAGGGAATCGTGTCTTTCGGGAGATGTTT
>DWZE01000119.1 GCA_019118325.1 Candidatus Bacteroides intestinavium
AACGAGATCATCGCCCGCATCGCCAAAGAGAACAACGTCAAGTACGTAATCGTAGAAATTCAAGGCCAGCAGTTCAAGGCTGAGGCCGGCAAGAAACTGTTCGTTCACCACATCCAGAACATTGAGAGCGGTGCAACAGTTGAGTTTGACAAGGTCCTGTTGGTGGACAAAGACGGTGACATCACCGTAGGCGTTCCCACCGTAGAAGGTGCAAAGGTGGTTTGCGAAGTGCTCTCCCCGCTGGTAAAGGGTGAAAAGGTGCTCGTGTTCCACAAGAAGAGAAGAAAAGGCTATCGCAAGCTGAAAGGCCATCGCGAACAGTTCACAGAGTTGACAATCAAAGAAGTCGTAGCTTAATCACATTAAAAACAGTAAGAAAACATGGCACATAAAAAAGGTGTCGGCAGTTCTAAGAACGGCCGCGAATCAGCAAGCAAGAGATTAGGCGTTAAGAAATTCGGCGGTGAGTTCTGCAAGGCAGGCAACATCATCGTCCGTCAGAGAGGTACGGAATTCCACCCGGGCAAGAATATCGGCATGGGCAGCGACCACACTCTCTACGCCTTGGTAGACGGTACGGTCCAGTTCAAAGTGGGCCGTGAGGACAAGCGTTATGTATCTGTCATTCCGGCAGAAGCCAGTGCAGAGGCATAACCAACTGTAAACCCCATTATAGCAAAAGAGGGAACTTTCCGCAACAGCGGGGTTCCCTCTTTTACTTTTTCCACCGGTCGCGACCGGGCTCCTACTCCTTCACTTCCTCGTAGCTGACATACTCGCCCTCGTCCTTGCCGAAAATCTTCTTGCGGTTGATGTGCAACTCACCCTCTTCCACAGCCACGGTACCGTCATCAGTGGAATTGCTACGGGCGTTGGAGGCAGTGCCCCGATTGCGGGTCGTATTATAATAATAGGTAGAGGATTGCTTCTTACTCTTGCCTAAACCCATCAACCGCCGTACGAAGGTCAACACGATAACAAAGCCCACCAACAAGACGGCCAATATAAGAAGCAAAAGAAAGCCTAAAAAATGAAACATATGATTCCGTTTAAATTGAAACAATAAGGGTTGCTGTGTATAGGATTACAACAACCGTGCCAAGATTTTGGTTCACGATTTCTTGCCTGCACAGACCGAAAGCACAATGTACCACACGATGCACACAGACAACCCTTGCACCTGCCAAACTGCAAGAAAGACCACACACAGCAGCAGGAAGAGAAAGCGCAACTTGTTATGCGCCCACGACAAATCCTTGAACTTCAGCGAGAACATCGGAATCTCCGCCACCAGCAGCCAAGAAGAAAGGCACACCAGCACCAGCAGCACCAGCGGATGCACAGCCCCCCCTGTCAGGAATGCATGAAACCCTGCCGCCAGCGAAGCCCAGAACAACGCATTGGCCGGCACAGGCAAGCCGACGAACGACGTCGTTTGCCGCGTGTCATTGTTGAACTTAGCCAGACGAAGACCCGAGAAGACAGCTATCAGAAAGGCCAGATAAGGAAAATAAGCAGATACACCCGCCATCCAATCCGGATAGGGCATCTCGCGGAAAAGCGAAAACACCACCACAGCAGGTGCCAGACCGAAACAGATATCGTCGGCCAACGAATCGAGGTCCTTGCCGATGACTGAATGCACACCCAACGCACGGGCCGCCAGGCCGTCGAAGAAGTCGAACACCGCACCGATGACAATAAACAGCAACGCCAGCTCATACTTGAACTGGAAAGCCATGACAGCAGCCACACAGCCAGAAAAGAGGTTCAGGCAGGTCAGCGTGTTGGGGATATAACGGGTAATGCAATTGGGCATGGTGCAAAAGGATTATTTGAGTTTGGCTATGACTGTCTGGTCGCCCGTAGTGACCTGGCCCAGCTTGACCAGCACCTCGGTGCCTAACGGCAAGAAAACATCCACGCGCGAGCCGAACTTGATGAAGCCCATATGCTCGTCGATGTAGCATTCATCTCCCTCCTCGGCGTAGGTGACAATGCGGCGCGCCACGGCACCGGCAATCTGACGGGCCATCACCTCCACGCCCTCGGGCGTCTCGATGACCACCGTCGAACGCTCATTGTCCGTGCTGGCTTTAGGAAGCCACGCCTTCATGAACTTACCGTTCTGATGCATCACCTTCTTCACCGTGCCATCCACGGGGTACCAATTGGCATGCACGTTGGTCAGGCTCATAAAGATGGATATCATGATGCGGCGGTCGTGGAAATACTCGTTCTCCTCCACCTCTTCCACCACGACGACCTTGCCGTCGGCGGGAGCCACCACCACCTTCGTCGTGTCGTGTCCAAACAGACGGATGGGGCAACGGAAGAAGTTGACCATGATGCCATAGACCACCAGGCTCACCACAGCCACGACATAGAAAGGGACCTTGGACTCCAGCCCCCAATAAAGGACAGCATTGATGAAAAACAGCAGCAGAAAACTGCCCATCAGCGTATGCGTACCTTCACGGTGTATGCGTATCTTCTTCAATCTCTTCAAACGACCCATTCTTCTTGTATGTTATGTAAGTGGTTATGCTATATAATAAAGTAAATCTGCCTGCAAAAATAGGATTAATTTAACGAGCAAACAAAAAAAACGGACGGAAATACGCCTGTTGATAACTTTTGGCGGAATATTTTGCCCAATCCCGCATTTGGTTGTATCTTTATGCACTCATTTCGACAAGGTACATTCAAAAGATATGCAAGATTTCGTCCATTTACACGTACACACCCAATACTCCCTGCTGGACGGCCAGGCCAGCGTCAGCCGCCTGGTGGACAAAGCCATGAAGGACGGCATGAAAGGCATTGCCGTGACCGACCATGGCAACATGTTCGGCATCAAAGAATTCTACAACTACGTCAACAAGAAGAACAGCGGCCCCCGAGGGGAAATCAAAGACCTGAAGAAGCGCATCGCCGAGCTGGAGAATGTTTCGCCGAGAGACGCTGAAGCCGAGGCGGAGTTGGCCGCTTGTCGAAACAAAGTCGTCGAGGCGGAGGGAAAACTCTTCAAGCCCATCATCGGATGCGAGATGTATGTGGCCCGCCGCACCATGGACAAACGGGAAGGAAAACCCGACCAAAGCGGCTGGCACCTCATCGTCCTGGCCAAAAACGAGAAGGGCTACCACAACCTCATCAAACTGGTGTCCCGTGCCTGGACGAAAGGTTACTATATGCGCCCCCGCACCGACCGCAACGAACTGGAGAAATACCACGAAGGGCTCATCGTCTGCTCGGCATGCCTGGGCGGCGAAATCCCGAAAAAAATCATTGCCGAACACTACGACGAAGCCGAGGAAGCCATCCAATGGTACAAAAACCTCTTCGGCGACGACTACTACCTGGAGCTTCAGCGACACAAAGCCACCGTGCCCCGCGCCAACCACGAAGCCTACCCCCTGCAGCAAAAGGTGAACGCCAAGCTGGTGGAATATGCCAGGAAATACAACATCAAGCTCATCTGCACCAACGACGTGCACTTCGTGGACGAAGAAAACGCCGAAGCGCACGACCGCCTCATCTGCCTCAGCACCGGCAAGGACCTGGACGACCCCACCCGCATGCTCTACACCAAGCAGGAGTGGATGAAGACCAAGGCTGAGATGAACCAACTGTTCGAGGACATCCCCGAAGCATTGAGCAACACGCTGGAGATACTCGACAAGGTGGAATACTACTCCATCGACCACGCCCCCATCATGCCCACCTTCGCCATCCCCGAAGATTTCGGCACGGAAGAGGAATACCGCAGGAAATACACCGAGAAAGACCTCTTCGACGAATTCACCCGGGACGAGAACGGCCACGTAGTGCTGGACGAAGCCGCCGCCAACGCCAAAATCAAGCGCCTGGGCGGATACGAGAAACTGTACCGCATCAAACTGGAAGCCGACTACCTGGCCAAACTGACCTTCGACGGCGCCAAGAAACTATATGGAGACCCGCTCTCCGACGAAGTGAAAGAACGGCTGGTGTTCGAGCTCTATATCATGAAGACCATGGGTTTCCCGGGCTACTTCCTCATCGTGCAGGACTTCATCAACGCCGCCCGCACCCAACTGGGCGTATCCGTAGGGCCGGGACGTGGCTCGGCGGCAGGCTCGGCGGTAGCCTACTGCCTGGGAATCACCAAGATAGACCCCATTCAATACGACCTGCTGTTCGAGCGCTTCCTGAACCCCGACCGCATCTCATTGCCCGATATCGACGTGGACTTCGACGATGACGGGCGCGGCGACGTGTTGCGCTGGGTAACGGAGAAATACGGCCAGGAAAAAGTGGCACACATCATCACCTACGGCACCATGGCCACGAAGATGGCCATCAAGGACGTGGCGCGTGTGGAGAAGCTCCCCCTGTCCGAATCCGACCGCCTGTGCAAACTGGTGCCCGACAAGATACCCGACAAAAAACTGAACCTGCCCAACGCCATCGCCTACGTACCCGAACTGCAAGCAGCCGAGGCTTCGCCCGACCCCAAGATGCGCAACACCATCAAGTACGCCAAAATGCTGGAGGGCAACGTGCGCGGCACGGGCGTACATGCCTGCGGCACCATCATCTGCCGCGACGACATCACCGACTGGGTGCCCGTCAGCACGGCGGACGACAAAGAGACGGGCGAGAAGATGCTCGTCACCCAATATGAAGGCTCGGTCATCGAAGACACCGGCCTCATCAAGATGGACTTCCTGGGACTGAAGACACTCTCCATCATCAAGGAAGCCGTGGCCAACGTGAAACTGCACCGCGGCATCGAACTGGACATCGACACCATCCCCATCGACGACCCCGCCACCTACAAACTCTACTGCGACGGACGCACCGTGGGCACCTTCCAGTTTGAATCGGCCGGCATGCAGAAATACCTGCGCGAACTGCAACCCAGCACGTTCGAAGACCTCATCGCCATGAACGCCCTCTACCGTCCGGGCCCCATGGACTACATCCCCGACTTCATCGACCGCAAGTGGGGCCGTAAACCCATCGAGTACGACATCCCCATCATGGAGAAGTACCTGAAGGACACCTACGGCATCACCGTCTATCAGGAGCAGGTCATGCTGTTGTCCCGATTGCTGGCCAACTTCACCCGAGGTGAATCCGACGCCCTGCGCAAAGCCATGGGTAAGAAGCTGCGCGACAAACTGGACCACATGAAGCCCAAGTTCATCGAAGGGGGCAAGAAGAACGGCCATGACCCGAAGGTGCTGGAGAAAATCTGGGCCGACTGGGAGAAATTCGCCTCCTACGCCTTCAACAAGTCACACGCCACGTGCTACTCCTGGGTAGCCTATCAGACAGCCTACCTCAAAGCCAACTATCCCGCCGAATACATGGCCGCCGTGATGAGCCGAAGCTTGTCCAACATCACCGACATCACCAAGCTGATGGACGAGTGCAAGGTCATGGGAATCAAAGTGCTGGGGCCGGACGTGAACGAGAGTAACCTGAAGTTCACGGTCAACGCCGAAGGCAACATCCGCTTCGGCCTGGGCGCCGTGAAGGGTGTGGGCGAGAGCGCCGTGCAGAGCATCGTGGAAAACCGCGAGAAGGACGGGCCTTATAAGGGCATCTTTGACTTCGTGCAACGCGTCAACCTGAACGCCTGTAACAAGAAAAACATCGAATGCCTGGCACTAGCCGGAGGCTTGGACAGCTTCCCCGAACTGCAACGCGAGCAGTACTTCGTCCCGAACGCCAAGGGCGAAACCTTCCTGGACACGCTCGTGCGCTACGGCAACCGTTACCAGACGGACAAGTCCATGGCCGTCAACTCCTTGTTCGGAGGCGAAAACGTCATTGAGGTGGCCACGCCTGAGATTCCGCAGGCTGAACGCTGGAGCGACCTGGACCGCCTGAACAAGGAGCGCGAACTGGTGGGCATCTACCTGTCCGCACATCCACTGGACGAATATGCCGTCATCCTGGAGAACGTCTGCAACACGCACATGGCCGAACTGGAAAACCGGGAAGCCCTCGTGGGACGCGAAATCACCATGGGCGGCATCGTCACCGCCGTCCGCCGCGGCATCAGCAAAAACGGCAAGCCCTACGGCATCGCCAAGATAGAAGACTATTCCGGCTCGGCCGAACTGCCTTTCTTCGGCAATGACTGGGTGACCTGGCAGAACTACCTGGGCGAACGCATGTTCCTCTACCTCAAGGCACGCTGCCTGCCCAACCAGTGGAACAAGGAGAAACTGGACCTGCGCGTGACCTCCATCGAACTGCTGCCCGACGTGAAGGAGAAGCTGATTGAAAAAATCACCATCCTCATCCCCCTCAGCCTGCTGAACAAAGCCCTGATAGCCGAATTGGCCGACCTGACCAAGACACATCCGGGCAATGCCCGACTGTGTTTCAAGGTAACGGACAAGGACACACGCATGGCCGTAGACCTGGTGTCGCGCCCGGTGAAGCTGAACGTGGGCCGCGAACTGATTTCGTACTTAAAAGGACATCCCGAACTGGATTTCCGCATAAATTGACTATCTTTGCAACGTCATTCAGACAATTCATTCTTAACACTTAAATACTTAAAGCAATGGCACTGAACATTAACGAAAAGAACTACAAAGAACTGTTGGCAGGCGACAAGCCCGTAGTGATTGACTTTTGGGCAACGTGGTGCGGACCTTGCCGCATGGTAAGCCCCATCATCGACGAACTGGCCACGGAGTACGAGGGCCGCGCCGTCATCGGCAAGTGCGATGTGGAAGAGAGCAACGACCTGGCCATGGAATACGGCATCCGCAACATCCCCGCCGTACTGTTCTTCAAGAACGGAGAGCTGGTGGACAAGCAGATAGGCTCGGCACCCAAGGCTACTTATGTCGCCAAACTCAACGCCCTGCTCTGATTCCGGTTCCCGCACACCGGATTTCCCTTAACCCCTAAAACGACCACATCATGAGACAAGAAGACGACTTCCTGCAGGACGACCTCGATGACGAGAAGACCATCGAGTTCATCAAAAACTACCTGCCGCAGGACTTGAAGAACAAGTTCACAGACGACGAATACTATTACTTCCTCGACCTCATCGACGAATACTACGCCCAAAGCGGCATTCTCGAAGCACAACCCGATGCGGACGGCTGCATCGAAATCGACCTGGAGAAAATCGTCGACTACATAGTCAAGGAAGCCAAGAAAGACGAAATGGGCGACTACGACCCCGAAGAAATCCTATTCATCGTGCAGGGCGAAATGGAATATGCCGACACGCTGGACGAGGAGCAATGAGGCTTATGCCCACCTTGAGACACAACATTTACAGGCGCGGGTCCTGCGGGATTCGCGCCTTATTTATGTCCATCTGTACAGAGGCGTTTGCAGGCGCGGACGGAGAATACATCGGACACAGGAAAGAGAATGTCCCGGGACAAATGCTTCAAACACACGAAAATCCTCCCGCAAAAAAAGCCGGCGGAATTTACACCGCCACTATTTGTTTTTTGCGTATCTTTGCCGCGCGAATAGCACCCAACAGAACAATCTAACATTAAATATAGAAAGCCATAAAACAATGCTTACCATCAGACAAATCACCGAGAACACCGACGCCGTGGTGCGCGGGCTCGAAAAGAAGCACTTCAAGAACGCCCAGGAGACCATCGACCAGGTCCTGGCATTGAACAACAAGCGCAAAAGCACGCAAACCGTGCTGGACAATAACCTGGCCGAAGTGAACGCTACCTCCAAGGCCATCGGACAGCTGATGAAAGAAGGACGCCGCGACGAAGCCGAAGCCGCCAAGGCAAAAGTAGCCGCCCTGAAAGAAACGAACAAGACCCTGCAGGCAGACATGGACCAGGCGGCCCGCGACCTGCAACAACTGCTCTACACCATCCCCAACGTGCCCTACGACGAAGTGCCCGAAGGCAACGGCGCCGAGGACAACCTTGTGGTGAAGATGGGCGGCATGGAAACGCCCCTGCCCAAAGACGCCCTGCCCCACTGGGAACTGGCCAAGAAGTATGACATCATCGACTTCGACCTGGGTGTGAAGATTACCGGAGCCGGATTTCCCGTCTACAAAGGCAAAGGCGCCCGCCTGCAACGCGCCCTCATCAACTTCTTCCTGGACGAAGCACGCGCGTCGGGCTACACCGAAGTGATGCCCCCCACGGTGGTCAACGCCGCCTCGGGCTACGGCACCGGCCAGCTGCCCGACAAGGAGGGACAGATGTACCACTGCAAGGTGGACGACCTCTACCTCATCCCCACCGCCGAGGTGCCCGTGACCAACATCTACCGCGACGTCATCCTCGACGAGCGCGACCTCCCCATCAAGAACTGCGCCTACACCGAGTGCTTCCGC
>DWZE01000120.1 GCA_019118325.1 Candidatus Bacteroides intestinavium
GGGCCAAGACAGAGATATCTTCGGATAAGGACGGAGATATCTCTGGACAAAAGCGGAGATATCCGCCCTCAAAGCCGTACAATGGACCGACAGATAAAGCGCATATTGGTTATAATTCCGCCAACAGGTTAATTCCCCTCCAAAAACTTACGAAACCAGCACCTTTACGATGCGCTCTGCGGCGCGTCCATCCCAGCGGTCGGGCAGGGTGGCATGTTTCCATTCGCCGCGCATCAGCTTGTCCAAGGCGGCGGAAAGGGCGAAAGTGTTCTCGCCCACCAGTTCGTTGGTGCCGATGCGCCATGTCTCGGGGTGTTCGGCATACGTGTTGAGCGTGATGCAAGGTACGTCCAGGAAGGTGGCTTCCTCGGCGATATTGCCCGAGTCGGTGACGATGCCCCGCGCTTGGTTTACCAGGAAGCCGAAATGCAGGTAACTCTGTGGGGGCAGCAGGTGGAGGTTCGGCGCGTGAAGGCCCAGGCTTTCTACCACTTGGCCGGCATAGGCGTGCAGGGGTGCCACGATGGGGGTACCGGCGGCCTTGTCCAGCAGGGTTTGCAGGAGAGATTGGAGCACGGCGCGTCGTTCCAGCAGGTCGTGGCGGTTGAGGGTGAGAAGCAGGTATCCGCCTTTGCGCAGGCCCATGGAGCCGAACCACAGGGGTTGCAGCAGGCGGTGGCGGTTGTGGCGGATGGTGTCGATGAGGATGTTGCCTACGTAGTGGATATACTCCGGTATCATGCCCTCCTGATTGAGGTTGCGGTTGGCCACCATGCCGGCGGTGAAGAGATAGTCGGAGATAGCGTCCACGATGGTGCGGTTCACCTCGCGCGGCATGTTCATGTCGAACGAGCGGGTACCGGCGATGACGTGTGCCACCTTCAGTCCCCGTTTCTTGGCAACGATGGCGCAACTCATGGCGGCGGTCATGTCATCTACCACTAACACCACGTCCGCCGGGTGCGCGTCCAGTTCGCGTTCGAAGGCCAGCATGACCTCCGCCGTGATGTGCGAGTGGTCCTGCGCACAGACGCCCAGCCAGGCGTCGGGGTGCGGCATGTCCAGGTCGGCGAAGAGCGACGGCTCCAGGGCGGGGTCGTCCTGTGCGCCGGTGTAGACGATGCGGTAGCTGATGTCCTTGCCTGCCTCGCGCGCGGCGTCCATGGCACGGCATAGAGGGGCTATCTTCATGAAGTGGGGGCGTGCGCCCGAGATGATGGTTGTTTTCATTTTTTTGTCTGCAATGATGTTGTTTTTGCTGAATCTGATAATAACGGTGCAAAGGTACTTTTTTAGGCGCGGATTTCACGGATTCCGCGGATTATTTTTTTAGCCGAGGACGGATGGGTCGAAAACGTCACTTTTAAAATAATGTTTTTCTCCGGGTTGGTGTCGATGTCCCGTCCGTTGCAGGCACTAATCGGGCGGCTGCAACGGGTGACAGAAAAATAAAATCCGTGCGAGGTGAGCGATATTTGCCCGAAAATTTGTTCCTTTGCGCAAATTTTTACGAAAATAAAGATAGCATCATGCCTACATTTGTTCAGATACTCGATTTTATCGGCACTTTCGCGTTTGCCGTGAGCGGCATCCGTCTGGCTTCGGCCAAGAGATTCGACTGGTTTGGTGCCTACGTGTGCGGATTTGCCGTGGCCGTGGGCGGAGGTACCATCCGCGATGTCCTGCTGGATGTGACCCCACCCTGGATGACAGATCCCATCTACCTGCTCTGTACGGCCTTGGCATTGGTGTGGGTCATTATCTTCGGCAAGCACATTGTCCACCTGAACAATACGCTCTTTACTTTCGATGCCATCGGCCTGGCACTGTTCACCGTCGTAGGTTGCGGCAAGGCGCTGGCTCTGGGGCAGCCCTTCTGGGTGGCCATCATCATGGGCAGCATCACGGGCGCGGCGGGAGGTGTCATCCGCGATGTGCTTATCAACGAGACTCCTCTTATCTTTCGCAAGGAAATCTATGCTATGGCGTGTGTCGTGGGCGGCACGGTCTACTGGGTGTGCCTGGAGTGCGGGGCAGACCCCGTAGTGTGTCAGGTGGCGGGGGGCGTCACGGTGTTCCTCGTGCGCGTGCTTTCGGTAAAATTCAATATCTGCCTGCCGACGCTGAAGGGGAACGAGGTGAATTGAGGAATGAGAATTGAAAATTAAAAATTCAGGCGCTGATTCGTTTCTTAGATGCTGATGGCACTGATTTTAAAGATTAAGAGGATGTGTCTTAATATAGATAAACTCTATTTTGGCACATCCTCTTACTCTTAAAAAAAATCAATCCGCGCCTACATTCAGAACAGCGCGTCCTTCGTATTGAACAACTTCCGTTCGCTGAGTTTCACTACCTTGCCATATTGGGCCAGTTTGTCCAAGTCTATCATCTTCGGGTTTCCGATGATGCCGATGGCATAGTTTTTCCCTTGGATATTTTCCTTGTAAAATTTCACGATGTCCTCGAAGGTGAGGGCGTCGATGCGGGGCAAGTTCTCGCGGGCGGGGTCGGCGGTGTAGCCCATACGCTGGATAGCGCGCAGGTATTGCGCCTTGCTGCGAAAGTCCGGATGGCTGCTCAGTGCCTCCTGGCGCAGGTAGCCTTTGATGTTGTCCAGGCGTCCGGGGTTGAGGGGCATGTCCGTGACGAGGCTCATGAAGACATCCACGGCGTCGTTTACCTTGTCGTTTTGCGTGCCCAGGTGGCCGTACATGTAGGTGGGGTTGCCGGGCACGGCGGGGGTGAGGACATTCGCGCCGGCGTAGTAGGCCATAGAACGTTTCTCACGGATTTCGTTCATCACCAGGCCACCGAAACCGCCGGAGAAGTATTGGTTGAAGGCGTCGCGCAGGACATCGTCCTGTTTGTCATATGCACCCATGGGCAGGTAGAAGAAAATCTGTGCTTGTTCGGCATCGTCGTTGGGCAGGAAGTAGACGGTGTTCTCTGTCACGGGTGCCAGGGGCTTGTCCTGCGGTGAAGTACTGGGCCGTTCGTTGGCCACGAGGGGAAGGCTTTGGCTGAGCACCTGCGTGACCTGCTCGAAGGGCAGCGTGCCGCAGTAGAAGATTTCCGCTTCGTAGTTGGCGGCGCGGTTGATGTCGCCCGTCAGTTCGGAAATCTGTAACTCCAGCATCTGCTGGTCGGTCAGCTCGTCGATGTAGGACGACTTGTCGCCGTGCAGGATGTACTCCGAGAGGGCGTCGGCCAGGGTATTGACGTTGTCCTTGCGCTGCTGGCGCGCGCCCAGGATGGAGCCTTTGATGCGGCTCAATTGCTTGTCATCCAGTTGGGGCATCAGGATCTGGCGGGAGAGGAGCTGGCAGGCTTGTGGCAAGGTCTGTTCGTAGCCGCGCATCATGATGTAGAGGTAGTCGTCCGAGGCCCATACCTGGCAGGTGGCGTTGAGCTTGCTCAATTCCTCTTTCAGTTGTTGGGGCTCATAGGCGCCCATCACGCCGGCATCGTTCATCAGGTCGGCAGCGATGCCCAGTTTGGGGAATTCGCGCTCGCCGGCGCCATAGCGCAGGGTGAGGCTGAAGACGTTGTTCTCCGAGTTGGGCGTGTAGTAAAGTTTAGAGCGGTCGTTCAGGGGCTGCACGCGGACGTCGCTGAAGTCGATGAATTTTTCCTCCACCTGTTCTATGGGCATACGCTTGAACTGCATGGCATAAAGTGACTCTTGGCCTGCGGGCGGTTCGATGGGCTTGTAGCCGGGTTTCTGTATTTTCTCGCCTTTCTTGGCCTTGCCCTGTTCGATGTAGAGGGCCAGGTAGTTGTCCCCCAGGTATTGGCGGACGACGCGCTTGATGTCCTCCGTAGTGACGGCCATGACCTCATCTTTGTAGTTGAGCACACGGGCCAGGTCTTTTTCGTTGATGAAAGCGTCCATCAGGAGATGCCCCTTGAATGTGTTGGACTCCATCTGCACGTCGAAGTCGCGGCACAGGTTCATCTTGATGGCTTCCACCTGCCAGTCTTGGAACTCTCCGTTGGCCACTTGCTGGATGGCCTTCAGCGCCTTCTTCTCTGTGCTCTTGTTGGATTCGAAGCGGCGTTGGTTCTCGTCGTAGAGGGGGACGCACTGGATGATGTTGCGTCCTTGCTCGCGCATGGTGGTGGGCGAGGCGACGCATTGGGTCAGTTCGCCGTCCAGTGTCAGCTTGTCCAGCGTGCCGGTGTGGTCGCCGTTGCTCAGGAGGGACATGGCAATCTCCAGGGGCAGTTCATCGGGGTGTCCCGCAGGCACGCCGGGATAGACGAGACAGACGCTGGGGTAGATGCCTACCTTGGCGGTGTATTGCGTGCGTCCCTTGATCTGGAGGTCAGGCCAGGTCTTTCGCGTGGGCAGGGGTTTCGCTTCCAGGCGTCCGAAAGTGCCCGCGATGCGCCCGGCTATCTGTTGGGCGTTGACGTTGCCCACGAGGATGAGCACCATGTTTTCGGGTACGTACCATTCGCGGTAGAACTCGATGAGCTTGCTCAAGTGAGGATTCTTCAGGTGTTCAGGCAGGCCGATGATGGGGCGTGCATAAGGGTGCCCCTCGAAGGCCTTGGACAGCAGGAAGTTACTTTGCTGGCTGCCGGGGTTGTCCTGATACATGTTATACTCTTCGTAGACATTCTCCAGTTCCGACTGGAAGGTACGGAAGACGGGATTGATGAAACGTTGCGAGGAAATCTCCAGCCACTTGCCTATCTGGTAGGCGGGGAAGGAGTTGTGGTAGTACGTCAGGTCATAGCTGGTGCCTGCATTGAGGTTCTTGCCGCCGATGCTCTCCATGAGGTCGGAGAATTCATTGGATACACTCAACTTGCCCGCTTCCACGGTGAGGTCATTGATTTGCCGCCCGATGTCGGCCTTTTGGGCAGGGTCGGAGGTAGCGGCCATTTCGTCATACTTGGCGATAATCTGGTCGTAGATAGGTTTTTCCTTGGCCCAATCCAGTGCGCCTATCTGGTCGGTGCCCTTGAACATGACGTGCTCCAGGTAATGCGCCAGGCCGGTGTATTCGGCAGGTTCGTTGATGGAACCTGCGCGCACGGCCACGATGCCGAACACGTCTGATTTCGTGTTGTCTTCCCAAATGTACACGGAAAGACCGTTCTTCAGCTTGAACGCCTTGAGGCCTTGTCCGGAGGCGGGCAGGGCGAGGAGGGCGATGGCAAGCAGGAGAACCGCTTTGAATCTACATGCTTTCATAACTGTTGTGATACTAATAGGGTGAATAAAGTGTTTTTCGCTTATCAGTAGGCAAAGCTATGAAAAAATCACGTATGGGCTACGCTTTTTTCGGAAAAAACTTGGAGAGTACGGACAAAAAAGCAATTTTGCATGACATGACCACGTTTTGTCTTGGAAAAAAGAGGGAGGGGCCATATTCCATTTTTTTATCATACTCTTTGTCGGGCTGCACATAAGACTCTCGCTATCTGTGCCTATGAGTGAGGATTTGTGTGGATACTACATTCCGGCAACCGCACACGTACTTACCGGCATGCCAAAGATGCGCGTTGTCTGGGCCTTGGCGCAACAAAGATGAGGCCAATGTTTGGAGCAGTCAAAAACGCAGAGGGCGTTAGGGGCTTTTGCAAAGCCTGACGGCTGCACGGCTTCCGGTGTCGGTTGGCGGGGTAACGTAACGTGTCTAAATTTTCCCGCTTAATCTTTCCTGTCCCTTGCCGGAAAAACAAATAAAAAACGTATCTTTGTCCCCCTTTTCGGGAAAATACAATCAAAAAAGAAACGACGACACGTGGCAGAAAACAGTACAAACAATAGAAAAAGCCGGACACCGCGCAGCAAGGCGCTGCAGCCCGTGACCGATTATGGACGTATCCAACCTCAGGCGCCGGAGCTGGAAGAGGCCGTGCTCGGAGCCTTGATGATCGAGAAGGACGCCTATTCGCTGGTCAGCGAAATCCTGCGCCCGGAGTCATTCTACGAGCACAAGCACCAGCTAATCTACGCGGCCATCACCGACCTGGCCATCAACCAGAAGCCCGTGGACATCCTCACTGTCAAGGAGCAGCTGAACAAGCGCGGAGAACTGGACGAAGTGGGAGGCCCCTTCTACCTGGCGCAGCTCAGCAGCAAGGTGGCGTCCTCCGCCCACATCGAGTATCACGCACGCATTATTGCCCAAAAAGCCTTGGCACGCGAGCTCATAACCTACACCAGCAATATCCAGACTAAAGCCTTCGATGAAACCGTCGACGTGGACGATCTCATGCAGGAGGCTGAGGGTAAGCTCTTCGAAATCTCTCAGCAGAACCTGAAGAAGGACTACACGCAAATCAATCCCGTCATCGCCCAGGCTGTGGAGCAGATACAGAAAGCCGCCGCCCGTACCGACGGGTTGAGCGGCCTGGAAAGCGGATTCCGCAAGCTCGATAAAATCACCTCCGGCTGGCAGAACTCCGACCTCATTATCATTGCCGCACGTCCGGCCATGGGCAAGACGGCCTTCGTGCTCTCCATGGCGAAGAACATCGCAGTGGACTTCCACAACCCCGTGGCTCTCTTCTCGCTGGAAATGAGCAACGTGCAGCTGGTCAACCGACTCATATCCAACGTCTGCGAAATCCCCAGCGAGAAAATCAAGAGCGGTCAGCTGGCCGACTATGAGTGGCAACAACTGGATTACAAGCTGCGCGACTTGCTGGATGCGCCCCTCTACGTGGACGACACACCTTCTCTCTCCGTCTTCGAGCTTCGCACCAAGGCAAGACGCCTGGTACGCGAGCATGGCGTGAAGGTCATCATCATCGACTATCTGCAACTGATGAACGCCAGTGGCATGTCCTACGGCAACCGTCAGGAGGAGGTCAGCACCATCTCACGCTCTCTGAAGGGATTGGCCAAGGAATTGAACATCCCTATCATTGCCCTCTCTCAGCTGAACCGTGGCGTGGAGAACCGCGAGGGCGAGGAAGGCAAGCGTCCCCAGCTGAGCGACCTGCGTGAATCGGGTGCCATCGAGCAGGATGCGGACATGGTGTGTTTTATCCATCGTCCGGAGTACTACAAGATTTACACTTCGGCGGACGGCACCGACCTGCGCGGCTTGGCCGAAATCATCATTGCCAAGCACCGTAACGGTGCCGTGGGCGACGTGCGTCTGCGCTTCATCGGCCAGTACACCCGTTTCGAGAATGTGGATGACAACCGCGTACCTCCTCCCCTCGAAGGTGGCGGGGTGATGCGCGGCTCCAGCATGAACGGGCCTGTCGGAGCACCTTCTGTTCCCCCTCCGCCTTCGGCCATGGATATGCCTGGCAATCCTTTTGATGCACCGGCCAATGACTCTGTGCCGTTTTAAGGAGGATGTTGGAATTGTGCGGATTTTTTTATATCTTTGGGCATTTTTGAGCCGGCAAAATCCAATGGTTCACAACTTCCGCCAAAACACTGAACAATTTCTGCCGTAACACTTCGCAATTTTTCGAGAAATACTTCACAGTTTCGGAAGAAATTGTTCAGTGTTTTTTTGAAGATGTTTAAGAAAATGTAATAGCCTGGTTATCATTGCTTTAAATTAAGAACAATGTTTACAAAAATATTTTTTGTAATGAAAATTCATTATCAAACAGGGTTTCACATTAAGTATGAACCGTCATGATTTTTCATCATCCGCCACGAATAAAATGCACAAGCATCCCGCGCAAAATTAGTCCGCACTTCTTATCCGTCGGCTACACCATTTGCACCCTCAAAAAATAAATTGCCGTTTGTCGGCCGATAAAGAATAAATGCTACCTTTGCACCCACATGGACAGGCACAGCCTTTCCCCAAACAAAAAGAAAAAACGACTAAAAACATGACACTCAACGAATTCCTGACCTATGTCCGTACCGGCCAAGCCCTGAACACTCCGGACATCTACCGCTTCATGGACGAGATGAGTGACGAAGCACGCCGCATCACCTTCCGCCTGAACCGCGACTACCACACGCCCGACGAAGTGCGCGCCCTGCTCTCCGAACTGTTCGGACGCGAGGTGCCTGCCACGCTGCGCGTCTTCCCGCCCTTCTACACCGACTTCGGCAAGAACATCCACGTGTCCGAAGGCGTCTTCATCAATGCCTGCTGCCACTTCCAGGACCACGGAGGCGTCACGCTGGGCGAAGGCTGCCAGATAGGCCACAACGTGGTCTTCGCCACCCTGAACCACGGCATCGAACCCGCAGACCGCCGCAACACCTATCCCCGCCCCATCGTCCTGGGACGGCGCGTGTGGGTAGGTTCCAATTCCACCATCCTGCAAGGCATCACTATCGGCGACGACGCCATCGTGGCCGCAGGAGCCGTCGTCACCCGCGACGTGCCGGCCCGGACCATCGTGGGAGGCGTGCCGGCAAAGGTTATCAAACGCATTTAAGATTATTTAGGCATTCCTCGCATCCAAAAGGAGTTGATAGCGCACGCTTGTTTTTGCCTTTCTCCACAAAAGGCCGTACCTTTGCGCGCAAGAAAACCACAGGAATCAAAAACAATATACCAATGGCAGCAGGAAAATGGATAGGCGGCATCCTCGGCTTCATGGCCGGAGGGCCGCTGGGAGCCTTGGCGGGATTTGCCGTAGGCGCCTTGTTTGACAATCACACGTCGTCACCCGCCTCGGACGCGGGAGGCAGATACTATGGCCAACCGGAGGACACGGCCTATGCGGGCCACCGCAACAGTTTCCTCTTCTCCATGCTCGTAATGGCCTCGTACATCATCCGCGCGGACGGACGCATCATGCACAGCGAGATGGAATACGTGCGCCGCTTTCTCCGCCACAACTTCGGCGAACAGGCCGTGGACGAGGGGCAACAAATCCTGCTCAACCTCTTCGAGGAACGCAAGCGCATGGACCGCCAGGATCCCCAGGCCTTCCGTCGCACCATCCACGAATGCGGCGCCCAGATATCCGCCAACCTCAGCTACGAGGAGCGCCTGCAGTTGCTCAGTTTCCTGGCTGAAATTGCCCGGAGCGACGGCCACGTCAGTCCCGAAGAGGTAGAGGCGCTGAAAGAAGTGGCCGTATGCATCGGTCTCTCCATCCGCGAGGCCGAATCCCTGCTGAACCTGGGCGGCGACTCCCTGGACGAAGCCTACAAGGTACTGGAGGTCAGCCCCGACGCCACCGAACAGGAACTGCGCGCCGCCTACCGCCGCCTGGCCCTGAAGCACCATCCCGACCGTGTGGCCACCTTGGGCGAGGACGTGCGGAAGGCAGCTGAAGAAAAGTTCCAGGAAATCAACAACGCCAAAGAACGCGTCTGGAAGGCACGGGGAATGAAATAAAAAAGCACGCCAAACATTTGCCCAAACCAAAGAAAACATTTACCTTTGCGCCCGATTCAGACAAACGAACGGGGTGTAGCGCAGTCCGGTTAGCGCACCTGCTTTGGGAGCAGGGGGTCGAAGGTTCGAATCCTTTCACCCCGACAAAAGATAAGGAAACCAAAAAGAGGGAGTGTCAACAAAAAACGTGACACGCCCTTTTTTATTAGGAGTCAAATATATTATGGAGAAATTAAGGGGGTAAGCCGATACTTCTTATATCAGGAGCACTACTCCTTTTTCACAATTCATTAAATTTCTATTGGCTTAACTTCCCAATTAACTCCTTAAAAACCCATAAACACTAAAAATGAAAATAGTAGTATTGGATGGCTATGCAGCCAATCCGGGAGACCTCTCCTGGGAAGAACTGAAATCATTGGGCGAATGCAGCATTTACGACCGTACTTCCCCCGAAGAAGTAATGGCACGTGCGCAGCATGCAGAAGTACTGCTGACCAACAAAACGGTCCTGACTCATGAACACATCGAGGCCTTGCCCGACTTGAAATACATTGGCGTACTGGCCACGGGATATAACATCGTGGACGTGGAGGCAGCCCGCAAACGAGGCATCGTAGTGACCAATATCCCGGCCTACAGCACCGACTCCGTAGCTCAACTGGTTTTTGCCCATATCTTGAACATTGCCCAGCAGGTGCAACACCATGCCGAAGAAGTACGTCGGGGACGCTGGACACAAAGTCCGGACTTCTGCTTCTGGGATACACCGCTAATGGAGCTGCGCGACAAGAAGATAGGCATCATCGGCTTAGGCCACACCGGTTACAAGACAGCCCGCATCGCCATCGGCTTTTCCATGAAAGTGATGGCCTACACCTCGAAATCCCTTTTCCAGCTTCCCCCTGAGATTCAGAAAGCCGATTCGATGGAACAATTGTTTGCCGAATGTGATATCATCAGCCTGCATTGCCCCCTGACAGAGTCCACTCGCTCGCTGGTCAATGCCGAGCGCCTTGCTTTGATGAAGCCTTCGGCCATCCTCATCAACACCTCGCGCGGCCCCTTGGTAGACGAACAAGCCTTGGCCGATGCCCTCAACGAAGGACGCATCTATGCGGCCGGTGTCGACGTACTCTCCACCGAACCACCCCGTGCGGACAACCCGCTGCTGACAGCCCGCCACTGCTACATCACTCCCCACATTGCCTGGGCCAGCACGGCCGCCCGCCAACGCCTGATGCAAGTCATGGTAGACAACCTGCGGGCATGGATGAGCGGAAAGCCCGTTAACAACGTGGCCTGTTGACACCTCCCTGCGGAGAAGGAGCTATTTGCCTATGCAATAATAGGCAAATCCCTGCTCCTCCATCTCGCCCGGATCGTAAATATTTCGCCCGTCCAGCACCAAGGGATTCCGCATGGACTTCTTGATGACTGCCCAGGACGGCAGGCGGAATTCTTTCCATTCTGTCAGCAGCATCAAGGCATCCGCATCGAGTGTGGCATCATACAAGTCCTTGGCATACCGGACTGCCTCCCCCATACGCCGACGGCATTCATCCATGGCTACAGGGTCATAGACCTGAACTTGACAGCCGGCTTTCAGCAATTTATCCATCAATATGAGGGAAGGAGCTTCCCGCATATCATCGGTTTCCGGCTTAAAGGAGAGCCCCCAAAGCGCAATGGTCTTTCCCTGCAAACTACCCTGAAAGATGGTCTGTAACTTGTCAAACAGCACTCCTTTCTGATGCTCGTTCACTGCCTCGACTGCCCGCAGCACGCGCATCTCATACCCATTTATTTCAGCCGTCTTTATCAAGGCCTTGACATCCTTGGGGAAACAGGAACCCCCGTATCCGATGCCTGGATAGAGAAACTTACGACCGATACGGGTGTCAGAACCAATGCCGCTGCGCACCATATTGACATCAGCCCCCACCAACTCACACAGGTTGGCAATATCATTCATAAAGCTGATGCGGGTGGCCAACATGGAATTGGCGGCATATTTAGTCATCTCAGCCGAAGGAATGTCCATGAATATCACGCGGAAATTATTGAGCAGAAAGGGCTTATACAACTTGGTCATAATCTTCTTGGCACGCTCCGAATCAACGCCTACCACCACACGGTCAGGGCTCATGAAGTCATTGATGGCATTGCCCTCCTTCAGAAATTCCGGATTGGAAGCCACGTCAAAAGGTATGTTCACGCCTCTGCGCTCCAATTCCTCGCGGATAACGGCACGCACCTTGTCTGCCGTTCCTACAGGAACCGTACTTTTGGTCACCACCAATACATATTTCTGCAGGTTCTGCCCGATGGTATGAGCTACCTGGAGCACATAACTCAAGTCTGCACTCCCATCCTCGTCCGGTGGGGTTCCTACTGCGCTAAATACCGCCTCTACCTCATTCAGGCACTCCTCCAGCGAGGTGGTAAACTGCAATCGGCCGGCTTTGGCATTGCGGATGACCATTTCCTCCAAGCCATTTTCATAAATAGGGATGATACCTTTCTTCAAAGCCTCGATTTTTTCCGAATTCGTATCCACACATACCACGTTCACACCTATTTCGGCAAAACAGGTGCCGGTCACCAGACCTACATAACCCGTGCCAACAATCGCTATTTTCATTTCAGTTCAGTTAGTTGCAAATCCGACGCAAAAGTAGATATATTTTCCTAAGTAGCGAAACAAAAATCATCAATACTAAAAAAAACAGGCAAAACATGACCTGAATCCAAGTATTTTCCTTACCTTTGTCGTATGAATGATTTAGCCAAACACATAGAAGCTTTATTAGTGGATAATGACTGCGTCATTGTTCCTGGAGTGGGTGGATTCATCATCCATTATACGCCTGCTGTGTGGATAAAGGAAAACGAGACATTCCTCCCTCCTACACGCATGACCGGCTTTAACTCACGTCTGAAGGTGAACGACGGATTATTGGTGCAATCCTATATGGCAACACATCATACCGACTTCTCCAAAGCTACGAAATTGATGGAAAAAGATGTGGACGAACTGATATCCGCATTGCATGCTGAGGGAAAGGTCGTACTGGAAAACATAGGCCAACTGAAGCTCTCGATCCGCGACATGCTGGAGTTCACGCCCTGCACAGCGAACCTCTGCACACCCGCCCTCTATGGATGGGGGCGTTTGGGAATCCAAAAGTTGAAAGCGGAAACTCCATTTGCCGCCCAGCCTTCTTCTGTCCATCAGGTCGTGAAAAAGGACAAAGAAAAATCACCCGCCAAAGTAAGGATAAACGCACCGTTCTGGTCCAATGTCGCAGCCGTGATATCCATCATCATTCTGTGCCTCGCCTTGTCCATACCGGTGGAGAATACAGAAGTGATAAAAGGCAATTATGCCCAATTACTCCCCACGGAAGCATTCCGGCAAATGGGTCAACAATCGTTGACCATCACCCCCTTGGCCGTTCAGGAAGCTAAAGTCACGAAGGTAGAAGCCCCCAAGCCGGAAGTCAAGAAAGCTGAGGTCGAGAAAGTTGATATCAAGGACATTGAGGTCAAGAAAACAACCCTTCCCAAAGCCGAGCCCAAGAAGGTTGAAGTAGAAGAGACGAAAACTGCGGAAAAAAAGAGCGCAAGGCGGAGTGTGACAACCACTTCTCCCCTCATCTACCACATCATCATTGCAAGTGTAGGGACCGCCCAAGATGCCCGGAATATGGCACAGACATTGACGGAACAAGGCTACAAGAACGCTCAAGCCATTATTGGAGATGGAAAGATGCGCGTCTGCATTGATTCCTACGCCAGCGAAGCAGAAGCCTATCGCGCCTTGAATCGCTATCGCGAGAATGAAGTGTATAAGAATGCATGGGTATTAAAGAAAAAATAAGCCGTACTCAAAAACAATTCTCTAACTTCAAAGATAAAAATACATTCATAATATAAACCGTATCCCCAGCAGCTACTCAAATCCCGATGAAACGTGTACGTTGTCCTAAATGCGAAAATTATCTGACTTTTGATGAGACCAAATACACCGAAGGTCAATCACTGGTTTTCGTCTGCGAACATTGCAAGAAGCAATTTGCCATCCGATTGGGAAAAGCCAAGGTACAAGCTACCCGCAAGGACGAACAACTGAATGAAAATGAATTCAAGGATGCGTTTGGCAACATTACGGTCATAGAAAATGTATTTGGCTTCAAACAAGTACTTCCATTACAAGAGGGAGATAATATCATCGGTCGCCGATGCATAGGCAATAATATCCAGGTGCCTATTGAGACATCGGATATGAGTATGGACCGATACCACTGCATCATTAATGTAAAACGTAACAAACAAGGAAAACTGGTGTATACCCTGCGCGATGCTCCCAGCCTGACCGGTACTTTCCTGAACAATGAAATTCTGGGTGACAAAGACCGGGTACGCATCGAAGAAGGAGCTATCGTCACTATCGGGGCTACCACCTTCATTCTGCATACGGGAGAAATCCTCCCTCCTCCCCCTACTATGCAATAAAGGCACGCTCCCTCTATCACATGGTTCGTGCCTTCAAACAAATGCGGCCCTTTCCGAGCCTGTTTCCGACAAAATCAAGCCAGTTTGGCAAACAACTCGCCATCCATTTCCTCAACCACGACCTTGTCTTCGCGCAACAACCAGCCCAAACCCAAATAAAGGTTCTTGTCCGTCAGTTTCGTCAGCTTCTTCAGCTGTTTCAGGGGCATTCCCTCCGTACCGTTCAAGGTATTCCAAAGAAGGCCTGCCAACTCTCCTGCTTGTTCTTTCAACATAATCATTTGCTTTATTTCAATTAGACATATACACTTGCCTCCTGTATGCCAGGAAGAAGTCAATTTTTCTTTCGGGCACAAAGATACACATTTTCAAGGCAATTAATACCTTATCCTGTAGAAAAATAAGATTTCTGTCATTTTCCAGTCTGTTGCATAGGAGAAAAGGAGTCCTTATCCTCTTCCGGCAACCGTCCCTCCTTGTAATCTACCCAAATACGGGCGGCTGACTCTATCATACGTGCACAAGGACGAGTGGCATAATATTCTGGGGTACGTTCTGAGGCCTCTGCACTATGTTCAGCCTTGCGCAATCCCAAAAGCTCGCGGCAGGTGATAGAACCATTTCTCCGTTGAAACTCAGCCGCCAAACGCCGAGCCAAGGCATAATTTTCTGATTTTGATTTCCGGTCACTGCCTTCCAAAGCACAATGTTCCAATCCGGCAAGCATCAACATGCCACATACTGCACCACACGTCAACCTCATACGCCCGATACCGGCACCAAAGGAAGCTGCCATACGGAGAGCCTGTTCACGAGTGAATCCATACTCATCGGCAAAAGCCGATACTACAGATTGAGAGCAATTGAAGCCGGACATAAAATTGTCCACGGCTTGTTTAATACGTTCTTCATTGGTCATCATATCATTTGCAAATTAAGACATCAAACAATCAGAGATACCAGCAGCCATAGGTTGAGAACCGTTACCAACACCGCCAACAGACAGAGCATTACGGTGGTAGGACGACGGTTGACATACCGCCCCATTACGCGGGGCGAAGAAGTTAGCCATACTTGAAGGAAAACAGTAAAAGGCAATTGCAGGCTGAGCACCATCTGAGAAATAAGCAATCCACGGAAAGGGTCTCCGATGAAAACAATCAGCAACAGCGCGATGCCCAAAGAAAGAATAACACCTACCTGCGAATGCGTGTCGCGGATGTTGTACGGCTCATCAAACAACCCGGCAAAGATAGAGCCTGCAGCCATGCCACTGGTAATGGTAGAGGACAGGCCCGCCAACAGCAAGGCCAAAGCAAAAATCACCGCAGCATTGCTCCCAAGCAATGGCTCAAGCAAGGATTGGGCCTGCTGAAGTTCTTCGACGGGGATGCCTTCGCGATGGAAAGTAGTGGCTGCCAACAAAATCATGGCGCTATTGATAGCCCACCCCACCAGCATAGAGAACAACGTATCTGCAAATTCATATTTCAGTCGTCGCCGGATGGTGGCATCATCCCGCTTGTGGAATTCGCGACTCTGCACCACCTCCGAATGAAGGAAAAGGTTATGGGGCATCACTACCGCGCCGAGAACGCTCATTACCACCAACAGACTGCCCTCAGACAAAGAGGGCACCACCCATCCCCGCAAAGCCTGAGGCCACTCGATGTCCACCAGAAATAACTCGTAGATGAAGGATAAACCGATGATGGAGACAAAACCGATGATGGCACGCTCTATCCGCTTATAGGAATTGGTAAAGAGCATCACCAGCACGAATGCCGTCACCAGCACTGCTCCGCACACCAGTTCAAGCCCGAACAACATCTGCAACGCAATGGCTCCACCCAATATTTCGGCCAGGGACGTGCTGACAGAAGCAGCTACAGCCGTAGCCAGCACGGGACGAGCCACCCAACGCGGGGCATACTTGTTGGCAGCTTCGGACAGGCAGAGTCCGGTGACGATACCCAGATGAGCCACGTTGTGTTGCAGGACGATGAGCATCACGGTAGAGAGTGTCACCACCCACAGCAACGAATAGCCAAACTCCGAACCTGCCGCAAAATTGGAAGCCCAGTTACCCGGGTCGATGAAACCAACCGTCACCAGCAAGCCCGGCCCGATATAGCGAAACAAATCCAATCCACCCAGGTAGCGTTTATGGTCACGCCGCCGCAGGTCTTTCAAGATGTTTTTCATGCCACACCTTTTTTAGTAGCCCATCTCATGCAAGGCCTTACACAACTGGTCCGGACAAGAAGTCGGCCTCATGCCACAACGGATACCCTCCAGTTTCTTAATCACATCTTCAGGCTTCATTCCCGTAATCAGACGACTGATTCCTTGCAGGTTGCCATTGCAACCGTTCCATATTTCCACCTCACGGATGACCCCATCCTCTATGGCAAGAAACATATCTGTACTGCATGTGCCATGAGTCTTGTAATGATACTTCATAATATGAATCTCCTATATAATTACTTAAAATTAACTTATAATCTATACAAAGGTTACTCATTTAGGATTAATCCTCATTCCTCAATGTAACGTTTCATCCCTTCGGATCGGTATGCATTCATTCCTCCAACACTATCCGTATAAATGAAATAAACATCCAAATCGGGCTTTTCCTGCACAAATCGTACGGCACTATCCAACCCCATCACCATGAATGCCGTGGCATAAGCATCCGCACTCATGCAGTCCGAAGCCACAACCGTTGCGGAGAGAATCTCATGTTGCACAGGGTATCCAGTCCGTGGATCCAATGTGTGCGCATACTTCTTTCCATCGCGATAATAGAAATTCCGATAATTCCCACTGGTAGCCATGGCCGCATCCGTAATATGCAGCAATGCCTGCAAATCCCCCCGAACGGACAAAGAATCGTCCACAGGCTTATTTATGCCGATGCGCCAACGTTCGCCTGCTGGATTTTGTCCACCTACGACGACCTCTCCGCCAATGTCTACCATAAAATTGCGTACTCCCCGACGTTTCAGGAGTTGCGCCACCACATCAACAGCATATCCCTTCGCCACGGCACTACACGTCAGCATCATCCGGGCATCCGCCTTGCTCACGTAGCCGGAATCGTCCAGTGCCACCTTTGTGTACCCCGTCAGTGCCAACAGGCTGTCCACCTCCGCACTATCCGGAAAAATCCCTTGTTTGAAGCCGAACCCCCAGGCATTGACCAAAGGAGCTACGGTAATATCAAATGCCCCATGGGTTTCCTCAGAAATTCGCTGGCTGGCTTGAAACACCCGGATGAAAAAAGAATCCGGACGCACCGGCTCGTTCCGATTAATTTTACTGATGATAGAAGTGTCATTAAACGGGGATAAAGACGCATCAAAACGATGAAGTTCCTGCTCAATCGACGCCTGCAGATTTTCATCACACTGATATGTCACCTGATAAAGGGTACCAAAAATGATTCCCTTGTCTTGCTGATATGGCACAGGTGTATTGTGGCGAACCAATATCCAAATGGTGCCTAACCCCAAAAGTAACAACCACACCAGATTCCGACGCATTTTCTGATTCATCAAACTACTCGATTTAGGAATTTAAAAAAAGATGTTCCACCAATATCTTACAACCAATAAGCACCAGGATTACTCCTCCCACTACTTCAGCTTTCAGTTTCCGGGCCAGCCCACAACCACATCGAATGCCAAAACACAACCCCAACAATGACATCAAGAAAGAAACAAAGCCTATGATACCCACGGCAGGCAGGATTCCTCCAACCCCTTCCATACCTACGAAAGCGAAAGATACCCCTACGGCCAAAGCATCAATACTGGTAGCCACGGCAAAGGTAAACACCACAAACAGACGCGTTGGATCGAATGTTTCACGACATTCCTCGCTTTTCAGTCCTTCACGAATCATACGCACCCCTAAAAAGCCCAAAATACCAAAAGCGACCCAATGGTCTATCTCTTCAATGAGATGGCTGAAAAGACTGGCAGCCGTCCATCCAATAAGAGGCATCAGTGCTTGGAAAATACCGAAACTCAAGGACATCAACAACATGGCGCGCCATTGTACACGCCGCAATACAATGCCGCTGGCTATGGAGACAGCGAAACAATCCATCGCCAACCCCACAGCCAACAGCCAAATCTCAAAACTGGTCATAAAACGTTTCTTATATTAAGTAAGTCGCAAGAATTAAATAATAATTTAGCAGGCTTTGCCAGCAATGGTTAATGGTTAATACGTGATAAAAAAGGCTCATGTACAGCCTATTAATCATTTATCATTAACCATTGACCATTGTGCGCTCCGCGCACATAAATTCCTATTTATCGTATAAACTAAATATCAACATCTACTTAGACAATGTTGGATTTCAGTCTATTAAAAAGGCAGTTTATAAATAAGGGTATATTGCACCCCTATGCTATTACTCCCATACTTGCCAAAACCAGGAACATACCAGGGATCCCCGTAAGGGCTCTTACTTTCGGACATCTTAACACGGAAACGCAACCCCAGTCCCATCCAGATAGGTTTCCATACATGCGCCCGGATACCTGCACAAAATTCCAGCCACTGCATCGTACCCTTCTGCCCCGAATAGTCATAGGGGATAGTCCCCCCCCAGATTCCATCAGTCACCAACGGATTGTCAAGGCTTTCTCCAAAAATGGGATCAGTAAGCGGCAAGGTATTCACGTCATAACTAAAACTACTGTAGCCATACCGCACTCCTACCAGAATCATCTGTCCATGCTTCTTTTTATAGAGCGCGTTATAGTCCAGACCTACCCGGAAGTAAGGGGCACTACTTTTATAATGTATGCCGTCATTATTCCAACTATCAGTTGTGCCATAGCCCAACTCTACCGTAGGAAAAAAGCGGTGCTTCAAGTCAACATCCACAATGACCCCACTACTCAGAAAATCACTGCCAAAAACTCCGGCACCCAGACCATAGAGGTCCACACCCACCGAAACGCCATTGAACCACGGATAGTCAATCTCAGCCGGCTTCTTCTCCTTTTTAGTGGCCACCGGACGGGTATCCTGCCCACCTGAATATTGAGCCCGAACAGGACCGATGCCCAACAGAAGGGCACACAGCAGACTAATAAAACAGTTGTAGATTCGTGCTACCATAAAGGCCAACTTCATTATCAAATATATAAATGGAGTCGAGGCGATGGCGTGTATAGGCCACAGAAGTCAAACTCTGCGTCACCTGATAGCCACAATCCATCGAAAGGAAATAAGGTGTATTAGTGTGTCTGACCGTCACCGTATCAGTTGTCTGCTGGCTATAACGGAACACTAATATGGTAGAGTCAGCCGTATAGCGCAAAGGCAAAGCCACATCACGCACATCCTGCTGAGCGTTTACCAAAATGCTATCTGTACCGAAAGCGGTGACAGTCAACGAATCTAACGTATCACGCACAGCAATGTCCATCTCATTCAAAGTATAGACAAGGCAATTCATCATAGGGCGGCCTACCATTGAGCAGTCCGCCTCTTCCGAGCAAGAGCCCAACATCCCTATCACAGGACAGAACAATGCACTTGCAAAAACAATTCTGATAAGTTGTTTCATTGGAATCTAAAAATTACAGAATGATGTCAAAGAGTTTTCTCTATTTGATAGTTGTTGCGCCCGGCGGCATTACGCGATATCAATTCGCCCAAAAAACCGGCTAAGAATAATTGCGTACCGATAATCATCGACGTAAGAGCCAGATAGAAATACGGTGACTCTGTCACTAGTCTATAGGGTTCACCATTATACATATTCCACAGCTTCGTTCCTCCCACAATCACTACGGCAATGAAACCAAAGATGAACATCAGCGAACCCAAAAAGCCAAAGAAATGCATCGGTTTTACCCCGAAAGTAGATAAGAACCACAAGGATATCAAATCCAGATAACCATTGAAGAAACGGTTCCAACCGCCAAACTTGGTTTTTCCAAATTTACGTGCCTGGTGATGCACCACCTTCTCTCCAATTTTGCTGAATCCTGCACTCTTGGCCAAGTAAGGAATATAACGATGCATCTCACCATAAACTTCAATGTTCTTGACAACCTCCTTGCGATAAGCCTTCAGTCCACAATTGAAGTCATGGAGATTTCTGATGCCAGACACTTTACGTGCCGTTGCATTGAACAGTTTGGTCGGAATGGTTTTAGACAAAGGATCATAACGTTTCTTCTTCCAGCCGGAAACAAGATCATACCCCTCTTCCTTAATCATGCGATACAGTTCGGGAATTTCATCAGGACTGTCCTGCAAATCAGCATCCATCGTAATGACCACATCGCCCTCTGCCTGGTTAAATCCACAATACAAAGCCGGTGACTTGCCGTAATTACGACGAAACTTAATGCCCTTCACGACATTAGGATTCTTCCGATGCAGGTCTTCAATAATAGACCACGAACGGTCCGTGCTACCATCGCTCACAAATATCACTTCGTAAGAGAACCCATGTTGCGTCATGACACGCTCTATCCATGCATTCAACTCTGGCAGTGATTCTTCTTCATTATATAAAGGTACAACTACTGAAATATCCATTCGATAAATATATCATGTTACAAATATTCATTTCTACAGGAAACACTCACTCCATGTTCATCCCAGAAGTAGAACCGGTGGGACGTTTTCTCATCACAAACAAAGCTGTGGGAATAGCCAATAAAATCCCCCAAAATACATTGTTGGAAAACAACTGCATAGTAATCTCTATAGGAGTCAGCATGGACAATTGATCCAAAGCCATTTCCATCTGCCCCTTATAAGCATCCATGCCGACCATAGCAACATCCTGAGCAAAGAAGTCCTCCACCAATCTAGAATAAGTATTGATAATGTATCCCTGGTCTATGAAGCGGAAATATATATAATGTGCCGCAGCTGCCAACAAGGCTGCAAACATATACATCAACACCGTGAACACCCACGCATGTGAGAATGATATACTTCCGTAACAGACAACATTACGGTAAGTCCGGACATAACGATAAGCTATGAAAGGACCACACAATACAAAGCCGATGAATAATAAAAAAAGGAAAGGATTGGTCAACCCTAAAGGGAAAAATACGGCTCCAACAATCCAAAATACGCCCAAATAGGCACCATAAAGCATGGCGCACCGCTGTATATAACCTCTGTTCTCTGCCATCATAATCATTTAAAACACGATGCAAAGGTATAAATAATATCGCAAGTAAGTATGAAAAACGAATGAATATTTGCCACTCTGTACCAGAGCCCCCTGTTCCCCCATGAATAAAAAAGTAATCCCTCCCCCAGTTTCCTGGGGAAGGGACCCTTCACTTGAAAAAGACGGCGGCTACCTACTCTCCCACTGTTACGCAGTACCATCGGCGCGGCCGGGCTTAACTTCTCTGTTCGGAATGGG
>DWZE01000121.1 GCA_019118325.1 Candidatus Bacteroides intestinavium
AAACATCTCCCGAAAGACACGATTCCCTTGGGCAGTGCATGTAGTGAGATTCTTCGACTACGCCCTACGGGCTTCGCTCAGAATGACAGATACGTCGATAGTATAAACTAAATAGGAATGATTACTTATAACTCCCTATAACTCCTTATAATTAACTCCTTATAACTCCCTATAACTCCTTTAACTTGAATATCTAATCAAACAAGAACTTAAACACTAAAAACATTCTTCGAATGAAAACCCAAAGATACCTCATTAAAGTCTGCGGCATGACGCAAGGCGACAATATCCGCGAAATCGAGGCATTGGGCGTGGATCTGATAGGATTCAATTTCTACCCCAAGTCCCCCCGCTGTCTCAGCCAGATGCCCGACTACCTGCCCCAACAGGCCCGACGCGTGGGTGTCTTCGTCAATCAGCCGAAAGAAGAAGTAACCATGTATGCCGACCGCTTCGGACTGGACTATCTCCAGCTACATGGCACGGAGTCGCCCGGCTATTGCCGCACCTTGCAAGCCGCCGGATTCCACCTCATCAAGGTCTTTTCCATCGCGCGGGCCAAAGACCTGGAGCGCATCCACGAATATGAAGGGCTCTGCGAATATTTCCTGTTCGACACCAAGACGCCCCGCTATGGAGGCTCCGGCGAACAATTCGACTGGAGCCTGCTCCGTCACTACCACGGCCGGACGCCTTTTCTGCTCGGCGGAGGCATCAACGCCTATAGTGCAAAGGCCATCCATGCCCTCCGGCACCCCCAACTGGCAGGTGTGGACCTGAACAGCCGCTTCGAGCTTTCGCCGGGGATAAAAGACGCGGAGAGGGTTCGTAATTTTATCAAGGAACTAAATGGCTAATAATAATGGTTAATGATAAATGGTTAATGGTTAATACGCAGCAAATGGCTCATGCACAACTCATTAACCATTAATCATTAATCATTGACCATCATGCGCTTCGCGCACACAAATTATCACTTAACAAACATCATCACAATGAAGAACCGTATCAACCAACTTTTTGAAAGCCAACCCAAGAACTTGCTTTCCATTTACTTCTGCGCCGGATGCCCGACCTTGGACGGGACGGCCGATGTCATTCGTATCCTCCAACGCAACGGAGTCGGAATGATAGAAATAGGTATCCCCTTCAGCGACCCCATGGCCGACGGCGTGGTCATACAAGAAGCGGCCACGCGCGCCCTGCGCAACGGAATGTCCCTCCGCCTGCTCTTCCAGCAGCTGACCGACATACGGCGCGACGTACACATCCCCCTCGTATTGATGGGTTATCTGAACCCCATCCTGCAATTCGGCTTCGAGCACTTCTGCCAGGAGTGCGTGCGATGCGGCATCGACGGGGTCATCATCCCCGACCTGCCTTTCCGTGAATACGAGGAACATTTCAAGACATTGGCCGAAAGCTATGGAATAAAAATGATCATGCTCATCACTCCCGAAACCAGCGAGGAACGCATCCGGGAAATTGACGCGCATACGGACGGCTTCATCTACATGGTGTCCAGCGCAGCCACCACCGGGGCGCAAAAGGACTTCAACGCCACCAAACAGGCTTATTTCCGGCGAATCAACGCCATGAACCTACGCAACCCACGGATGATAGGCTTCGGCATCAGCAACCGGCAGACGTTCGAGGCCGCCTGCTCCAACGCCTCCGGCGCTATTGTGGGCAGCCGTTTCGTCACCCTGCTGAACGAAAAGGAAGGAGATGCGGAAGCCGCTATCCGTGCACTGAAGGAGGATTTGTCCCGCTAAAAAATACGAAGGCGCGGAGTCATAGAGTTTTTACTTTGTGACTCCGTGCCTTCGTCTGCATTATTTCCAATCACCAACCCAACTTTGCCAATCCGGCAGCCGTGTACCAGTCGAGTGAACGGTAAGACTCTGCACGAGGCGAAGTGACAGACTCAGGAATATAATGCGTCACACCATTAGTTCCATCCATAGAAAACATGCCTGCCACGGAAGAATAATTCATCGGAGTCGTATTCCAATAGACCACGGCTTCATCGTAAGCTTGACGCCAAGTGGCATAATCCGTTTCGTTCAAAAGATTCTCCATTAGTTGCGCCCAGTCGTAATAACCAATATGGCTTTCACTCCAATCCGAACGTTGGTCATAATTGAACACTTCTTGTGCCAAGGCAGCCACGTCCACTTCCTCGTCCGGCAACACTTGAGCCGTAAGAGCCGCCAACATCTCCAATCCGTCCGTACGCAAAGCACATATGGAAGCGCCCCCAGTCCAATTTGTATTGGATATGCCCAATCCTCCGTTATACAAAGCATCATATATCTCGAAATAAGCATCGGCCATGGCCTTCGATGCACCCACTTGCGCCAGATAAGGCATAATGGCATCATAGGGAGCCCCAGGTCCCGGCGTTTCCGTAGGGGAAGCAATCACATAATCGGCATAGTCGCGCAGTTCATAAGCCACCTCAATGGATTGCATAAAACAAGCATCGAACATCAGGAAATCCAGATGCGGAGCTGTGGCCAATATGTCTTTGAAGTCAGACAAGTTCATGCGGTTGTCCCCCTCCCCTGTGTCTTGTCCTATCCAACGGCTGGAGGGCACAGGATAAGGAATCCATCCATCACAATGCGACCAATAAATCAAGCCGTAGCTATCAGCCTGATAGGCAGGATCGCCAAAAACGTCATTAAACACTTCTTGTGTCTCTTCCACGCCCACGGAGTTGCGATCACTATATTCTTTGACTACTTCTTCGCTGACGGTTCCGTTTACTCCCGACCGGAATTTCAAGAGTTGCGGATTACCAGTACCGGTATCCACATAAACAAAGAAGAGGAAAGAAGCTGGCACATCAACCATGCCCAAGCGTACTTCGTCTAAATCCCGAGCGGGGAAAGACGAAAGACTATTATCCCCCGCGATATACATCAGCACCACCCGCTCGACAGGCACATCTGATGCAGGCTCGTCTTCCTTATCACACGCACTAAACAAGAATAGGGACAAACACCCTATCAACATCCACTTAATCCGAATCATCATAATAATAAATAATAGTAATATGAAACTAATCAATACTCTTTCGGCTTCTTAAAAATAAATTCAGCCTGTTTGACAGTCTCCAGGACATAAGTGTCTCCCTTCTCATACTGCTTCCGAACCTTGGAAAACTCCTTTTCCAACTTGGCCTTATGCTCAGAGAAATAGACGGCACACGTATAGTCGAGCTTTCCCTTCTGATACTCCAGAAAATTCTTCAGCTGATAGGAATACTGCACGCGGCTGGGCAGGAATCCGTTCTTGTCCAACACGACGCTGTCCACCAGTTGCACCTCGGTGAAATAGACCACCGAATCCTTGAACGAGGCCCCTACGCCAAACATATATACAGGTTTGTCTCCACCTTTCATCGTGAAAGCCGAAAAAAGCACGACGGACAGAGCCGCCACCAGAATCATCCGAACGAATCTCATACGCAATAGTTTTTTGATAAGTAATTATTCATATTTGGTTTATAGAATGGCGCAAAGGTAACAAAAAAACCGGTCACCCCACCAGGCGGACCGGTTTTTAATGTTTCTAAAGTTTGTCGGAAACGGATATGTCCTACTCATCCCAAGTAAGACTTGAGCAATTTGCTACGATTGCTTTGTCTAAGTCTTCTGATGGCTTTCTCTTTAATCTGGCGGACACGTTCACGGGTCAGACCGAACTTGTCGCCGATTTCCTCCAGGGTCATTTCCTGTTGTCCGATGCCAAAGAACATCTGGATGATCTCCTTCTCGCGATCGGTCAGCGTAGAAAGTGCTCTATCAATTTCCCTCGCAAGAGACTCGTTCACTAACGAGCGGTCGGCCATGGGAGAATCGTCATTGACCAGCACGTCCAGCAAGCTGTTGTCCTCGCCCTCCACGAAAGGCGCGTCCACCGAGATGTGGCGTCCGGACACCTTCAGCGTGTCGGAAATCTTGTCCACGGGAATGTCCAGCTCGTCTGCCAGTTCTTCGGGCGAAGGGCGGCGTTCGTTCTCCTGCTCGAACTTGGAGAAGGCCTTGCTGATTTTGTTCAGCGAACCCACCTGGTTCAAGGGCAGGCGCACGATGCGCGACTGTTCGGCCAAAGCCTGGAGAATGGACTGGCGTATCCACCATACGGCATAACTGATGAACTTGAAGCCACGGGTCTCATCGAATTTCTCGGCAGCCTTGATCAGGCCCAAGTTGCCTTCGTTGATCAGGTCGGGAAGGCTAAGCCCCTGGTTCTGATACTGTTTTGCCACAGATACGACGAAACGGAGATTGGCGCGGGTCAACTTCTCCAATGCTGCACGGTCACCCTTGCGGATGCGCTGGGCCAGCTCAACTTCTTCCTCGACAGTTATCAAGTCCTCGCGACCGATTTCCTGCAGATACTTGTCAAGTGAAGCGCTCTCCCTGTTAGTGATACTTTTGGTAATCTTTAACTGTCTCATTCTTCAAAACATATTTGGGGTACAAAGGTACGACAAATTGTCGGAACTGCAAGCAATTTGGCGCAACTTTTTCAACCCAATTATTTCTGCAAAAAGAATGCCAAACCCGGACAGGGTGACGCATTGTCAAAGCCAGGACCGAATCGGCAAACAGCCCGGATTACAGGGATTCTTTCTTTACTCTTCACCTATACGGGAAAAGAAGGAAATGGCGGAGCTTCTTCGTGAAGAAGAGGCTCCGCTCTTTTTATATCCGCCGACGACACATACCGGGGCAAAGAAGGCACATGCTCTTGAGTCCAGTCCCCGCCTCGGAGGACTCCAGTCCTTGCAGCCGAGGACTGGAGTCCTTGCAGTAGAAGGACTGGAGTCCTTGGCCTGGAGGACTGGGAATGCACTTTACTGCCGCCACACTTGTATCTTTCATCAGAAACACCTATCTTTGAATTTTCAAAACCAGAAAAAGAAGCAAGCATGGCAAATCCCATCCTGCCCGGGCTGACCGGGGCGGAGCAAGAGGCGTTGTACACCAAGCTGGAGCTGTACAACAACGGACGTCCATCCTACAAGGAGACGGGCGCCTACCTGGTCGTGCTGCCCCGTCCGGGCCATGCCCGCTATTCACTCTGGATCTATTCCCCCCTGCCCGAACGCCAATCCATCTTCTACCTCTGCGAGCTGGCCGAGGATGCCGACGAATCCCTCCGCATGGCCAGCGCATGGTGTTTCTACTCCCCGCGCAGGCTGCTCGTGGTAGAGTACAACGCCAAGCGCATGCAGAGCCGGGGAGACGACCTGGTGCCTTTCGGCAAATACCGGGGGCACTTCCTGCACGAAGTATTATCCGTCGATCCCGCCTACGTGGCCTGGATAGCCTTCAAGTTCACCCCGCGCATACCCAAGCAAGAACGCTTCGTCCTCATTGCCCGGATATACCACTCGGTGCACCTGGACTTCATGCAACGCAGGAACCGTCAAGGCATACAGGGAAACTACCTGGGCAAGGAAGGCGACAAGGTGGAAGACCTCGTGCTGACCGTCACCCAAGTACGCACGGAGGACGACCCCTACAAGACACAAATGCAAGGCAACCTCCCTACCTTTCGTGTCCGTCAGGTGCTTTGGCTCAAAGATGCCTTGGGCAATCGGGTCACCTTCCGCGTGACGGCACATGCCCCCAGCTACGAATCGGGCGTGTTGCCCGCCCTGGAGCACGCCTACAAGCCTGGCGAGACGGTGCATGTGGCCTCCGCACGCATCTGCCGCACCTACATGGTGAAAAACGTGCGGTGGACACGCCTGAACTACGTGCGCCTGCGCTGACCGGGATGGAACCAATCCCGAAGAATGGAATAGCGCATTGGTTTAGAAATCTTAATCTTCCGAAAGCAGAGGTACAAATTCGCACAGCTTTCGATTAAATTCGCTATATTTGCCGACTGATAAGGGGAAAAGCCGGACGGGTTATTAACAAAACAGGCGACTTATCAACTGTTTTCGCAATCTCCTCCCCTCTGAACGGGCGCGATTGGAAAATTATCATTTACTTCGCCTCCGGAAAAAATTTAGAGATTGATTATGGGAAAAATTATTGCTTTGGCAAACCAGAAAGGCGGCGTGGGCAAAACCACCACCACCATCAACCTTGCCGCCTCGCTGGCCACACTCGAAAAGAAAGTCTTGGTCGTCGATGCCGACCCGCAGGCCAACGCTTCGTCGGGCCTTGGCGTGGACATCAAGCAGGCCGAATGCACCATCTACGAATGCCTCATTGACCGGGCAGACGTATGCAAAGCCCTGCATGACACGGACATCGACACCCTGAAGGTCATCTCCTCGCACATCAACCTGGTGGGCGCGGAAATCGAGATGCTCAACCTGAAAAACCGCGAGCGCATCATGAAAGAGGTATTGGCTCCGCTCAAAGACGAGTTCGACTACATCTTCATCGACTGCTCGCCCTCATTGGGACTGATTACGGTGAACGCCCTGACTGCGGCCGACTCGGTCATCATACCCGTGCAGGCTGAGTACTTTGCCTTGGAAGGCATCAGCAAGCTGCTGAACACCATCAAAATCATCAAGTCAAAGCTGAACCCCGGGCTGGAAATTGAGGGATTCCTCCTGACGATGTACGACTCGCGCCTGCGTCAAGCCAACCAAATCTATGACGAGGTGAAACGGCACTTCCAGGAACTGGTGTTCAAGACCGTCATCCAGCGCAACGTCAAACTGAGCGAAGCACCCAGCTACGGCCTGCCCACCATCCTCTACGATGCCGACTCATCCGGCGCAAAGAGTTACATGGCCTTGGCCAAAGAACTGATTAACAAGAACCAACAGTAGACTTCATAAAAAGAAGATATGGTACAAAGAAGAAATGCATTAGGACGCGGACTGGACGCCCTGCTCTCCATGGACGAGGTGCAGACCGAAGGCTCATCGTCCATCAACGAAATAGAGCTGGACAAGATTTCAGTCAACCCCAATCAGCCGCGACGGGACTTTGACCCCGTAGCTATGCAGGAGCTGGCCGACTCGATAGCCGAAATCGGCATCATACAACCCATCACCCTGCGTCAAATGGGGAACGACGAATACCAGATCATTGCCGGCGAACGGCGTTTCCGCGCCTCGCAACTGGCCGGTCTGAGCACTATCCCAGCCTATATCCGCACGGCCGACGACGAGAACGTCATGGAGATGGCCCTCATCGAGAACATCCAACGTGAAGACCTCAACTCGGTAGAGATTGCCTTGGCCTACCAACACCTCATCGAACAATACGGTCTGACCCAAGAGCGCCTCAGCGAACGCGTGGGCAAGAAACGCACCACCGTAGCCAACTACCTGCGCCTGCTGAAGCTGCCCGCCCCTATACAGATCGGCCTGCAAAACAAGCAGATAGACATGGGACACGCCCGAGCCCTGCTCACACTGGACGATCCCAAACTCCAAGTGAAGGTATACGAGGAAATCCTCCAACACAACTACTCCGTCCGCAAGGTAGAGGAGATCGTCAAAGCCCTGAGCGAAGGGGAAGCAGTCAAGAGCGGTGGACGCAAATTAGCTCCCAAACAAGCCAAACTGCCAGAAGAATTCAACGTGCTGAAACAGCAACTTTCCGGCTTCTTCAACGCCAAAGTCCAACTCACTTGTTCGGAAAAAGGGAAAGGAAAAATCAGCATCCCATTTAATAATGAAG
>DWZE01000021.1 GCA_019118325.1 Candidatus Bacteroides intestinavium
GGTCTCGTCGGGGCCCGCGTCGCCGCAGCGGAGTACGTTTGATATATCCCATGTAGTGGAAGCGTCCCTGCATGGCGATGACATCCTTCTGTCCCAGCTTGCCGAAGATGAGCTTTCCGCAGTGCCCCTCCACGGTCGAGAGCGGGAAGTAGGGGATGTCTTCGTAGCGGATTTCGTACTTATCCGTGATGTCTGCGGCCAGGCTTCCCAGTCCGGTGCCCAGGATGATGGCCGTTTCAGGCCTTGTGTGCATCCTCTCCTTGAGGAAGGACGCGGTTTCTTGGATTCTTTCTAACATAATTCAGTATGGTTTGGTTGAATGCTTGTTGTCGGTTTTGCAGCACCTTGACTTCTATGGGCATGGCGTAGAGCCAAGGCTTCAGCTGTTCGGGCAGGAGGGGGGTTCGCTTCAGCCGGGCGGCATCCTTCTCGGTGGTGATGATGATCCGTTTCTTTTCGTCGAGCCGTGCGAAGCATTGCAGTATGCGCCGGAAGTCCTTGCGCGAGAATTCGTGGTGGTCCCCGAAGTGCAGTTGTTCCACGCGTGCGGCCCTTCTGCCGATTTCCTCCACGAGGGTCTGCGGTTGTGCGATGCCGGTGACGACCAGCACCTCCCACTCCTTGTCCACCGGGCCTTGTGCGGACCGTTTGCGTGTCGGGAATACGGGTTGTGGGTCTCCGTAGGTCAGTCCGGTGAAGAAGAGTTCCTGCCAGGGCTGCAGGTCCATTTTTTTAGCAATGATGTTGAAGTCAATGGGTTTGATGTCCTCCGGACATTTCGTCACGACGACGACCTGCGCGCGTTTCCTGGCCTCGAAGGGCTCGCGCAGCCGTCCGGCGGGCAGCAGGCAGTCGTCGCAGGGCAGACGGTGATAGTCGGCCAGCAGGATGTTCAGCCCCGCGCGCACCTGCCGGTGCTGGAAGGCATCGTCCATGACCACCACGTCCACCGGCGGGCTTGTCAGCTTCATCAGTTCGCGGATGCCGTGCCGCCGGTTTTCGTCCACGGCCATGCGCAGTTCCGGGAATTTCGTTTTCATCTGGCACGGCTCGTCGCCTATCTCCGCGGCATCGCTGTCCGTTCCGGCCAGGATGTATCCTTTGGTCTTTCTGCGGTATCCGCGGCTCAGGGCAGCTACGTTCAGTCCTTGTCCGCCCAGCAGCCGTATGAGGTACTCCGTATGCGGTGTCTTTCCGGTTCCCCCCACGGTCAGGTTGCCGATGCAGATGACGGGCAGGCCGAATGCTTCGGTCCGTATCCATCCCGCGTCGAAGCACTTGCCCCGCAGCCACACCCCCAGCCCGTATATCCATGCGAGCGGCTTCAGCCAGTGGCTCGTCTTTGGCTTCAGCGTGTTCATCTCAGTTCAAACTCCATGCGTGCCTGCAGGGCCTCGCGTGTGTCAAACCGTGCCGGCGTCTCTGTCAGGCGGAGCAGTCGTCCCGTTATCCCCTGCTGTAGGCGTGCCTTGACGTAGCCGGAGGGGGTGAGTTCCTTCAGTTGCTGCCAGGCGCTTTTCTTGGCCGGATATTCCATACGGGTGTAGGTGTCCAGCCCGGCCTTGTCTGCGGCCATTTCCACGGCCCGTTCCAGTCCGCCCAGTTCGTCCACCAGTCCCAGTTCCTTGGCCCTTGCGCCTGTCCATACGCGTCCTTGGGCCACTTGGTCCACCGCCTCCTTGGTCATCCCCCTGCCTTGCGCCACGCGGCTCAGGAAGAGGTCGTATCCTCGCTCCACGTAGGCTTGCATCAGCGCCTTTTCGCTGTCGGTCATGGGGCGCATGAGGTTTCCGAAGTCGCTGTATCCGTTGGTCTTCACCACATCCTGTCCGATGCCTATCTTCTGTGCCAGTCCCTGCGCGTCGGGGATGATGCCGAAGATGCCGATAGAGCCGGTCAGTGTGGCCGGCTGTGCCACCAGCGTGTCTGCCGCGCAGGCAATGTAGTATCCTCCCGATGCGGCATAGTCTCCCATGGATGCGATGACGGTTTTCTCTTTCTTCAATTCGCTGACGGCGTGCCAGATTTGCTCCGCGTCGTAGGCGCTTCCTCCGGGCGAGTTGATGCGCAGCACGACGGCCTTGACGTCCTCGTCCTCCTTCAGCCGCCGCAGGTCGCTGACCACTTTGTCTGCTTCGATGTCTCCCGCTCCTGCCGGTCCTCCTCCTATCAGTCCGCAGGCGTAGTAGACGGCCACGATGTTTCCGCTCTTGTCCTTAGGCTTGTTTTTCTGTACGTTCATCATCTCTTCGAGGCTCAGCGTGTGCAGTTCGTCGTCGGTGTCGATGCCCGCCAGTTGTTTCAGGTATTCGCGCACGTCGTCCTTATACATCAGGGTGTCCGCCAGTCCGCAATCCACGCAGTCCTCTGCGGGCTGCAGCAGCATCATGCGTTCGGCTGCCTGGTCCAGTTCTTCGGTTGTCAGGTTGCGCGCTTCGGCCACGTCCGCCTTGATGGTTGCCCAGAGGTTTCCGAGGCATTCGGTCTGCTGTTCGCGGCTGGCTTGGCTCATTTTGTTGTCGGTGTATGGCTCTGTGGCGCTCTTGTAGGTTCCTACCTTGAAGATTTGCCACCGTATGCCCAGTTTGTCTGTCAGGTCCTTATAGAACAGGGGGGCCGATGCCATTCCCGTCCACTCCATCATGCCTTGGGGGTTGAGCAAGACGCGGTCGGCCACGCTTGCCACGTAGTAGGCCCCTTGCGTGTAGGTGTCGCCGTAGGCCACTACGAACTTGCCTGTTGTCCGGAAGTCTGCCAGCGCCTCCCTTACCGCCTGCAGCGCCGCATAGCCGTTGGCCGTGAGTGCCGTTGTTTCCAGGTAGATGCCTTTGATGTTTTCATGTTCCTTGGCTTTTCGGATGGCTGTCAGCAGGTCGTCCAGTCCCGTTGTCTGTTGTTCGCTGCCCGTCAGGAGGGTCAGCGGGTCTTCTTGGCTCCGCTCGGCCAGGGTTCCGTCCAGTTCCAGTTTCAGGATGGCATTCTGCGGCACGGTCACTTCTGCGTCCAATGCATACAATAGGCTGAACATCACTCCGATACTGAGGATGAACAGCAATACACTCGATACGATGATGCCGGTAATGGTAGCCAGCGTAAATTTCAGAAAATCTTTCATTGTTGTTACGTCGTTTTTTTTATGCTAACCTTTTGGGCTAACAAAGATAAATAATTTGGTTGGAATATGCCCTATTGGTCGTCGTTTTTTTGTGTTTGTCACAGGGGTGGGAGAAAATCCGAGTGGGAAAGAGGCTTCTGTAAAATGGTTACGAATATCTGTAAAATGTATAGCTTCCGTTAGCCGGCAATCCGCTACATTTGCAGTGTAAAAACCTCAAAAACTCATTGCGTATGAAGAAACTGTTTTTTTTGATACTTATTGTAACAATCGCTAATTTTCAAGGAACTATGGCACAACAGAAAATTACACAGACTGCCGGACGTGTGCAGTTGGGAGAATTTGCTCCTAAGTTTGCCGAACTGAATGATGATGTCCTTTTCGGCCAAGTATGGAACCGTCAAGGTTTGAGCCCTCACGACCGCAGCATGATTACCATTGCCACTTTGGTTGGCAAAGGTATCATCGATTCCTCGCTGACCCATCACCTCCAGTTCGCCAAGAGCAACGGTGTGACTCGCACCGAGATATCCGAGATGCTGACCCATATCGCTTTCTATGCCGGATGGCCCAATGCCTGGGGAGCTTTCCGCCTGGCCAAGGATGTATGGGCCGATGAGGCCGTGGGAGACAACGGCAAGGCCGCCTTCCAGCGCGAGATGATTTTCCCCATTGGCGAGCCCAATACGGCCTACGCCAAATATTTCATCGGCAACAGCTACCTGGCACGGGTGTCTACCGAGCAGGTGCCTTTCTCCAATGTCACCTTTGAGCCCCGTTGTCGCAACAACTGGCATATCCATCACGCCACGAAAGGCGGTGGCCAGATGTTGGTTTGTGTGGCAGGTCGTGGCTGGTATCAGGAAGAAGGCAAGGAAGCCGTACAGATGCTGCCGGGCGATGTCATCCACATCCCGGCCAACGTGAAGCATTGGCACGGTGCAGCCGCCGATAGCTGGTTTGCCCATCTCGCCTTTGAAATTCCCGGCGAGAATACCTCCAACGAGTGGCTGGAGCCGGTGACGGATGCGGAATATGACAAGTTAGGGAAATAGTATGCCGTTGGCGGAATTAATCGGGGCATGAAAGCCCGCGGGCAGAGATATCTGCGGGTGCAGGCGGAGATATCTGCGGGCAAGGACGGAGATATCTCTGGACAAGGACGGAGATATCTCTGGACAAAAGCGGAGATGTCCGCCCGCAAAGCCGCGCGATGGACCGGCAGATAAAAAGTGCATATAGGCCATAATTCCGCATGCGGGCATACTATAAAGTGGGTAAATGCAGCAGAGGCGGTAGGGCTTATAAACAGCTTTACCGCCTCTTTGTTCCATTCTTCATTGGGCTTCTTCCCACTCCATTTCCAGCCTTCCGTTGATGTCATACCGTTTCCAGCGTCCGGTGCGATGTCCGTTGCGGTAAGTGCCCATTTCCCGGATACGGTCGTTTTTCACATACCTTGATTCGAAAGGCCCGTTTTGGCGTCCGTTCACGTAAGTGCTGATTTCCCAATAGTCATAACGGTTGTCCCGAACCAACGTACGCTCCTTCCCGTGGAGGCGTCCGAAGTGGTAGGTGGCTTCGTAGATCAGTTCGCCGGTTTCCGGGTCATACGTGTGGTACAGTCCTTCCAGCCGGTCGTTTTTCGTGTGATATTCTTTCAGCCGGTTGCCTGTCGCCCGGTCGAAACGCACTTGCAAGCCTTCTTCCCGTCCTGTGCGATAGGTGGAGATGGACAGGGTGTCCCCGCTTTCTGCTATCTTTGTCCACGTGCCGTCTTTCTGCCCATTGGTGTAATGTCCTGTGACGTGGGGTTGTCCGAAAGTAAACAGTTGTACAAAGTCGCCGTCCAGTTTGCCTTCTTCATTGTAATAGGACGTTTCATATATTTCATAAGTGCCTTTGAGGTAGGAGAACTGTTTCCCCACTTGCCGTCCGTTGCGGTAATTATGTTCCCTTCTCAGCGTGCCGTCCCATTCATAGAAGACTTCCTTGCCGTCTTGCTTTCCGGCCCGGTAGTTCTTCTCCATTTGGATGCTGCCCTCCGGATAATAGATACGGTGTGCCCCGTCCAGTTTCCCGGCCCGGTAGGATTTCTCTTCCGTAATGCGGCCTTCGTCGTCATACCATTTGAAAGTACCCTCTTTCCAGCCTTCATGGTAAGAGCCTTCGCATTTCAGTTTGTTGTATTCATATTCGGCATATTTCCCGTTGTATAATCCGTCCTTGAAGTCCGCTTGTATGTAGGCCGAGTGGTAGCCGTCTATGATGCGCCGGTTGCCGTTCAAAGGCTTTTGGGAGGACAATTCGCGGTGCAGGATGCGGCCGTCTCCCATGTTGATGGCTGTGATGCAGTCTATGGGATATTCCTGTTGGCAGTATGCGGATGGGACTCCCGTCAAGAAAAGAAACAGGAAAAGGCAGATGCCAGTACGCATCATGGTCACGCCGATGTTTGAAGTAATCCTTGTTTTTATCATAATCGCGTCCGGAGTGAAAAGTAAATGAGCGGGGCAAGGGCTATGCAGGCTGCAAGGAAAACTCCTGCATACATCTTGTGTGCCCAACACATGCCTCCCGCCACAAAAGCGACAGACTCAGTGGCAATGAGGAGGTAGGGCGATAGAGTTGCCCACCATTCTTTGATTTTCATATTAGTTTGTTATGGATATTACCAGGCATAGCGCTTCCACGGACTGTTTTCAGCCGTCAGGAGTTCTTCTGCCGTATTTTTCATGACCGAATTATAGGCTTTGGTTCCACCCCAGAGAGAACGTCCGATGACGTAACTCATCGCCATGTCCCGCCAGGATGAAAACTCCGCGCGAGCCATTTCATAGGCTGCCTCAATGTAGGTCCAGGCTTCAGCTTCCGTCAGGTATCCCATGTCGTAGCAGCCACGTGCCAGGAAGCAGATGCGTCCGGCATCCCAGCCGACAACCCCGTATCGTTTCAAGTCTTCTTTTTGTGAAATGACTTTGCATTGGATCAGTTCAGCATAGGTTTCCTGCAGATTGTGCAGCTGCATGACAATTTTGTCGTAGTCTTCTTGTGAGGTCATGTTTTGTTGGAACACCTGGTCCTGTTCCTCCGGATCTGTGAGTGTGAATGCCTCATAGACAAATGGAAAATAGTACCGGTAGCCTTTCTGACAAAGGTACTCAAGTTCATTCTTGGCATCGTCCCTGTTTTCAATGCCCCACCACTCTCCCAAAATCTGAGGCAGCAAGTCGCGGATGCCTGTCCTCAACGAGTTCTGATAGGCTCCTTGTTGGGAAGCGTACATGGCTCCTACGGCAATTCTCTTACATTGTTCTTCAGTGAGTGTAGACTTGGAGTCCAGACATACTCCTTTAAAGGACCTGTGCATCTTGCGGATGAAAGAATATGTCCTTTTCCCTTTTTTATAAAGCCAGATGCCGCCAATGATGACAGCGGCGGTGGCTGCAATCCAAAAATCGTTACTCATAGTTCTTCAGATATTATTATGTTATGGATAAGAAATATTATAATTGCACTGCAAATATAGATATTACTGAACGAATGTTCAGAAAATAAGGGTTAAAAAACTGAAAGGTCGTTCAGATTGCAGGCAAAGCAATGTAGAATGGAGGTAGGAGTGGAAAGGGGAGGAAACGGAAAAAAACTTTTTCAGGCCTTCAGCAGGGAGTATATATATTGGAAGTATTCAGCCAGTTTCTTGGTATCCAATCCGTTTAGGAAAGCCTGCTCATAAGACAACCCGTAGAACATCTGTCGGAACAGGGCCACGGCTTTGGGCACATCTGTGTCGCTCCGGATTTCACCGCTCTCTTTGGCGTGCCGGATGACTTTGGTCCACATGTCGCGGTCTTTCTTGAACATCTCCTCCAGTTTCTGCCGGACGTTGGGATAGTACATGCGCACCTGCGAGATGAAATGGAAATAATAGAAGTTCGGGGCACAATTGGTGGGACAATTGCTCTTTCCCACCAGTTCGACAACCCGTTTCATCGTTTGGGCCACGCCTTCTACATATTGTTGGAGAAACTCGGCCAATGTATCGGCTGGTGTGGCAAATTTGTTGGCCGGATTATGCAGTTGTAGGACATATTTGTCCGCTACGGCCATGAACAATTCCTGTTTGTGCGGAAAATAATAGACTACGCCGGTTTTAGTCAGTCCGCATGCCTGGGCCAGCGTGTTGATACTCGCTTTCTCGTAATTCATCTGGAGAAATACCTTGAACGCCTTGTCTATCACTTCTTCCCGGTTGGTTATCATCTTCGTCTCTTTAGGTTTAGGAGGCGAAGATATGAAATTTCCGTCTCTTTCGGCCTATTTTTCTTCAGATTCTTTTTTGCATGTCATCATTCTATCCATTTGGAACACGGTTCTTTCCTCCTTTTGCTACCTTATATGGTTCCGGTTTATTGTTCTACCCGTATGGATTGCAGGATGAGTTCCGCATCCTTTTCCAGTTCCTTGTCTGAAATCATCATGACGACAATGAATCCCTCCAACGAATCTCTGTCCATCCGGTAGGCCACCGTCTGCTTCATGTTAAGGGTGCCCACGCCGGCCACCGGGTAGTCTCGTCGGGTGGTAAGCCTTTTGAATTCCTTTCCGCCTATTCGGATGGTTTCGGGCGGACATTCAGGCACGGAGAGCGGTATTACTTCGTCTAATTCCTCCAGTTCTTTTTCGGATTCGAACTTGGCATAACTGATGTTGACCGTATTATAGCCGTTCACCAATAGCAGCAATTGTCCTTCTCCGTTGTTCTCTCCTTCCTGTGCGTGCCAATAAGTCGGATAAGAACAACTGAATCCCGGCTCCTTCCGGGTATATTCTGTCCATTCGCCTTCTGTGCTTTCAATCGTGGTCGGTTCGTCGGTCACATATTGTTCCAGTTCTCCGCTGTCCCACAACGCTTTTATATCCCGGTAATCGGCTGGCGCTTTCCGAACCAGCACCATGAATAAACCAACGAAAGCAGCCAAAAGCAATCCTTCGGCCGCCCGCGCTACACTCTTGCCTCTGTCCTGCAATTGGTCGGCCTGCACATACCCCAGTCCCAATAAGAATCCGCTGACTAATCCGCCGATGTGGGCGGCGTTATCTATTCCGGAATGGGTGAACCCGTTCAGCAGGTTATAGACTACAAACAAGCCGATACTCCAAAGCAGGGATTTCCGTTGGTGTTTCTCTATGCGATGAAACAATAGATAGGCGAGGAAAATGCCATACAGTCCGAATATGGCCCCGGAGGCTCCTGCGCTGAGTGTCTCCGGATGGGCTGCCAGGCTGACGCCTGCCGAGCAAAGTCCGGTCAGCAGATAGGCTACGAAAAGCCTGCTTGTCCCGACGAGCGGCTCCAAATAGGCTCCGATATAGAGCATGGCATACATGTTCATCAGCAAATGGATGATGCCGATATGGATGAAGTTGCAGGTCAGTGCCCGCCACCATTCTCCCGTCAGGGTGAGAGGTCCGAAGTCTGCTCCCCACTTTAACAGTGATAAGCCCTCGGGCAAAAATATGCCGACGCCGCTTACCGCCATCAGAAGAAAAACGGCTATGTTGATATAGGTCAGTATCGGCGTGGCTAAGTTACCCTTTCTTGGCGTGAGGATGGAGCGTAAGGTTATCTGCGTCTCGTCTTCCAGCCGGATGCCCGGATTTTCTTCTTGTGGGAAGGGGTTAAATCCCGCACAAGTGTTTGGCCGGTGAGTATGGCAGATGTGCCCCGTCTTTTTCATTTTGTCCAGTAGGGCGGTCAGGCCATAAGCCTGTTTGTATTCCGCTTCCTCGCGATAGAGCGGCACCAGTTCGTAGAAGGCTACTTTGTCTCCTCCGGGGAGTGTGCATTCGGCAGCTGCCTCATCCCGTTCCTCGGGAGCGGTCAGTATCCAGGTGTCCATTTCGGTGCCTGTGTGCAGGGGGCTGCCTTCACTGACCGTATGTCCACAAGTCAGCCAGACACCTTCCTCCGTGGGTAGCAGCGCACATTTTTCCAGCCATGCCACAGGCCATCGGTCTTCTGCGTTCGGGCTTTCGGGATTCCAGTCGGGAGGCAGGCAAAGGCAGAACTCACATCTGTCCGGCAAGGTCTTGTCCGGCACGGTCATCTTTCTGCTTCCGGCGCCGCGTGTGAGGAGGGTGTAATAATCATCTCGGCTTGTGGGTGCTATGAGGATGATGTCCGGCCCATTGTTTGTGCCTTCATGGGCATGGATGATGGCGTCCATGCGTCCGAAATATTTTCGGATATGGGCATCTATGGCGCTCTTTTCTTCCGCCGTGTATGGTTCGGATTGCTGCCCCGGTTTTCCCGATCGGTGGGTGTGTTTCGACCGTTGCATCTGCGAAACCAACTTTTTCAAGTTGGCTTTATTCTTTCCCCAGTCCATCAGCTGCATATGGGTGCAGGTGCTGGTCAGACGCACCTTTCCTTCTTGTTCCGTGGTTTTTACCGTGACTTTTTCCTCCCATGACCAAAAACTGACGGAGGTGTAAAACACGGCTTCTGTCGGAGTGACATATCCGATTCGCCATCCCAATTCGCTGGCAGCTTCCTGTGCCGATAGCAATATTTCGCGGTTGGTCTGTCCGTCCGCTTCAAATTCCGTTCTTACCTGGGGTTTAAATCCTATAGCCATACTCTTGCCCTCGTTGAATTTGTGGCAAAGGTAAGGAAATAAATTCAGAAAACAGAACGGTTGTTCAGAAATATCGGCTGTGAATGGAATAAGGCCTGTTATGCTCCGCGTACAGGAATGAATCCCGGCACCAACGGCTGCTGGATTTCCCTCTGAACTCTTCTCTTTTCCCCATCTCGTTTTTCCCGGTCCCGATGAAAATCCGAAGAAGCTCGTGTACAAAACATCTTTTGCGGATTATCTTTGACAGATTCACTCCTTTTTCGTACTTTAGCCGATAAAATATATCCTATGTATATTTTGCGGTAAGCATCCCTTGTGTGTGTATGGACAACATAAAGATGCTTGCTTGTCATTTTTGCACAAGATGATGTCGTGCAAGTCTAACTAATTCAATGAATAGGAGGAAAAATGAAATCAGTAAGTATGTGCTTCTCGCCGACCGGTGGCGGGGAAAAGATTGCGCAGGCCATCCGGCGTGGAATGGATGGGAACCTTGACGAAGGCATGGAGCCTTATCTCTTTGTCATTCCCGTTTATGGTGGCCACATGCCGGTGCCGGCTCGAGAATGTTTTGAAAAGGTGCGCGTCACGGACAACCGTCCTGCCATACTGGTCGCCGTTTACGGCAACCGTGCTTTCGAGCGTGCGTTGGTGGATTTGGAAGATTTTGTGTGTGAGCGTGGTTTCTGTCCGATAGCGGCTGCAGCGTTTGTCTGCGAGCATTCCTACAGCACCGCCGATACTCCGATTGCAGCAGGGCGTCCCGATGAAGCCGACCTGCAAGCGGCCGAGGACTTTGGCCGTCGGGTGAGGGAAAAATTGCTTGCGGGTAGTCTTTCGCCCATTCATGCCGCCAACTTGCAGGACGAACCTTCGCCCGAGGCATCCGTGAAGAAATTCGTGGCTTTTGTCCAGTCTTTCAGAGCCCGGCAGGCTGTTGCTCCGCAAAAACCGGTCCCCTCCTTGGACAAAGACTTGTGTTCCGGATGCGGTATTTGCGTCAGTGCCTGTCCTGTCGGAGCCATTCAGGAGGACCTTTCGGTCGATGCAGCGCGTTGTATCAATTGCTGCGCTTGCGTGAAGGCTTGTCCCGCCGGTGCCCGTAGTTTTCGGACGCCGTTTGCCCGTCCCCTGTCGGAATGCTTTTCCGTGCGGAAGTCGCCACGATGGCTTTTGTGAGATTGCTTTTTATGCCCTGGCAGGGGGATAAACCTATCTCAATACCCGTTGGCGGAATGAAGGCCCATATGCACTTTATCCTGTCGGTCAGTCACACGGCATTGCGGGGGGATATCCCCGTCCTTGTCCGGAGATATCTCCGTCCTTGCTCGCGGATATCTCCGCCTTTGCCCGCAGATATCTCCGCCCGTGGCCTATCATG
>DWZE01000122.1 GCA_019118325.1 Candidatus Bacteroides intestinavium
GCTCACCCGAATGGCCCGGCGGTAGAAGGGATCGCAGCAGGAGGTTCTTAGGTTTTCCCGTAATGGCTGCACGGTTTCTGTTCCTCTGTTTCCGGATAAGACTTGAAAGAGACCAAGAAGAGACCAAGAAGAGACCTGAAAGAGACCAAAAAGAGACCTGAAAGAGAGGAAAAGCGAAGGAGAAAAGTCAAATCGGGCGATTTGGCGGATTTTCAAGCTTTTTGCGGGGCTTCCGCCTTCTTTCCCGGCTTCATCACCCTGTGCGCACAAGAATGACCCGGACGGATTCGGGCGGGCCGTCAATCCTTTCCGACTGTGCGGGATGCAGGCGGTTGTGCGAAAATAAGTAGATGTTGATATTTAACCTTTGAGGAATGGGAGGGAGTTATAAGGAGTTAGAGGGAGTTAGAGGCCCATAGTTGGTCCGGCGAGAGTAAGCGAAGAAGCATTGTCCTCTAACTCCCTGAGCGAAGCGATAACTCCTTCTAACTCCTTCTAACTCCCTATAGTAAAAAGGTATTGTCTTAACTCCTTAACTTCTTAACTCCTTAACTCCTCAAAAGATAATATCATTTCATTCTTGCGACTTACCTGATTATGAACAGATATGTAATTGGCACACAAAACAACATAGCTTCTACAGCCATAGAAGCTAGGATAAATGGCTGTAGAAGCTAGGATAAATGGCCATAGAAGCTAGGATAAATGGGGAACGCCGTCAGCGGGCAGCAGGAGCGTCCTTCGACCGCACCGGCCGCACATCCGGCAGGAAGACCGCCACCACGCCCATCAGCGGCAGCCAGGTGCTGACATGGAAGATGAACCCGATGCTCGTCACGTCCGCCAGCCAGCCGAAGAAGGCCGAGCCGATGCCGCCCAGGCCAAACATCAGGCCGAAGAAGATGCCGGCTACCATACCCACCTTGTCCGGCATGAGGTCGGTGGCATAGACCACGATGGCGGAAAAGGCCGAGGCAATCACCAGACCGGTGATGACAGCCATCGCCAGCGTGCCCGCCAGACCCAGGTAGGGCATGGCCAGGGTGAAGGGGGCTGCGCCCAGAATGGAGAAGAGAATGACGTACTTGCGCCCGTAGCGGTCGCCCAGGAAGCCACCCACCAGCGTGCCGACGGCAAAGGCGGCCAGGTAGGCGAAGAGGCAATACTGGGACTGCTGCACGCTGAGGCCGAACTTCTCGATGAGGTAGAAGGTGAAGTAACTGGTCATGCAGGCGTTGAAGAAGTATTTGGAGAATATCATCAGCACCAGTATGCCCAAGGAGACACGCACCACGCGCCGGGGCAAAGGCGAGGCAGCCACCCCGCCCGCACGGCGCGACACCCCCGCCCGGCGCAACACCAGACTGTACCAATAGCCTACGCGCGCCAGGAGGAAAGAAGCCAGCAGGGCGGCCAGGGCAAACCAGGCCACGGCGTGCTGGCCGAAAGGAATGACAATCAGTGCCGCCAGCAAGGGGCCGATGGCACTGCCGCCGTTGCCGCCCACCTGGAAAATGGATTGCGCCAGGCTCTTGCGGCCGCCCGAAGCCAGCTGCGCCACCCGCGACGCTTCGGGATGGAAGACGGACGAGCCGCAACCTATCAGCGCCACGGAGAGCAAGATTAACAGGAAATGGGTGGCAAACGCCAGTGCCAGCAGCCCGGCGAGCGTGAAACACATCCCCAAAGACAGGGAGTAGGGCTGCGGATGGCGGTCGGCATACAGCCCGATGAAGGGCTGGAAGATGGACGAGGTCAGCTGGAAAACCAGCGTGATGATGCCTATCTGGGCGAAGGTGAACCCGAAGGAATCCTTCAGGAGCGGATAGAGGGCGGGGATGACGGACTGGATCATATCGTTCAGCAGATGGCAGGTGCCCATCGTGAACAGGATGGCATAGGCCGTGCCCTGCGCGAGGTGCGGGTGGCCCTTCAGTTTGTTCCAAACGGTGTGTATCATACGAATCAATTGTTTATCAGCATACTGTGAAAAAAATCTCCAAGCAGCCGGTCCGGCCTGATACCGGGCATGGACGCAGATATCGCCGGATACGGACGGAGATATCGCCGGATACGGACGGAGATATCACCGGGCACGGGCGCAGACATCTCCGCCCCAAGCAGGAAATCAGCCCCCGGCCAAGGCTGCCAACCGGCGTGCAAAGGTACATCATTTCCTGCAGGAGACAAACAAGGGGCAAAAAGAAATATGAATGTCCGCAATCGGCCATTCAATAAAAGAAAAGAGGGCGAGCCGTAATGGACTGTCGGCAGGCCCTCGGGGGTGGGAAGAAGAAGTGAAGGAGTGAATTAAGGAGTTAATTAAGGAGTTAAGGAGTTAAGAAGTTAAGGAGTTAAGCCAATACCTTCTGTGCATGTGGCTCAGAGACTTACTATCGGCTTAACTCCTAACGGGGCAAAGCGGAGTGATAACTCCTTAACTCCTCTAACTCCTTAACTCCTCTAACTCCTTAACTCCTAACGGAGCAAAGCGGAGTGATAACTCCTTAACTCCTTAACTCCTTTAATATACACTTAAAATGACAAGCCATCATCCCAACCCGGATTCTGTGTCAGGTTATGATTGAGCGAACGCTCGTTCAAGGGGATGGGATACAGATAGTCACGGCCTTCATTGAACGCTGTGCGGCGTACATTGGCATGGTAGTCCAGATAGCCATGGTCGCCCTCGGACAAGATGAGGTCAGTGCCTATCTCGTAAATCTGTGCATCGCTCACCTCGGGCTTGGCCTCGCCGGCATTATAAAGGATTACATCCACGGCGCCATCCCCATTGAAGTCGAACTGTCCGGCACCGGCAAAGTACATACCTTCGATGGACTGGTCGATGCACGGGCCTGCCGCCCAACGTACCAGGTCGTCCCAACGGAAGCCTTCCTGCATCAGCTCGACGGCACGCTCACGGCGGATTTCAAGGATGACGCCCTGGTTGGCCCCGTTGACATTGGAAAATCCGTATTCGTCCGAAGTCATATAGGGATCGGGATTGGCATTGGCGGCAGCCAACTCCAGCGCAGGCATCCCCGCACGCTCGCGGATTTTGTTGACGGACTTGTCCAGATCGGCTTGCGTCAGCGTGCCAAGTTCCGCCTTGGCCTCGGCAAAGTTCAGGAGAACTTCTCCATAACGGAAAGCCGGCAGGTCGCACGTAGAACGGTCGTTGCGGTCCACCTGTCCGCCGGATGCCGTAGGCTCCTGCACGAACTTGATGGGCTGATAGCCGGTGACGCTGACAGAAAGGTCGGGTGCCAGCAGCTCGGTCTCACCAATGCGGTGATAGCCCGGCGTACGGATGCTTTGTGCCAGACGGGGGTCACGGTCCTGCACCTCTTCCAGGAAAGGCATGGTCTCCCAACCGGCGCGGTCGGTGAACCGGGTACCGTCCTTCATCAGGTAGAGATTGACCATCTTGCGGGTCAAGCCGGGACGTCCCTGCGTAGGCACCAGCGTATGGGCGGTGGCATTGTGGTAGATGCTCATGCCATAGTCAAACTTGATGGCCAGAATGTACTCATCCGGATTGGCATCTTCGGAAGCGAACAACGTCAGATAGTCCTCTTCGGGATGGCCCGTGGAGTACAGTTGATACTCGCCTCCGTCTATCAATTCTTCGGCGGCCCGGGCGGCCTGCTCCAGGTAGTAGGAGTAATCATTCCCTTCCAGGCTGAGGGCATGATACTTGCGGTAAGTACCCTCATACAGGCAGAAGCGGGCCTTCAGCGCCAAGGCAGCCGAACGGTTCACCCGGAAAGGGCTGCTGGATTCCTCGGCCTTCGCCGGCAGATTGTCAATGGCATAGTCAATGTCCGCCAGCATATGGGTCATCACCAATTCGCGGGAATCACGGGCCTTGTACAGGCTTTCGTCGTCCGAGAACAACTCTGTGTCATACCAAGGCACATCTCCGAAACGCTTGACCTTGTCAAAATAGAAATAGGCACGGAAGAAGCGGGCCAAAGCCGAGTATTTGACCACGGCAGCTTCGTCTTCACAATGGTCCACATGGCCCAGCAAGGTATTGATGTCGCGCAACGTGGTCCACGTCCATCCGCCCCCCGAAGGAGGCACGATGCGGTTGGTGCCACCCAACATCTCGTCGGACAACTCCTGCTGGACATACACGTCGCTCTGGTCATCATAGGGCGACTTGTTCAACAGGTCACTGTAGAAAGAGTTGCTGAACAACTGCAGGTCAGTCTCTGTCTTGAAATAATCCTCTTCGCTTATCTGACTCAAAGGACTCTTGTCCAGGAGGTCGTCACAACCGGTCAATCCGACGGATAAGGCGAGGGCTGCTATAATAAAGTGTCTTTTCTTCATAAGTAGATGTTGATATTTAGTTTATATTATAACCTTTGAGGAATAGGAGGGAGTTATAAGGAGTCAGAGGGAGTTATAGGCCAATAGTCGGTCCGGCGAGAGTAAGCGAAGAAGCATTCGAAAAAAGTATCGTCCTCTAACTCCCTGAGCGAAGCGATAACTCCTTCTAACTCCTTCTAACTCCCTATAGTAATGCGGTATTGGCTTAACTACTTAACTTCTTAACTCCTTAACTCCTCAAAAGATAATGTCATTTCATTCTTGCGACTTACTTACAAACCCCAAAAAACTTCAGAACGTGATATCTACGCCGAACATAAATGTCTTCTGCCAGGGATAGAACGCCTCGTTGTCCACATCACTCGAACGGTCGATGGCAGCCTCAGGGTCCACATACTTGGTGTGCTTCTTGAAAGGCGACCAGTAACACAGGTTCTCGCCCGTGAAGAAGATGCGCACGGCATCCACATTGACCTTGCGCGTCCATGCTTCGGGCAGCGTATAACCGATGGTCAGGTTCTTGAAACGCAGGTAGCGCAGGTTCTGTATATAGCGGTCGTTCACCTTGCTCAAGGGGCCGGACGTGGAAGAATAGGCCATGGCACGGGGGAAGTAGGCGTCTCTGTTGTCCTCGGACCAGACATTGTCCAGGAAATTCTGCGGCAGATAGGTCATATACGGATAGGAATAGGGGCCCCAGAAACCGGTCAGGTGACTGGTGGGATACCACTCGTGCTTGCCTGTGCCCTGGAAAAACAAGGATACATCAATGCCGCTCCAGCGTGCACTGCCCGTGATGCCATAATTGAAGCTGGGAAGCGAATTGCCCAGTTTCTTCCGGTCGCCCGGATTGTCCACGGTGTTGCTGCCAAGGTCCACCTTGCCATCATTGTTCAGATCCACAAACTTCACATCGCCGGCTTTCCAGCCACCGGTCAGGCCACTCTCCATATAGGTCAAGATCACCTGGTCGGCATAAGCCTGCGCCTCCTCATCGCTCTGGAAAAGCCCGTCGGTGACAAAGCCCCAGATTTCACCCAGCTCCATACCTTCGTAGTAACTCTTGGCAAAGGTCTTGTCCTTATTGTCATAGCGGGTAATCACACTCTTATAGTCACTCAGGTTGAAGCCTATGCTGTAATCGAAAGCCCGGCCTGCCAACGTAAAGCGGTCACTCCAGCTCAGAGAGATTTCGTAACCCTTGGTACGCAAATCGGCGGTATTCATATCGGGCACGGAGGCTCCATATACAGCCGGAAGTTCAATGCCATCGGTCAACATATCCAGCGTGTTGCGCACATAGCCATCCACCGTCAGGTTCAGACGGTTGTTGAACATCGTGAGGTCAAAACCGAAGTCCCATTGCTGGGCCGTCTCCCACGTCATGTCAGAAGCTATCGGGGCACTCAAAGCCGCATAGCGCGAAGGCACGCTCCCTTCACCGAAGGAATAATTCAGACTGCCGATGGACACCAGGCGGGCAAACGAATAATAGGAAGAGATATTCTGGTTGCCCAAGCTGCCAAACGAGGCGCGCAATTTCAGATTGTTCACCTTGTCACGCAAAGAGTTGAAGAACGGTTCCTCGGAAATGCGCCAGCCTACGGAAGCCGAGGGGAAGAATCCCCAACGATTGCCGGCAGCAAAACGGGACGTGCCGTCATAGCGTCCGCTCACCTCGAACAGGTAGCGGCTCATAAAATCATAGTTGACACGGGCAAAGGCACCAAACAGGGCATATTCATTCTGGCCGCCGCCCACACCGGTGATAGTGGCGCCCTCGGCGTTCTGTCCCACCAGGTCCAGGTCGTCCAGATTGTCCGACAGGATGTTCTCCCCATAAGCCGACACATCCTTACTGCGCCAAGCCTCGTAGTTGATGCCCGCCACTGCCGTCAGATGATGCTTTTCCTTGAAGGTATCGTCAAAGGTGGCATAAGCATTGGTCGAATAATACTGGTCCGTATTCACCCATTCGTCCAGACGGTTGGCCCCGGCACCCGTGGCGTACGACAAGAGTTCGCCATCGGGATATTCGCGGTAGTACATCGGATTGGAACGGCTGGTATTGCGCGTCTGGTATTGCCGGTATGTGAAGTCGCCCGTCAGGCTCAATGTCTTGAACGGAGCATACACCACACGTGTCGTATTGGAGAAGTCGGTCGTACGGTCCACATTGCGGTGCGAATCCTCGCCCAACAGGATATGACGGCCGTTCGCCACTTTATAATTCAAATAAGGAGTGCTATACAGCCAGGAACCATCCGGATTCTTCTGGGGGAAACAGGCCAAAGCATGGCGCGAACTGTAGGCCAACGTGTTCTCCACGCTGCCGTCTCCCAAATAGCTGTATTGCGAACTGTAGAAAGATGTATTGTTGGACATCGTAATCCACTTGTTCACGCGGAAGTCTATCTTCGAGCGCAGGTTGTACCGCTTGTACACATCGGGATGCTCGCGCAGAATGCCTTCCTGACGGTCGAAAGCTCCGGAAAGGTAGTACTTCAGGTCATCTTTTCCTCCGCTGATGGAGATGTCGTGCTGCTGCATGGGATGATTGTCGCGGAACAACTCGTGCCACCAGTCATAGTTGCCATAATAGACCCACTGATTGCGGCCGTTGCGCACCTGCTCGACGACCCAGGGACGGTCGGGATGTTCGGTCTTGTCGTTCACACGGTTCCACAACTCCTGCATGTCCTGGTCCGTATAGTCCACATAGAGAGTGCCGTTCTTGGCCTGCCAGAACTGATTGATGGTATATACCGACCAATAACCTGTCGTTTCATAATCCGTCGATGTGGTAGGCGCCTGCCAGCCAAAACGACCGCTGTAGTGCACGGTCGCCTTGCCATCCTTGGCCTGTCCGGACTTGGTAGTCACCAGGATGACACCGAAGGCGGCACGGGCGCCATAGATGGCCGCAGCCGACGCGTCTTTAATCACGGAGATGGACTCTACGTCATTGGGGTTGACGCGGTCCAGGTCGCCTACAGCGCCATCCACCAACACCAGCGGGTCGGCCGCATTGATGGAGGTGACACCACGCACATTGACACTGGCCGAACTGCCCGGCACGCCCGACGAGGTGGTGACATTCAAACCGGCCACTTTTCCTTGCAGCATATTACTCAACGAGGTAGAAACCCGGTTCTTCAAGTCGCCGGCCTCAACGGTAGCCACAGCTCCCGTCAAGTTGACCTTCTTTTGCTTGCCATAGCCCACAACCACCATCTCGTTCAGCAAAATGGCATCCTCCTGCAGGTGGACCGTCACATTCGCCTGGTCCGGGCGGACCGTAATCTTCTGGGACGAATATCCGACATAAGAGATGTTCAGCACCACCGTACCCGGCGATGTCTTGAGAGTGAAAGCGCCATCCAAGTCAGTGATGGCACCCTGGGTCGTGCCCTCTACCAGTACCGTCACTCCCACCAAGGGTACTTCGTCGGCATCGAACACTGTTCCTGAGATGGTCCGCTGCTGGGCAGCCAGCGAAGCCACTCCCGCCACCAGCGCGAACAGGAACACAACATAAAACTTAATTGTCTTCATTTGATTGTATAATTTAGAAGTAACTGTTTATATCAGGAGTTAAGAAGTTAAGGAGTTATCACTCCGCTGCGCTCCGTTAGGAGTTAAGCCGATAGTAAGTCAAAGGGCCGTATACACAACATACACAGAGGTATTGGCTTAACTACTTAACTTCTTAACTCCTTAACTCCTCAAAAAAGACTTACCTACTCAACACAATAGTCTGTGTATACACCTCACCAAAGCGGTTCGTCAACTCCACCCTCACTTGCCTGGCCCCATCGGCAGGAAGAGCGCGAAACAAATGGGCAGTCTTCACGGCCTTGTTGCGGTCCTTCAGCTGCGAAGCGCGCTCTTCGTCCGCATCCGTGAACTGCTCCATATCCCCCATCGGCTTACCATCCTGATACCAGACCACACGACAGGCATTGTCCCAATCCCATATATTGGCCACCACGAAAGGACGCTGGCTCCGGAATTCCCCCTTGTTGTACAAGCGGAACTGATAGGAAAAGTCACGCCGGGTGGCCTTGTAATGCCACTTCAGTTGGTCCCCATCGACATCCACCACCATATAGCCATTGGGCGCCCCACACTGATTGACCCAACCGGCCCACCAGGCACCACAGGCGGCACCGATGTTATGCTGATAAAGCGTAGAATCCACCTCTACATTCTGGAAGAAATGCGTATGGCCGCAGAATACGTGTACATGATACCCCTTCAAGACTTCTCGCAACTGAGCGGCATTGCGGATGTTCCCATCCTCTCCTACACGGTTCCATCCGGCAGCATGCATATTCAGGATAACCAGGCTACCCTCCGGCACATAACTCAGGTCTTTCTCCAGCCAGGCAATCTGTTCGCCGGTCATGCTCTCCAGATACTGCTTGCCGCCGACGTAATTGAGGCTCTTCATGGTGACAATATGCGCACGCCCGATATTGAACGAATAATCCGTCGGACCAAAATAACGGCCATACACCATCTCGCCATATACGGGGGTGCCCACGGCCATATTATGCAAATCCTGGTAGCGCTTGTCGAAATCGTGATTCCCGATGCACTGGAAGAACGTGGCACCCGTATGCTTCAACGATGTCTTATATTCATCAAACAGGGTCATATTATCGAAGACGAGGTCGCCCAACGTCATCCCCACCACCTCGCGGGCCTGCTTCAACGAGTCAATGACTTCCACCATATCGGGCACCGTCTCCTGGCGCCAACGCTTCATCTCGCGCGCATTGCGCACCTGGGGATCGGAAACGGGGATGTAATAGAAACTGTCCGACACCTGCCTGCGTTTCTCCAACCGAAAGTCATGACGCCCGCCGGCCAGGGCCAATGCCCGCACAGAAACATAAAAGCCGTCGGCCAGGCCATCCTCCTGAGGCAACTCATAAGCAGCAGGCGTAGAGATGCTCACGAACTTGCTCCGGGCTGTATCCGTCTGAAGACTCCACACGCCCTGCGCGTCCGTCTTCGTAAAATGCACGCCATCGTTCACCACGACACCGGCTATACCCTTTCCCGCTTGGTCGGTCACCTTGCCACCAAAGCTTAACCACGCTTCCTGAGCGGAAACCTCCAGGCAGAAACCGCCTAAAAGAATGCCCAGCATCCACATTTTGCTCTTTTTCATCTTCTTGATTTTTTATTTCCAAATGTTTTCGAATGCAAAGGAACGACGAGGATATGTCAATGGGATTACAGCCATACGACATTCTCGTGTCCGGCCGAATTAACTGTCTTTTGCAGGTGATCATCCCGTTTCCGGCAAAAGAAAAGGACGAAAAGTTTTCACTTTGCAGGGAATTCCGTATCTTTGGAGAGATTTAATCGGGCAATACCTATTATTATATGTAGGTAAGCAATCAACTATTGTTAAGGAGTTAAGGAGTTAAGAAGTTAAGGAGTTAAGCCAATACCTTTTTACTATAGGGAGTTATAAGGAGTTAGAAGGAGTTATCGCTTCGCTCAGGGAGTTAGAGGACGATACTTTTTTCGAATGCTTCTTCGCTTACTCTCGCCGGACCAACTATGGGCCTATAACTCCATCTAACTTC
>DWZE01000123.1 GCA_019118325.1 Candidatus Bacteroides intestinavium
ATAGTACCGTCCTCCGTATAGTAGTCACCGGCAATGTAGGAACGGATTTTGTCGTTGCCGAACTGGTAAGAGATATTGTAATTCTGGGTCAGGGCATTCTGGGTAGCATAGTCCCACCAGTCGAAGTTGGCCTCGCGCAGGTAGGGTTGCAGCCACACCTGGTTCTGCAGCGTGCCAGCATTCGTGAAAGCCTCGTACAGATAGTCATAATATTCGGCGCCATTCATCATGCGGAGCTTGCCTCGCTGCAACGTCGATACACCGAACTTGGCAGACAGGCCCACTTGCGACGTACCCATCTTGGCACGCTTGGTGGTCACCTGAATGACACCGTTGGCACCGCGCGAACCATAGAGCGCTGTGGCCGAACCGTCCTTCAGGATAGAGATGCTCTCAATGTCATTGGGGTTCAGTTCTGCACTGGATGAGCCAACCACACCGTCGATGACCCACAGGGCTTCCTGATTACCCTGGATAGAACCGGTACCACGAATACGGATGCTGACACCCGCACCAGGCTGACCGGAAGTAGAAGTGGCCACCACGCCGGCCACCTTGCCCTGCAGCAGGTTGGAAACGCTGGGCGAGGTGATGCCCTTCAGTTCATCGGCCTTGACAGAAGAAATGGCACCGGTGATAGAACTCTGGCGTTGCATACCATATCCCACGACCACGACTTCATCCAGCGTCTCGGCGTCGGGATGCAACTGCAAGCGCAGGTTGCTCACTGAGCCTTCCACTTTGTACTCGACCGAGACGTAACCCACAAACGATACCACCAGCACGGAACCGCGCGGCACGTCCAATGTGAAATTACCGTCAATATCGCTCACGGTACCCTTACCGGCTTGCCCTTTCACGGAAATGTTGGCACCGGGCACACTCTCGCCCATCTCATCGATGACATGTCCTGCCACCTTGACATTGTCCGCTTGTTGAGGGGAGTGTACGGCCACGTCCTTGGGTGCCACGATCACTTGCCATCCATTAATTTTGCACTCCAGACCAGCCGCCGAAGCCAGTTCCTTCAAGATTTGTTCCACTTTCTCTCCGTCCAGCTGAATGGACACTTGTTTATCCAGCGCCTGCAGCAATCCTTTGGAATACATGATGACATAGTTGCTGTTTGCTTCCACATAGTTCAGCACTTGCTTCACGGTCTGCGTAGTACGCTGTTCTTCATTGCCTCTGTCTTTCTCGACGGCACCCAAGGGCGAGATGGCACCCCCCACAGCCATAAAAAAGCACAGGCTGAGACAGAAAGGGGCAAACCCTCTCCGCCTCTCACTGAAAGTCGTCTTCTTTTTCATACATTAAATGATTTTTGTTATAGGTAAAAATTGTGATAAAATTAATCACGACCCAAAGACAAAAAAACTTCATCCGGCCGTGTTCGATGGACAAGAAATCCTTGTTTCTCGCGTGTCTGGAATTTCGTCTACTTCTTCATCGTCTTTCTCGGTTTTTGTTTCTAAAGGTTCATAATCTGGTTATCTTTTCTCTAGCATATATCAGGTCAATTCTTTTGCTTTATCCGGAACACCTCTTCGTTCGCCGGCAGGTTGTCGGGCAAGGTCAAACGAATGGCATCAAGCACCTGACTGACGTTACTTCCCACGTATAGTTTGCCATAAAACGGCTCTGCCCCCACCAGGGAGTCACAGGTTATCTCCACGCCATAGAGTTCGCCCACGTCATGCAACACCTCGCGCAGGGGTTCGCCTTCCAGCACCCACACCTTGTGTGCCCACCGCACGTAAGCCTGTGCATCCACCTGCTCCTTCTTTCCGAGGCCGTCCCCGGTGACTTCCAGGCGTTCATTGGGCTGCATGACAACCGTCTGCCGATGCGCGTCCTCCACCCGCACAGAGCCTTCCAGCAAGGTCACCGCATCCGGACTCCCGTGGTATGCCTTCACGTCGAACGATGTACCCAACACCTCCACGACAAAATCATCCGTGCGTACCACGAAAGGGCGAGCCTCATCACGGGTCACTTCCAAATAGACCTCGCCTTCCACGAAAATTTCGCGCCTTCCTTGTGCAAAAGCACGCGGATAGACCACCCGGCTGCCCTCGTTCACCCACATCCGGGTGCTGTCCGGCAACAGAACCAAGCGGACGGCATCGTCCTTGTCCAGACAGACAACATCGTCTGCCTCAAACGGCTTCGACAGGAAAGGCAAAGACTCCTGCTGCCAGCGATAGAAAGCACGACCACCCCACCACAAGACCCATAGAGCTGCCGCTCCACAAAGGACACGGGTCAACCACCGATGCCGCAAGCGGGTACGCCGCACGGCTACCTGCGCCTCATATTCGCGGATTTTCTCAGCCGTCTTGGCCCACACGTGTCCCTTATCCATTTCGGAAGGCTGACATTCATCCCATACAAAATGCAATTTCCTCTCCGTTCTGTCGGCATCCGACGAGAAAGCGGAAGAGGCCAGTTTTTCCTGATTGACTGTTTGGCTCTTTTCCATAAGCAGTATACATAAAGATAGACGCTGTTTTTTCGTAAATCCCCTATCCGAAGAATGACTTTTTCTGAACTATTTTTCCAAGACGGCGCGTATCTGCCTTAAAGCGCTGGCAATGTGGTTGTCTATGGTCTTGACGGAAATACCCAGCATACGGGCGATTTCCTTATAAGGCAATTTCTCGATTTTGGCCAGCACAAAGACCTGCCGGCAACGGGGAGGGAATTGATTAATCACCCGATTGATCCGGGCAATTTCTTCCCGACTGATCAAATGTTCATCGGGAGTCTGAAGGTCGGACGGAAGCGCATTCGCCCCCACTTCTTCCAGCAAGACGGAATCCGGCACACGGGCACGCTGCCGCAAGCAAGAAATACTCCGATTGTGCACCAACGTGAGCAGCCACGCCTTCATGTCCTGGATTTCAGACAAATGGGAACGGCGTTTCCAAACATCCAGAAACACATCGCTTACTATCTCCTCAGCTTCCTCGCGCGAAGAGACCAGATAGCAGGCATAATAAAGCAAATCGTCCGAATATGACTCAACAAACAACCGAAAAGAACGTTCATCCATATCCGGACTATATGTATCTTGACGTATAGGCATATTGCACTCGCTCAACTTTGGATTCGCAAACTTAAGCAAAATTTCCCAAATCTGCTACAACAAGTGCAAAAAACAGTAAATGACCATCTTCAATCATCCTAATTTAGCAAAGTTTAATCTTAGAGACGTGCCAATGGTGTCTCCGGAAACGCATAGCCACGCAACCCGGCAGTTCCCCCGAAGGGTTATGATTGTTTCCCTGTACAGAAACTGTCCGCCACTTCACTATACTATATATGAGTTTGGTCACCCCTCATCAGTATGTAGCTATTGACATGCAGTTTATACCATTCATGAATATGAATATCCGCCATCTCCCTATCTAAGTTCTCCCGACATATCAGCGAGCGCGGACGGAGATATCAGCGGGCATGGACGGAGATATCAGCGGGCATGGACGGAGATATCCCCCCGGAAGTCAGAGATTCCTTCTCACTCCAACGTGACCCGACGCACCTCCACCGCCTCATTGAGGAAGGCTGAAGCAGAGTCCGAAAATTTCTCCGCTGCCTCAGTGGTGCAGTAAGTGCAGGAGCCTCCGCGCGTGCAACGGACATCCATTTCCGGATGGCGGCGGAGATAGTCCTTCAGACTCTCGGCCACCAGTTCGCCTTGGGCCACCACCTGAATGCCCTCCGGCATGTAACGGCGAATTTTGGGCAAGAGCAACGGATAATGCGTGCAGCCCAGGATGACGGTGTCTATCCGGTCGTCCTTGTGCAACAGTTCGTCAATGTACTTCCGCACGAAATAATCGGCCCCATCGCCCAAGGCTTCGTTATTCTCCACCAATGGCACCCACAAGGGGCAGGCCTGCCCGTAGACCGTGATGTCCGGGAAAAGCTTGTGTATCTCCAGCGGATAGGACTCAGACTTGATGGTTCCGGTAGTGGCCAGCACTCCCACATGCCGGCTGTGCGTGACGGAACCGATGCTCTCCACCGTAGGCCGTATCACCCCCAACACACGGCGCGTGGCATCCAGCCGCGGCAAGTCACGCTGCTGGATGCTGCGCAAGGCTTTGGCTGAAGCAGTATTGCAGGCCAGGATGACCAGCGGGCACCCCATCGCGAACAAGCGGCACACGGCCTGGCGGGTAAATTCATACACTATCTCGAACGAGCGCGTGCCATAGGGGGTACGGGCATTGTCGCCCAGATAGATATAATCGTAGTGGGGCAGAGCCTCACGGATCTTGCTGAGGATGGTCAGTCCGCCATAGCCGGAATCGAAGACTCCAATGGGACCGGGCGAAGAAGGAAATTGCTGCATGGAAGGGAAAAAAGAAGAGCCTCTCCCCCACTCCCCTACAGGGAAGAGACCGGTGGAGAGGCTCTGAAGGTTGCTAATAGATTCTTCTATATTTATTTTATGCCCAACTGTGTTTTAACCTTGGCAGTCACATCCTCGCTCTGCGAGCTGATGTAAGCTACCGGCGTACGGGCCACATCGAAGATATAGACATATCCGCCTGCCTGACCCACTGCCTGGACGGCATCATCCAGCTTCTTCATGATAGGCGTCATGTGATCCTGCTGCGCCTTCTGAATGGACTGCTGGGCTTCCTGCTGGAACTGCTGCTGGCGCTGGGCCATGTCATTCAGTTCCTTCATGCGACGTTCGGCGATGTTCTGGGGCAGCGAATCCTGCTGGGCCAGAAACTCCTGGTACTTCTTGTTGAACTCTTCCTCCGTGCGTTGGATCTCTTCCTGATACTGCTTGGCCATGGCGTCAATTTCAGCCTGGGCCTTTGTGTAGTCGGGCATGGCAAGGATGATTTCCTGTGAGTTCATGTGAGCGAATTTAGCTTGTGCCATGGCTGCCAACGGCAGGACAATCATAGCGGCAATCAGTGCAATTTTCTTAAGCATAGTTTTTCTATTTATTTGAATGATTAATTGTTACGTGGGCGCAAAGATAGCATAAAGCGGGGGGATAACAAAACAAGCCAGCTTATTTTTACGGCCACCCGCCTGCAAAACCTGTTTTCTTACCCGCCATACCCCAGCTTGGCCAGCACTTCGTTGCTGATGTCTATCTCGGGAGAGGCGAAGATGATGCTGCTTGCCGAAGCCCGGTCCGTGACGACCGCATAGCCCTTGGCCGTGGCAATCTCCTTGACTGCTTCGTAGATTTCGTCCTGCAAGGGGCGCATCAGGCTGGCCTGCAACTTGGCCATCTCGCCTTCCGGTCCGAAATACTGGCGACGCAACTCGGCCAGTTCCGTCTCTTTGTTCACAATGGCTTCCTCCCGGGCCGTGCGCTGGGCATCGGTCAGTGAAGAAGCTTTTTTCTGATAATCTTCATACATGGACTTCGCCTCCTGCGCCAGCTTATCTACTTCAGCCTGCCATTTCTTGGAGGACTGCTCCAGTTGCTGATTGGCACTCTCGTAGGCAGGAATGTTGCGCAGGATGTATTCCATGTCTATCAAGGCAAAACGCTGTGCCCGCACCGTCAGACAGGTGACGAGTAGCAGGAAAGTAATAAAAAGACTCTTTCTCATAAGGCTTATCATAAAAAGTTCGTGTTACGATTAGAATTCCTGTCCCAAGATGAAGTGGAACTGGCTGCCTCCATAGGAGCTGCTGCCGCGTATCTTGTCGAAACCATAGGCCCAGTCGATACCCATCATACCAATCATCGGGAGGAAGATGCGGACACCCACGCCGGCAGAACGCTTCAGGTCGAAAGGATTGAAGTCGCTCACTTCCTGCCAGGCATTACCTGCCTCCAGGAAGGCCAGCGCATAGATGCTGGTACTGGTCTCCAACATCAACGGATAACGCAACTCGACGCCCAAACGTGCATACGCATAGCCTTCATTGCCATAAGAGGACAGCGAACCGTTCTCATATCCGCGCAGGGCAATGGTCTCCGTGCCATAAGTGGAGTAACCCGTCATACCGTCACCGCCCACCTCGAAGGTGCCGAACGGCGACTTCTTATACTTATTATAATGGCCCAGCAAACCGAAGTCCACGCGCCCCATGAGGACCGGCGTACGCTTCACGGTCGTATAATCCATCAAGGGAATGTAGACCTTGGAACGGAATTTCCACTTGTGATACTCCACCCAACGCTGCATGGCATTGATGTCATCCTGATTGTTCTGGTCATACTGGCTGTAGTCCTTGCCGTCGAACAACGAATAGGGCGGCGTGATCTGCAAGGAGAGCGAAAACTCCGAACCGGTACGCGGATAGATAGGATTATCTATGGAACTGCGGGACAAGGTAAGATTCAGGCTCAAGTCGTTGCAATTGCCATTGGTCACCATGAAGTACTGCCAGTCGCGCAGGATATAGCGCTGATAAGAGAACTCGGCCGTGAACTGGAAATAGTCGTCAGGCCACTTCAGGAACTTACCAAACATCACGGCCAAGCCGAACATCTGTACGGACTTGTCGGGGTCGTAGTAGTTCTCATAGTTCAGGTAGTTGCCGTAGTTATACATGCCATAGCCGTACATACCGCTGTAGTAACTGTTATAGAAGTTGTTGTACAAAGCGTCATTGTAGTACTGGCTGCTGATATCCGTCTGGCGGGAATAGAAAGCAGACACGGAGAAAGCATTCTTACGTTTACCTCCGAACCACGGATCGAAAAACGAGATGCTGTATGACTGATAATACCTGGCATTGGTCTGTCCGCTGATGGTCAACGTCTGTCCATCGCCCTGCGGCAGGATACCGCGGTAGTTCTCGCCCGGATGCAGGAGGTTGGCCAAAGAGAAGTTGGTGAACTTCAAGCTCAGTTTACCGATGATACCCGTCTGTCCCCAACCGGCGGAGAATTCCACCTGGTCATTAGCCTTGGAAACCAGTTGATAGTCAATGTCCACCGTGCCATCTTCGGGACGGGGCTGAATGTCCGGATTGATTTGTTCGGGGTCGAAGTGTCCCATCTGGGCTATTTCACGGTAGGAACGCATCAGGTCCTCGCGGCTGAACAATTCTCCGGGACGCGTACGCAACTCACGGCGCACCACATTCTCGTACAGACGGTCGTTACCACTGATCATCACCTTGTTGATAGTAGCTTGCCGGCCTTCGTAGATACGCATTTCCAGGTCAATGGAGTCGCCCACGATGTTCACCTCCACCGGGTCCAAAGAATAGAACAAATAACCGTTATTATAATATAAGTTACCGATAGCATCTTCATCCTGCGACAGGCGGTCGTTCAACAGTTTCTGATTGTAGACATCTCCCTTCTTCATCTGCAGCATATAGTCCAGTTGCTCGGAAGGATAGAGCGTATTGCCCACCCACGTAATGTTTCGCAGGTAGTATTTCTGTCCCTCCTCGATGCGCATGAAGACGTCCACCGTACGGTCATCATACTGCGATATGCTGTCCTCCACGATAATGGCGTCACGATAGCCCAGTTCATTATATTTGTCGATGATGAGTTGTTTGTCGGCCTCGTAGTTCTCCTCAACGAATTTCTTGGTACGGAACAGATTGAGCAACTTGCCCTTTTCGTTGGTTTTCTTCATCACACGCTTCAGCTTCTTATCGCTCAAGGCCACGTTTCCGACAATCTCGATATGATGCACCTTTACTTTTTCCTTCTTGTCGATTTGGATATCCACGATGACCTGGTTCTCATTGGCCGGGTCATCTTTCTGATTAATGAAAACCTCGGCATTCTTAAAGCCCTTGTCGTCGAAATAGCGTTTGATAAGCGTCTCGGCACGGTCCACAATGTTCGGCGTAATCTGTCCGCCCTTTATCATGCCGATTCTTTCCTCCAAGTCTTCACGCTCGGACTTCTTGACACCCGAATAACGGATGTCCGACACACGCGGACGCATGGTCAGGTGAATGGTGAGCCACACCTTGCCGTTTTCCTCTTTGTCGTCGGTAATGCTTACATCCGAAAAAAGCCCGTGACGCCAATAGCGCTTACAGGCCTGCGTGATTTCATCACCTGGAATGGAGATAACCTGCCCCTTGGCCAATCCGGAAAGGCCAATGATGACATAATCCTCATAGTTGTCCGCGCCTTCCACCTTAATATCCGCAATCTCCAGTTTCTTGGGAGTATTGGAATAAAGGACTACCGGCGTTTCTACATTCATGCTGTCGGTTGCCACTTCTTGTGCGCCACCTTTCACCGCACCGGCAAACAAGCCGAGCACCGTTATGAACAAGACGAAAATACGTTCGTGCATCTTTATGTTCTTAATTTAGTATAATCTGTCGTTACTTTACTATATTAGGTTCATTCAAGAAATCTGCTCACTGGTCTTCCCAAAGCGGCGTTCCCGCTTCTGGTAATCACAGATGGCCTTAAAGAACTCCTCCTCGCGGAAGTCCGGCCAATAGGTATCGCAGAAGTACAACTCCGAATAAGCACACTGCCAAAGCAAATAGTTGCTCAGACGGAGCTCTCCCCCGGTACGAATCAGCAAATCCGGATCGGGCATGAAGTCCGTGGCCAAGTAATGGGAGAACAGTTCGCTGTCTATCTGCTCCGGCTTCACATCACCCTTCTGCACCGCCATGGCCAACTTCCTGGCTGCCTCCGCAATTTCCCAGCGGGAGGAATAGCTAAGAGCCAGTACCAGATTCATACCGTTATTGCCCGCCGTATGCTCAATACAGGCATCCAGGCGTTCGCGCACATAGTCCGGCAGTTTCTCCGTGTCTCCGATAACCCGGAAACGGATGTTGTTCCTCATAAACGTCTCTTCCTCGATAGAGTCGAACAGAAGCCCCATCAGCGCCGTCACTTCTTCAGCGGGTCTTCCCCAATTCTCGGTAGAGAAAGTATAGAGAGTCAGATACTTGACGCCCAGCTTAGCCGCCTCTTCGGCAATGATGTGAACAGTTTCCGCACCGGCCTGGTGACCATAACTCCGTTCACGCCCGCGCTGCTTGGCCCATCGCCCGTTGCCATCCATGATGATGGCCACATGAGCAGGTATCCGATTCACGTCTATTTGTTCTTTATATGACATTTCTCTCATTATTATAAATTCATGCCGAAGCCTCTCCTTCACCAGAATCAGTCCGGAAGAGTCTTTTCAGCAACCCGGGCCTTTATTCTCTCTCAAACCCCAACCGGTTGAGTCGTCCACGCCACACTTCGTTAGGCTGGCCATTACCGCCAAAGATTACCCAAATGAAATCACGCTTGTCTGCCGCACTTACCGCATCCGCCGGCGTAGGGTCTACAACGATGGTGTAAGAGGTCTTTCCTGCAAAAGCTGACGGCAAGAGGAATTTCTCCTCCGTCTCTCTCCAGGCTATGCCCGCAACAGATTCATAAATGGCATCCATAGCACCTCCCAAGGCATAGAAACGCTCACCGTAGTACAACAACACGGGATTGTCCATGCCAGGACAAGAAACCCCTTCTACGTCTGTTTCCAATTCAGCCCACGACAAACCGTCAGTGGAAATCCAGGGAATGGTTTTCCCGTCCTCCATACGCGGCATCCCCATTACCATCACCTGGCCGGCTCCTCCGCCTGTGACATAGTTGGCATGGCTGATTTGGCTCATCGGGAACCCATCGGGGACCAAGGAGCCCGAAGTCCATACCAGTCCATCGGTCGTAATGCAGAATTCGCTTTCTGATGACTCCCCGTTCTGACGAATGCCTACCAGCGTAGCGGCACGGCCTGTCACATCATTATAAGTCAACGATGCCACCAATGACTGCATACCGCCACTCAGGCTTTCCGACCTCTGCCAGGCAGTACCGTCTGCCGACACGTAGACGTCCTCTCCGGCCAGCATATACAACTGCCCGCCAAATCCTATCAGCGTCGTGATATCCGCCAGAGCCGGCAGCCCTGTCACAACGGCCTGACTCCAACCATAACGTCCCGGAGCGGCCGAGGTACGATAGAGCAAACTCGGAGAAACATAGAGCAGCACTTCGTCATTCCAGACGACAGCCTTCTGAACTCCGTTGTTCACTTCCTGCGAAAACACATCCGCCACGGTATCCATATGCACCCATGTCAATGAATCCGGATCTTGCTTATGCACCCTGATCTGCAAAGTATAGGTACGCGACGTGACACCATCGAGGGCATATACTTCCAATTTCACACCATTGCTGCCGGTAGCATTCATGGCCGGCAACAGATTGTGGTAAACATCCGTCGAAAAAGTAGTGTCGGCAGACATTACCCCCCACATGACACCCAATTGGTCCACTTGTATGCTGTCAATCAATGTGTCCGCATCCATGGGCAGAGAATCCGGATTATAAATCAGATTATTCAGTTGGTCTATTTCAAATTTGTAATCCACTCCATGGATGGTATCGAGGCTGAAAGAGTGTATGGTAGCGTCCGAACTGTAAACGGGAGATTCATCATCCGAATCCAGACAGGAACTTACCGCTATTGACACCAGCAAAAAGCCTGCAATCATTGATAGAAATCTTGTTCTCATTCCTTAATGTTAGTGTTTATTTACAAGTTGCAAAAATAGGAACAATTTTTGCGATATGCCTCTTTCGAACGAAGTTTTATACAAAATTATAGATAAAATAACCGAATTGCACGATAAAACCACCCTCCAACACGGTCATAATACATCTTTCGATGCGCTATAATGACGAATAAGGTGCCCAAAATGCTGCTCGAGATCGCAGATTTTTTTCTCATCCATCCGCGGAGCCGGCACGCCGTCACCCAAACACAGGGGAGCCTCCTCGACAAAGGCCTCATCCCACAAGCCGGCATCCAGGAAAGCCTGCAAGGTGAAAGCCCCACCCTCGACCAACAAGGACTGCAGGTTGCGGGCATAAAGCGCAGCCAACAACTGAGGAATCACCGGCCGATTGAAATCTGCCGGCACATATTCCACATTCGGGCGAATCACCCCGGCTCTCTCCGCAACGACCAGCGTCGGAACCCGACCGTCGAACAACTGCAGACTGTCCGGCAAACTTCCCTGCCGGTCCAGAACCACTCTCACGGGCGACGGTCCGTACCAATGACGTACAGTCAGACCAGGATTGTCCAGCAAAGCCGTACGGGTTCCTACCAGAATGGCACTATGTTCGGCCCGTTTCTTGTGCACCAACAGTTGAGTCAGGTCGCTGGACAGACGGACAGGCCTGCCCTCGGTGCGCCGTATGTCCATAAAGCCATCGGCAGACTGCGCCCACTTCAGTGTAATGTAAGGACGGCGATGCGTATGAAAAGTAATGAAACGACGTATCAGGCCACGACATTCCTCCTCCAGAACTCCGACCACGACCTCCCGGCCAGCTTCCTGCAATTTCCGGATGCCCCGGCCCGCCACTTGGGCAAAAGGATCTCCGCAACCTATCACGATGCGCGGGATGCCTTTCTCAATAATCAAATCGGCACAAGGGGGTGTTTTCCCGTAATGGGCACACGGCTCCAGGCTGACATACAGTGTGGAACGCGTCAGCAACGAAGGATTCTTCACCGAGCGGATGGCATTCACCTCGGCATGAGCCTGCCCGCAACGCACGTGGTACCCCTCACCGATAATTTTGCCATCACACACCAGGACAGCCCCCACCATCGGATTGGGTGCCGTGTGGCAACATCCGTTACGGGCCAGTTGCAAACAACGGCGCATGTATTTCTCGTCTTCCATAAAATTCTATTTTTACCGCGCAAAAGTAACACTTAATTCGCGTTCACAGAACAAGCGAGGGAAAAATCTTGTGCGGTCCTACTCGTTCAACGCTCCGCAGTAGGGGCAGATTCCTTTCCGGGACAGGGCTTCCCCGCAATTGCCACACCGGTAGGCCGAGGTATGCAACGAGCGGCGCAAGGCCCGGACAAAGAATACAGCCAATACTAACAGGAACAGGTATCCTACATAAATACCGGTAGTCAGAATAAAAAAGAAATAGCAGAAGATACAGGCAGAAGCCAACCCCAACAGATAGTACAACGCAGTGACAAGGGACAAACGACGAAACAGAACATCCACCGTAGCCACCAACACCACGACAAAAGCCCACAGTCCAGCCAAAAACAACGACAGCAGGAAAGGCACCCGGAAAGGCGACAAGGTTGGATTATAATAAAAATGTTCCCATGTATCGGGCACAAAGACCTGCATGGACTCGTATAAAGTGGCGCATAGGGCCATTAACAGACAAAGCAACAGAGGATAGACACTGTCAATGTCGCTGAACCCCGTCCGCCGCAACGACTTACGCCTCAGCATACGGACCAGCCAAAAACCCACGAACAGCGCACAAATGATGATAAAATAAGGCACATGCGTATCACTGAACAAATAAATGGCCTGTGAAATGCTGTCCGCCGGAACAAACGCACGTTTCATCTCGCTCTCCCGCAGCCAGCCCTGCACCTCCTGCGAATGGGCCAGTTTCACCCAGACACTGTCCACAGTATCATTGGGGTGCACATCCAGATCGGCTACCACCACCCGGTCTCCCTCATAAAGAGTACTGAAACTTTCCTTCAAGGGCAAGGCCATCAGATGCACAGAGTCGACCTGAAGCACCAGGTTGGTATTCCACGTATAATGATGATCGAACAGATAAGCCACGGAATCACGGGCACGCTGGTCCATCTCTTCGTCAAACAACTCGGGCGGAACGTAGCGACAAGAAGCCAACAAAACCATCAGGCACAACACGCCCCACAGCGGTCTCCTAAGCAAGCCCGCCCCCTGTCGTATGCTTATTTGCCTGTCTCTCTTACTCCGCCGCATAAACCTTCATCTGACAAAGCTTGCAATCAAAAGAAAGACGGAAACGCCGCCCGTCCGCAGCCACCAGGTAATAGGGTTCCCGATAAGGCGGGCGCCCCTTCTGGTGAGTGGGGCACCACCCCATGCTATAACGCAGACAATGCCGGCAAAACATCAGTACGGCCCCCGACACCGCTTGTGCTTCATAGGCAGGAGCTACCGAGCTGACTCCATGATCCAGGTAAAAGCGCCTCGCCTCTGCATTCATCACATTACCCAGATAAGTCAACGTGGCTACCGGAAAAGGATGTGCCGTCGGCTTCCACACCTGCCACTCCCGCCGATAACGGATTCGGCGCACCTTCAACAACCGCTCCACCACCTGCCGGCGCCAATCGGTCACCACCGACGAAGGCAAAAACCAGTTATCGGATAGACGTATCTCCACCTCGCCTTTCGCCTCGAAAGGCGTCTGACCCAGTTTGCCCAGCTGCACCCGCAAATTGGCATCCTGGGGCGAACGGGCCGGTTCCTTGTCATACACAAAAGAGCAAGTCGCCCGATTACCATCCTCGTCTTCGGCCGACAGAGCAAAACCGGCAGAAGTCTCCCACAGACTCCAACGCAAAGCTATCCGCCGTTCAGCGGACTTACGCGCCAGCAACTTCTCAAATTCTTGGTCAAAATTACGATACAAACGGGTACGAAGAGGGATACGAGACACCTCGCCGGCCGGAAAGATCCGATTGTCCACTACCCGATTGACCCGGAAGCCCTGCAAACGGCCCTGCCCGTCCAGGTAACAGACACCATCTCCGTTGTGGAAAGGCTTCACGCCAGCCACGGTCAGGCTATTCCCGCGTTGCTCCTTCAGCGTACCCATCTCCTCGCCCAAAGACTTGGGCGTATCGAACGAAGCGACTTCCTCCCCCCGTCCTTGAAGGAAATAATGGGTAAATCCACGACTGAAACTCTTGTCCAACTGAGGGGTAAAGGTATAGTAACAGCTTCCCGAAGACGAGCGCGCGTATTCCGGGCGACGTGACAGGACCTCGTCGAGACGAAGGCGATAGGCCGCCGTCACGTTCTTCACATAGGCCACGTCCTTCAGGCGTCCTTCAATTTTCAGAGAGGATGCACCGGCGTCCAGCAACTGCTCCAGGCGGTCGCTTTGGTTCAAGTCCTTCAGCGACAGGAGATGCTTGTCCCGCACTATCGTTTTCCCGTCGGCATCCACCAGCGTAAAGGGCAAGCGGCAGAACTGGGCGCATTCCCCCCGGTTGGCACTGCGGCCGAAGCAAGCCTGACTGGCATAACATTGCCCGCTGTAGCTGACGCAAAGCGCCCCGTGCACGAAGACTTCGAGCAGGGTTTCCGGACAAGCCTCGTGGATGTGCCGGATTTCTTCCAAAGTCAATTCACGGGCCAGCACCACCTGGCGGAAACCGGCCTGGGAAAGGAAACGCACCTTCTCCGGCGTGCGGTTGTCCATCTGTGTACTGGCATGCAAGGGAATGGGCGGCAAATGCAGGCGCGTGATACCCATGTCCTGCACAATCAAGGCATCCACCCCGATACGGTAAAGTTCGTGTATCAACCGCTCCGTTTCCGCCAGTTCTTCATCCTTCAGAATGGTGTTCACCGTCACATAGACGCGCACCCCGAAGATATGGGCATACTCCACCAGCCGGGCAATATCCTCCAGCGAATTGCCCGCGGCCGCCCGTGCCCCGAAACGCGGCGCACCGATGTAGACGGCATCCGCCCCATGATCCACGGCTGCCAATCCGCACTCCAGATTCTTGGCCGGCGAAAGCAATTCTATGGGACGCGGTCTCATGCGATGTCGTTGATATTATAAGGTGTTTCCTGGTAGACAAAATAGTTCAGCCAGTTGGAGAACAACAGATTGGCATGGGCACGCCAACGTACCAGCACGCCTTTCGCCGGGTCATCGTCCACGTAATAATTGCGCGGCATCTCGATGGGCAACCCCTTGCCCAGGTCGCGACGATATTCTCCGTCCAACGTCAGCGGCGAATACTCCGAATGACCGGTCACGAAGAACTCTCTGCCCCCACGGGCCATTACCATATAGACACCGGCCTCCTCCGACTCGGAAAGCAAGGTCAGTTCCGGCACCTTGAGGATATCCTCGCGGCGCACCTCGGTATGCCGGCTGTGGGGGACGTAGAACACATCATCGAAACCTCTGAAAATGGGATGCAACGGCTGCAATGTCCGATGAGGAAAGATGCCGAACATCTTCTTTTCCAACGGGTACTTGGGCACGCCATAAAAATGGTATAACCCAGCTTGGGCAGCCCAGCAGATATACAGCGTGGAGGTGACATGCGTCCGCGCCCAGTCAAAGATTTCCGCGATTTCGTCCCAATATGTCACCTGCTCGAAATCCATCTGCTCCACCGGCGCACCGGTAATGATCATCCCGTCATACTTCTCATGGCGCATCAGCTCGAAGTCCGTATAGAAGGCCTTCATGTGCTCAATGGGCGTATTCTTCGGCGTATGGCTCTTGATTTTCATGAACGAGATTTCCACTTGCAGCGGTGTATTGGAGAGCAAGCGCACCAAGTCTGTCTCTGTGGTAATCTTCAAGGGCATCAGGTTGAGGATGACGAGGCGCAACGGACGGATGTCCTGTCCCGTGGCACGGGTCGTATCCATTACAAAGATGTTTTCCTGCTTCAACAGTTCTATCGCAGGCAATCTATCGGGTAACTTTAATGGCATAAGTTTGTGGTTTTCTGTTTCGGGGCGTAAAGATAGGGAAAATTACGCGAAGTTGGACGAAGTTTGTGGCATGAAGCCTGTTTTTTTGTCATAGCCAGGCCGGCTACTTAGCTGAAGATTGCGTCAACAACGCATACACGGTAGCCGATATCCGTGCCGCCACTTGCGAGGCCTGCGTCTCATTTCCCCTGAAGTCCTTGACAAATACGGCCAAGGTGTAACGCACAGCATTGGGCAACGTAATGTAGGCCACATCATTATGAGCCGCAAGGACACCCTTGTCGATATAGCCGGAGCCTGTCTTGTGGGAAAGCGATACCCCCTCTTTACCAAGAAGCGGGGCGGCTATACGGTCTTTGCCGGTCTTGCATTCTCCCAAAGACTTCCTGATGAAATGCTGCTTCTCACGGCTCACCAGACAGTCAGAAAACAGCCTTTCCATCAGCATGGCCGCTCCAAGCGGAGAGGTATGGTTGGCATAAGCTTGGGCGTGGTCCTCAGCCATCTCCGACTCCGTATAGGCTATCCGGAAACTCGAACGGGGGATGAGCGTAGCCACGAAACTGTCCGTTTCGGCCACACCGACCAATCGCTCAAACAGGACATTGCTCGCATTATTGTCGCTCTGAATCAGCGTATAACGAAGCAACTCCCTCACGGGCAACGTAATCGACGACTCCGGATGCTCTTTCAGCATGGGGCTCCACGTCTTCGGGTCAAGCTCTTCACGCTGCATGGTCAACAAGGTATCCAGCGAAAGGCCACGCTGATCCAACCAGTGGCAAACGGCCAATGCCTGATGTACCTTGAACACACTCATCATGGGATAAACATTCTCATTATTGACGGCGACCGTATCGGTACCATTGATAATGACAGCCACTCCGACCTCGCCCGGACAGGCCGATACAATCCGAGAGATGCTGTCCGCCAGCACATCGGCTCTTGACGGGCAGACACCGCTGCTTTTCGCCGATTGAGGAAACAGACAGGAGGCCAAAGCCGCAATGCAGGCCAAGGACAAGACCGTCAATTGATTCTTCTTGATTCTTATCATATTTTATTATGATTCAGATACTTTACCATTCATCATTGGTTTGCCACCAACGAGAGGAAACCTTTCTTTACTTCATTATTGGGGAAATCCAAAAGATAAGTACCAAACTCCCGGTCGCAATCCTTGATGGTCAGATACCCACTCTGGTAAATCATCGGCAAGGGCTTTTCCACCGTGGCCTTGTAGTCGATGAACTCCTGCGGGTCGTAATAACGCCCCGTCATTTCGTTCAGGTTCTCGTCCGAATGGGCCAACAAGCGGAGCAGGTAGGTAGGCGTGCCGCTGCGGAACCAATAATCCATCAGCAGTCCGCTGGCAAAGGCATTGAGCAGGCTGAAAGGATTGTATACATCCGTCAGGCGCGGGCTAAAATGATAACCGTCATACTGACGCTTCAACCGACTCATCATCTCCTCCACCGGAATTCCCTCCTGAGCGGCCATCGCCCCTATCGGCTCCGCGAAATACCGCTCCAGCTCCTCCTGCGTGATGCCGCACAACGCTTCGTAACGTGGATCCATACTGAGGTCCGCCGGCTGGTTGAAACCGCTGAACACGCTGACCTGGGAGAATTTCGTTACCCCCGTCAGCAACACGAACCGAAGGTCTTCGTCCGCCGCCTTGAACACCGAATAAAACCCCTTCAGCAATTCCCGATTACGGTCTTCCAGCAAATATTCCTGTCCGTCCACCCAGACTCTGAAGTTCGTGTCCAACACATCCAGAATAGGCTTGTCATACTCGTCTATCAACACCACACAACGACGGCCTGTGCGAAGATGGGCCTGGCGGAGGACATAGGCAAAACGGCTACCCAAATCTGCATCGGACGAGATTTTCCCATACATCCGTTCCCATTCTTCCACATAACTTTCCAGCCTTCTTTCCAAAGCCTCTTTCTCCGTGAACACCGCCCCGTTGAAGTCCACATGAAACACCGGATATTCCGCCCATTCCTTCTCCAGTTCCTCCAGGGCAAGCCCCTGAAACAAATCTTTCCGCCCTTGGAAATAAGCCTTCAGCGTGGACACCAGCAGGCTCTTGCCGAAACGACGGGGACGACTGAGGAAATAAATCTTCCCTTCTGTCACCAGCCTATACAGCAGCTGGCTCTTGTCCACATACACAAAACCGTCCTCACGAAGTTGTGCAAAACTCTGTATGCCTATCGGATATTTCATCATGTGTGTCACGTTTGAATCATTCTTCCTGCACAAAGATAGGAAATTTCCGGCAATAACCAGGCATTCACCCACTTTTTTCCTGCCTAAAGCCGTGGCTCTTCTTCCTACCTCGCTCTTGGATATAAACCAACCGCAAAAATGTAGTCATCCGCCGTAATTCGTGTAATAGGCGGCACAAGGATTATGCCGAACTTTGCAGCCGTACAATTACATGAAACGATGAAATTAATGACTTGCCTTGCAATGATAATGGCTGCCATGACAACAGGATTATGCGCCTGTACAGAAAAAATGGAAAGGACAGAAGTAATAGAAGCACAACAGATTTTCACCCACACCACCCGCATCAGCGACGTGATGAACGACCCGGCTTTCGGCGACTGGGGACGGCTGATTTTCCCCGTGGACGAGGGATACTGGAGCGGCAAAACGCTGGAACAACTGCGCTTAGTTTGGTACAACTACATCGACCCCGACAAGACTGTCGAAATCTGATGCAATCCCGACAACCGTTTCCCTATCAGAAATGATATCCAGATGTTGGTGTCGATGGCCACACGATTCGGCTCATTGTTTCCGTTCTTCATAATGTTTTTGTCTTACGGCTTCTACTTCGCGGGTGATGTCGTCCATGCTCAGTTCATCGGTACGGACAGATTTCAGCAGACGGTCGAATCGGCTAACGAACAGTGACTTGCGTAGGCGGTCGAACACTTCCAGCTTGCCCTGTTCGGGCATGGCTTGCAACATGCCGAAAAATTGTTGCTTGCTGATGTTCAGTTGAATGGTATCCATACGTTTCCTTTTTATTGATTTCATTCGCAAAGTTATACCTTGCGCGGGATGAATTTGTGCATTTTCGCATCAGATGCAGGGTAGGTAACTCAATTCCCCTCCTCCGGGGAGGAGGGGTGCCCAACGGGCAGGGTGGTAGCGGCCAATATACCCCTATTTGGGAAGTATGGTAGTATCGCTACCACCTCCCCCTTCGGGTACTCCTCCTCCCCGGAGGAGGAGAATTAAATTACCATGACTAAATGCACAAATTTATTCCGCGCATAGTATAACAAGAAAGATAGGCTTTTATTTGAGTTTCCGAATCACCCTACACGGATTCCCCACCGCCACGCAGTTTGCCGGAATGGAGTGCGTCACCACGCTACCCGCGCCGATAACGGCATTTTCTCCAATCGTCACACCGGGCAGGATGATTGCTCCGCCGCCTATCCATGCGCAGTCGCCAATCGTAATCGGTAAAGCACGTGTACGGAAAAACAGTTCGCCGGAATTTTCATCCCAATCTCCGATGAACCGTTCTTGTGGCAGAATGGGGTGAGTAGCCGTGTATAGCTGGACATTGGGAGCGATAAGGACTTGATTGCCTATGTGTATGATGTTCTCATCAAGAAAAGTGCAGTTCATATTGACAATGGTCTTTTCTCCGATGAAAATATGCTTACCACATTGGCAGGTAAAATTTATGTTGATGTTGGAATGTTTGCCGATACTGCCCAGCATTTGGCGCAAGATATCAGCTCGGATTTCCCCGTCTGCGATGTCCGTAGCGTTGAAGCGGGCAAGCAGGCGTTTGGTTTGCACCATCATTTCCAATACTTCGGGGTCGAGCCTGTTGCAGTATTCCCCGTCAAGGAATCGTTGATAGTTCGTTTTCATATAGCGCGATTTTAATGTTGATGTTTGCGAAGATAGCGAAAATCAAGGAGCAGGCAAAAGTTACAGCTCATAAAATCAGGAAAGCACCCCCGTGCCTCCACAGAGATGCTTTCCTCTATCCTTTGCGTATGTCAAGCCCTCACAGCCTTGCCCCCCCCAAAACATCTTCTCCACATCCTCCAGCGTGGCGTTGAAGAGACGCTCCTCCTTGTTGAGCGAGCGTTGTTGTGAAGTGGGAATTATACTTCCGCGGCTTTGCGGGGTGATATCTCCGCCCTTATCCGCAGATATCTCCGCCCGCGCCCGCAGATATCTCCGTCCGTGCCCGCAGATATCTCCGCCCGTGGCCTTTCATACATTGACCAATCCACCAATGGGTTGTGAGCCTCTACTTATTAATACAAAAGGTATAAACTTACTCCGCGCAGAGCATATGTCATGCGACTGCCTGTAGCGGCAGGAAGTGCATTTTTGGGACGATTGAGGGCATATTTGAAAGAAAAACATTATTTTTGCGCCCGCTAACAAAGAAAGCCCATGCGAATATCCCCCAAAGAGCTGCGCAATAGACTGAAAATCTGCTATCCCGCATCCGAGGCGGCAGCATTGGCACGCATCCTCTACTGCGAGATACTGGGCCAACGGACCACAAGCTATGTGCTGGACGAGCCGTTGGATTTGGACGAAGAATATAGCAGGAGGATGGAAGAGGTTCTCGCACGGCTGTTCCGCTTCGAACCGATACAATACATCCAGCAGAAAGCCCGTTTCCTGGGCCGCGACTTTCACGTGGAGCCGGGCGTACTGATTCCGCGTCCCGAGACGGAAGAATTGGTGGAACGGCTGTTGGCAGCGCTACCTGCTGATGCCCGCATAGCGGATATAGGCACCGGCAGCGGTTGCATCGCCGTGACGCTGGCGCTCGAGGCGAGCGGCGCCCAGGTTCAGGCCTGGGACATCTCGGAAACAGCCTTGCGGGTGGCCAAACAAAACGCACAAGCCTGGCAGGCCCGGGTGGACTTCATACAACGCGACGCATTGACTTGGGAACCGGAAGGACAAGAAGCACTGGATGTCATTGTGAGCAATCCACCCTATGTGACAGAAGCCGAACGTACAGGCATGGAACCCAACGTATTGCTTCATGAACCGGAAGGCGCACTTTTCGTCCCGGACGAAGACCCGTTGCGCTTCTACCGCCACATCGGCCGGCTGGGTCGGAAACTGCTGGCTCCGGGGGGCAAACTGTACTTCGAAATCAACCGGGCATATGGAAACGAGACCAACGCCCTGCTATGCCGGCAAGGATATATGAATGTACGCACGGACAAGGACCTGAGCGGCAACGACCGCTTTGTCTGCGCCACACAGCCTTGCCATGCATAAGGACACGGGCATTAGATAATATTGAACACTTACTTAAACGCTTATGACAGAAATAAACGAAGCTGAAGCGCTGAAGCGCATGGAGGCTTTCTGTGCCTCCGCCGAACATTGCCGCACGGAGGTGACCGACAAACTGCTGCGCTGGGGACTGCCCTACGACACGGCCAACCGCATCGTCGACCGGCTGGAGCAAGACAAGTTCATCGACGAGGAACGCTATTGCAACGCCTTCATCCGCGACAAATTCCGCCTGGCCAAATGGGGCAAACAGAAGATAGACCAGGCCTTACGGCTGAAAAAGATAGACCCCTACACGTACCGCCCCCTGCTGAACCGCATCGACCCGCAGGAATACCACGCCACCTTGCAAGCCCTGCTGGATGCCAAACGGCGAAGCATCCGCACCGGAAGCGACTACGAACGCAACGGAAAACTGATGAGGTTTGCGCTGAGCCGGGGATTCGCTGCAGACGATATCCGCCAATGCATTGACTTGCCGGATGAAAATGAGAGCCTTGACTAAAAAATATCCTCTTTCTCTTTTCTATTCTCATTTCGTTTGCTTACATTTGCACTTGATTAATCACATAAACATTGGTTAGCTATGAAAAATTTGGAAAGACTGTTTGCTGAAAAGTTACTGAAAATCAAAGCTATCAAACTTCAACCGGCCAACCCCTTCACGTGGGCATCCGGCTGGAAGTCGCCTTTCTATTGCGATAACCGCAAGACTTTGTCATACCCTTCGTTGCGCAGTTTCGTAAAGACGGAAATCACACGACTCATCCTGGAACGCTTCGGACAGGCAGATGCCATCGCCGGCGTAGCCACGGGTGCCATTCCGCAGGGAGCCTTGGTGGCAGACGCCTTGAATCTGCCTTTTGTCTATGTACGCTCCACCCCGAAAGACCACGGACTGGAAAACCTGATTGAAGGCGAATTGCGCCCCGGCATGAAGGTCGTGGTGGTGGAAGACTTGATTTCCACAGGAGGCAGCAGCCTGAAGGCCGTGGAAGCCATCCGCCGCGACGGATGCGAAGTCATCGGCATGGTAGCAGCCTATACCTATGGATTCCCCGTGGCCGAAAAGGCTTTCAAGGATGCCAAGGTATCACTGGTGACACTGACCAACTATGAGGCCGTGATAGACGTGGCTCTCAAGACCGGTTACATCAAGGAAGAAGACATCGAGACATTGAACGAATGGAGAAAAGACCCGGCCCATTGGGATGCCGGCAAATAACATACCGCTATGACTACATTTGAAAGCAACATAAAGCAAGTACAGGCACCCCAAAGCGCCGTGTACGCCAAGTTGTCGGACTTGAACAATCTGGCACAAGTAAAGGACCGTCTTCCGGAACACAAGGTGAAGAATATGACATTCGATGCCGACACGCTGAGCATGCAGGCACCGCCCATCGGCACCATCACGCTGAAAATCGTGGCACGAGAGCCGGAAAGCTGCATCACTTTCGGCACCACCTCCTCACCCCTGCCCTTTGACCTGCAGATTCACCTTTCGCCGGTATCGGACGCCGAATGCCAGCTGAAACTGACCATCAACATGGAGGTGAACCCGTTCATCAAGAACATGATACAAAGACCTCTCCAGGACGGACTGGAGAAAATGGCAGACCTGCTGGCCATGATTCCGTACACACAAAACGACTGAATAACTTTTTCAACATAGCATTTTAAGACGTGGCTCTGAAACTTTGGGAGAAATCCGTTCAAATCAACAAGGACATTGAGCGCTTCACCGTGGGACGCGACCGCGAGATGGACCTCTACCTGGCAAAATACGATGTATTGGGTTCAATGGCCCACATCACCATGTTGGAAAGCATCGGCCTGCTGACAGCCGATGAGTTACAGCAACTGCTGGCCGAGATGAAGTCCATCTACGCGATGGCCGAACGGGGCGAGTTCGTGATAGAAGACGGTGTGGAAGACGTGCACTCGCAGGTGGAACTGATGCTGACCCGCCGCCTGGGCGACATGGGCAAGAAAATACACAGCGGACGCTCGCGCAACGACCAGGTCTTGCTGGACCTGAAACTCTTCACACGCGCCCAACTCAAAGAGACCGCCGAAGCGGTGGAACAATTGTTCACCGTGCTGATACAACAGAGCGAACGTTACAAGGACGTGCTGATGCCCGGCTACACGCACCTGCAGGTGGCCATGCCTTCATCGTTCGGCCTGTGGTTCGGAGCATATGCCGAAAGCCTGGCCGATGACATGCTGTTCCTGCAGGCCGCCTACAAGACATGCAACCGCAATCCCCTGGGCTCGGCGGCCGGTTATGGTTCTTCCTTCCCGCTGAACCGTACGATGACCACGGAACTGCTGGGTTTCGACTCCATGAACTACAACGTAGTGTATGCCCAGATGGGGCGTGGCAAGATGGAGCGCAATGTAGCTTTTGCCTTGGCCACCATCGCCGGCACGTTGTCCAAGCTGGCCTACGATGCCTGCCTGTTCAACAGCCAGAACTTCGGCTTCGTGAAATTGCCGGACGACTGCACCACCGGCTCCAGCATCATGCCCCACAAGAAGAATCCCGACGTATTCGAGCTGACGCGTGCGAAATGCAACAAGCTCCAGGCCCTGCCCCAGCAGATTATACTGATAGCCAACAACCTGCCTTCCGGTTATTTCCGCGACCTCCAGATTATCAAGGAAGTATTCCTGCCGGCTTTCCAGGAGTTGAAGGACTGTCTGCAAATGGCCACCTACATCATGCACGAAATCCGGGTGAACGAACATATCCTGGACGACCCACGCTACGACCCCATCTTCAGCGTGGAGGAAGTAAACCGCCTGGCCCGCGAGGGAATGCCTTTCCGCGACGCCTACAAGAAAGTGGGACTGGAGATCGAGGCCGGCACCTTCACACCCGTCAAGGAAGTGCACCACACGCACGAGGGAAGCATCGGCAACCTGTGCAACGACCGCATCACGGCCCTGATGCAGGAAACGATGGACGGCTTCCACTTCGAGCGGATGGAAAAGGCGGAGAAGAAATTGCTGGGTCGATAAACCACCCTAACTGAGCAAGCTCCTATGGCCAAGTATTATTGAATACTTTGCCATTTATCATTGCTTCTATGCCGGTTGAAGCATAGCATCCTTGTAAAAACATAATTGGGGGGGGGGAATGCGAAATTCAGCATATGTAGTTCCTCCTATGTATATTGTCGCCGCCTGCAAGCGGAAAAATATACAGAAGGAAAGGCACCGGAATCCCCGAAAGCCACAACTTTTCCCCCAAAAAGTTGCGCAACAACGGGAAACTTCCTATCTTTGCAGCCGTTCTTCAAAATCTGCGGCAATAGCTCAGTTGGTAGAGCACGACCTTGCCAAGGTCGGGGTCGCGAGTTCGAGTCTCGTTTGCCGCTCCAGCTACAAGGTCGCCCGGATGGTGGAATGGTAGACACGAAGGACTTAAAATCCTTTGGCCAGTAATGGCTGTGCGGGTTCAAGTCCCGCTCCGGGTACTCAAAATCCCCGCTAAGTCGCTGATTTAGTGGGGATTTTATTTTTATAGGTAGCCAAAGGGTAGCCAAAAGCGACAACACCCCCACTTTTAGAACTTATATATAGTTGAGGCTTCCAGATACAACAAACGGGCAAAGCCTTTGAAGCTCCACCCGTTTTTGCCAATATGCCATCTATAGCACATTTGTCTATTCCTGCCTTTGCAGTTCTTTTTGTCGTCCATCCAAAATATAATTTGCCATTTCTACAAGCAAATCGGTTGGGACACATGACAAATCAAATTCATTATCCACCTTTTTTTCATCCTCAACAGTCACTTGCCTTATTTCCATTTCTGTTTTTTGCTTAGATACTACATACTGCATCAGTTTTTCAAGCATTAACAAGCGGTCTTTGGGTGATAACGCTTTCAAATCACGTTCCATTTGCCGCCTATTTTTGTCTATCACTTGGGAAATCCAATCTTTCACGCTTGCCGTTACTCTATTGGGTGTCCCTTTTGCCCTGCCACCCAACCGCCCTTTGCCGTCATTCTTCTGTCTTGCCATATACTATAACAAACTACTTTAGTTTTACTCACCTGTTACCAAAATCTGGTAACAAACTACAGCTTATTATAAGAACATGGCTACACATAAGCCCCCACGTTCTTAATCTCATCGTCCAGCTCTTTCATCAGTTCATCGGACACGGTTACACCCGCTTTTGCCACCACTTCCTGTATCTTCTTCTTTAGCCGTGTGTAACTTTTCCTGTCCTCAAAAACCTTTGCTTCTTTCAGTTCTTCCAGATATGCCGCTATCTGTGTCTGGTCGCTCTGGTTGATAAGACGGGCTACCAACACATCAAAAGCATCTGAAACGGTCTTAATCTCGCTCATTACGTCTGTCTTTACTTGGTTCAACTTGGATATTGCAAAATAGCTGTCTTGGTATCGTTTCACCATCAGCCGATAAAAGCCGCTATCTGATAGGGTTGAGGCTGTAACGTCTGGCACTCCCATCTGTTGGGGCAAACGCCCGTTAAGCCTCATTTCATACTTAAGCAAATTGGCATCCTCAAAGCCAACAGGCAAAGCCATACCTTTTGCCGTTGCATCGGCTTTCTTGTCATAGAAAGCATATACTTTGGGCTGCTGCCTGCCTCTGGGCTTGTAGTAAAGCGTACCCACGTCAAAATGATACCTTAACAGTTTGGGCATATCTCCCAACTTGGAAAGATAGTTTTCTATTGGGTACTTCATCACAAAAGCCCGCCCAAACTCCAGCCCTGTAACCTTTGCATCGGCTATCGGCAAATGTAAGCTGTCTGATAGCTTTTCCACCGCTTGGGCTGTGCCGTGCCTATCCAACGGGTAAACATTGTTCTGGTAAAGGAACTTTGGCAAGCTGCCAATAACAGAAATGCCGCCTGTATAGATAGACACTTTCAAGCCCTCCAGACTGCCAAAGGTGCAAACCTCGCCCGTTTCATGGTCTATCTGGTCTTTAGCCTTATCCAGAAACTTGCTTACATCTGGCGTTGCCCTCGTTCTCATAGCCCACAACTTCACTTTGTCGTACATAATCCCTGCTTGTTACCAAATTTTGCCCACAAACTACATATTATTATAAGACATCTACTCGTTTGGCTTGCTTTCTCAAAGCTGCCAGAGCCTCATCAAAACCGCCCATCTGTAGCATTTTGCAGTATGAAGAAATAAGAACTTTTGCACCCTCCAATACTATCAACTCAATGCAAGACGGCTTTATTTTCTCTGGCTCGGTTGCTGCTGCCTGGTCTTGGTGTACGATAAACAGAAAGCCATCATCTTTGTAGGCAAAGAACGGATTAGGCTTCTGCTTGCTGCTGTAGGTCTTTACCGCCAACGGATAGCCATAGGCAAAGCCACTCAACCGCCCGTTTACAAAGTAGTCTTTCAGTCCTGTAAAGTTGAGGCTGTTTTTAGCCTGTAACTTCATGGCTGGGGCATTGTCTTTTTTGCTGCCGCTGTCTTTGCTCACTTGCAAATACATGTATATTTTGCCGTCCCTGCTTACAATTTCATCCATAGGTGGGTAATATCCAGCTTGTGCCGTTATCACATACTTTGGTGTCTTTCTATTGCCTGTACAATCCTCCAGACGGGCATAGTAACGTATGTTAGGGGTAGTCATCTTTCACCTCCTTTCTTCATGCAATAAGCCTGCGCCTGCTGGCTTATCTCGGTGGAAGTAGATACACGGTTACTTTGCAACCATTGTTCAAGCTCCAGACGGTTAAAATAGCACATCTTTCCCATCGGCTTGTAGTGGGGTATCTGCTGCCTCATGGTCAGCTTATAGAGGTAGCTCTTTGATACTCCCATGTACTTTGCCGCCTCATCGCTTGTAAGCACTTCCTTTGTGCAAAAGATTGTGTTTGCCGTTATAAGGTCGGCAATCTGTTTCAGTTCCTCTGCCATACTTCTATTTTTTAGAGGTCTGGGCTTTCTGGGTTGAGGTGCAAGGCTCACCCGTCTTTGCCCGTGTAATCGTCTGGAATAGTCTTGCACTCGCTATCCATCTGAATACAAGGACAAAGGTAGAGAGAGAAAGAAACAAAAAGCCCCTATATGATACCCACATGAGGCACATATAGGGGTGCAATCCTTATAACTATTGGCTACTCAAACAAATTATCTACATCTTTGTAACCATCTGGCAAAGTCCCCGTTTTTTTATAATCCCTTTTTGCTCCAGAAAGCCCACTAACACCAAATAAAGTTTCAAAGGGCTTCCATGAAGTTTTCACCTTACCGTCATATTCACCTTTCCCCAATTTCAAATATTCACTTGCACGGTCGGCAAAGTAAGCCAATAGAGATTTTGTTTTAAGCCATTTATAATTATGGTCACAAAGACCTGCTTTTATAGCTTTTGATATTATCGATTTAGCGTTGTCATTATTTAATTCTTCTGGTAAACTTATGTCAGTACTGCAATCGTTTTCATTATCTTCTTTTGGTTGCTGTTCTGGGTGCTCTTGTTGAAGCTGCTTATTATCATTATTTTGCTGAGTTTTGCCCTCTAACAGACTTTTAACCTTAACTGCTAAGTCACTACGCTTTGTTATCAAATCACTTCTCTCATGCAGATTAGGCACATGTTCAGAGATTGTTATATTATCACCATGAAGCTGCCTATTTATTTCCTGTATCTGAAACAACAAACTGTAAACCTCATCTTTTACAGCTATTTCTTCTTTCCATTCTCCCTTTATCACACCCCAAACATCATAATACATGTAGCTTGGTGAAAACGCCCAATCAATAATCTTGGTTATTTCCTCAGCTGTCTCAATATTTTCTATTGTTTTTATATCCATAATATCATATTTTAAGTTTTGGCAAACTGTTTATTGCCTTTTGTTTCAAACTATCTATTGCCCGTGTGTACTTCTCTGTATGCTGTATGCTACTATGCCCTAATAGGCTCGCCACGGTCTTTATATTGGCACCATTGCTAAGGATATTCACGGCAAAGGAATGTCGCCCACAATGCCACGTTATGTGCTTGGTTATTCCCGCCTTTGCCGTCCAATGTCTTAGAGCTTTAAGACACATTTCTTGGCTTGGTAGTTTGAATATCTTTTCATCTGGGCTATCTGTTGAGGCTGTACCAATCAATGTTAACAAGTCATCATTTAGAGGAATACTCACATAACTTTTGCTGCTGTGCCCCTGTGTTTTCTTCTGATTGAATGTTAGTATTTTGTTTGAATAGTCCACGTTGGCAAAAGTCAAATCTTTAATATCACAAAATCTAATGCCTGTGTATAGGGTAAAGATAAAAGCCCGCCTTGTTTCTGGGTTCTGCCCTTTATAGGTGGTGGCTATAAGCTGTTGCATTTCTTCTATTGAAAGTATATCTTTCTTTAATGCTTCTTCATCAGCCTTGCAAACAATATCCTCACATGGATTTTTCCTTAGAATGTCTTTCTTTACAGCCGCTTTTACTATCTTTTTCCACCGCTTCCAATGTGTCAAAGCTCCCTCACCCTTACTTATACTTTGCAAATATTCTACAAAGTGTTCCATCATATCGGGGGTTATTTTCTCTGGAGAAATGTTGTTTTTGTATAGAGGGTATTCCAAAGCAATGAAATCAGTAAACCGTTTTTGGGCGGCTTTAATCATACGTTTGTCCCCTTTGGTGTATTCATCATAATATGATTGAATGAAATCAAAGAAATTCACTTCCTTTGCCTTTAGCCTGTAGCCCAATGTGCCTTCTTTCAGTTCCTGTTCCCGTTCATGTCTTATCTCCTTTGCAAGTTGTAGAGTTTCTTTGTTCTGCTGTCTTTCAAGTGGAGTTCTGGGGGCTTGCCAAAGATATAATTTCAAAGCCTCCCTTTTGCGCTCTTTTCTCGCTATTTTTTTATCCTTAGCCTCATCATAGACCATATTATAACCCAAATAGTAATCTAAAAAAAGGCTTTCTCTGCCATCTGATAAAATCTTTGCCCCCAATTTTGGGTTATCTGTATCATCGGTACTAATGATATAAGTATTATCAGACCTTATTTCTTTCTTTGCTGCCATAACTTATTTGCTCTTTGTTTCATTTGATTGCAAATATAGTTATTTATTTTATTCTGGGTAGCCAAAGGGTAGCCAAAAACAACACAACATATATCTTTTTATGAAATCAAGTGAAAATACATTTTTCTAAATGCTCCTATAAATCAGTTATTTATATTCTCTTATTATTCCTTTGTTTTCTATTAAAATACGGGTACTGTACCCGCTCCGGGTACCATTGGAAGCGTCTCTTAATCCGTAAGAGGCGCTTTTTTCATTCAATCCGCCAATCGTGTACAGCTGCCCACAAATAGTTGACAGACAAAAGCACGCAAAAGTTTGCAATCCGCTGCAAATAATCCGTGCCAAAAGAGATGTCATTCCACAAAACTCCGTATCTTTGGACACTTGATTGTATTCTAAGTTTGCCGCTGGCGGAAAGAATCGAGCCATGAAAGGCCACGGACAGCGATATCCTCGGACAAAAGCGGAAATATCCGTCCGCAAAGCCGCACGATGGAACGACCGGATAAAGTGCATATGGACTCTGATTCCGCCGACGGGTAGGATAAACAGCTGCATAACGTCTTTTTAAAATTTAAAAAATAAGGAACAATGGGAACGTATGCCAATGATGCCGCTTTTCTGAAACAGCACGGCATTGGATATAAAGAATTGGTTTCTGCCGACGGACAATCCAAAGTAATGGTGATTCCGGCATGGCAGGGACGTGTGATGACCACTTCGGCAACGGGTGACGAAGGGGACAGTTACGGCTGGATCAACTACCGTTTCATACAAGACGGCAAGGTCAACCCACAGATTCAGCCGGTAGGCGGAGAGGAACGCTTCTGGCTGGGACCGGAAGGCGGGCCGTTTTCCCTGTATTTTGCCCCAGGCAAGGAACAGGTATACGCCAACTGGGCCGTTCCGGCCGTGCTGGACACAGAAGGTTTTGCAGTAGAAGCACATACGGAAGCAGCCATCCGGTTGTCTCAAAAGGCTTGCCTGACGAATGCCTCGGGCACCGTTCTGCACATGGACATGGAGCGCACTGTCACGCTGATGAATGACGAAGAAATCGGGCGGGAACTCGGCATCTGCCTGCCGGAAGGGCTGAAACGGGTGGCTTACCGGACAGACAACCGGATTGTCAATACAGGAACGGAAGCATGGACCCGGGCAACAGGACTGGTGTCGGTCTGGATGCTGGGATGTTTCAATCCCACGCCGTCGACCACCGTGTTCATCCCCTATCACACAGAAGGAACAGGCCGGGTAGTAAACGATACCTATTTCGGCAAAATACCTGCGGACCGACTGGTGGTGGACGACAAGTTAATCTATTTCAAGATAGACGGAAAATTCCGTTCCAAGTTAGGGTTGCCGGCCGGACGTTCGCTGAATCTGTGCGGAAGTTATGATTCGGAAAAAGGCGTACTGACTATTCTGTGGTGCAACCGCCCCGAAAGGCCGTGTGTGTATGTCAACGGACAGTGGGGACCGCAGGAAAATCCGTTTGACGGAGATGTAATCAACGCGTATAATGACGGACCGCTGGAAGACAACTCCATCATGGGGCCTTTTTACGAGATTGAAACCTCTTCACCGGGAGCCGAGCTTGCACCGGGCGAAGGGCTGACGCACACGCAGGCAGTAGTGCACCTGCAGGGTAACGACAAGATGCTGGCCCCGATTGTACAGCAGGTTTTCAAGACGGATCTGGAGGTAATCAAGCGTGTGTTCCGATGAAGAACCCACATCACTTCTCCACCTCTTGCCCGGCCTTCTGCCAGCCATTGAATCCGCTGTCCAGTTCGTAGACCTCATAACCGGCCTGGCTGAGCAGTTCGGCGGCTTTCTTGCTGCGGCGGCCACTGCGGCAATAGAGGGCCACAGGCTTTTCTTTCTGCAAAAGAGAATCGGCCATCTGGACAAACTGGGGGTCGAGGACATTGATATTCAGGCTGCCGGGGACATGGCCTTCGGTATATTCAGCGGGGGTACGTACATCCAGACGCTGGACATTGGGGTCGACAATCACGTCCACAAATTCCTCCACAGGCAGGCTCTTGAAATTCATGCCTTTCTGCTGGCAGGCACAAAGGAAAGGGATAAACAGGCAAAACAAAGCCACAATCTTCTTCATTGTTAGTGCTTAAAATAAATCTTTAGAGGTTAGGGGGGATTGAAAAGTCAAGGAATTAAGCCTTGCTTCTCAATCCCCCTTTCAGTACGGCAAAGGTAGGTCAAATCTCCGAATATGGCAAGCACTGCCCCTGCTATTTTGAAGACAACCACCGTTCTTTCCTCTACATTCACTTCCCGCGCAGGTTGTTGCGCACAACAAGGATGGGACAGGCTGCATTTGTATAGATTTCCGCCACAAAACAATCCGTGGGGAGGAGAAAGGGAAAAAAGCTCCGAAAGTTGCAGAAGTCATTGTTAATCCATATATTTGCCGGGAAGAACTTTAAAAAAAATACGACCATGAATCTCTCCCCAAAACATTGCCTGTGGATGTGGTGCCTGCTTTTGGGCGCCACCCTGTGCAGCGCCTGCTCGTCCCGCCCCAAATCTTCCCAAGAAGCGAAAACCGACACGACAGACACGGTAACGGCAGCCACTCCGCCCGCCGCATGGTATGAAGGCGAAGTGCCCTTCACCTTCGACTACCGCGAGGACTATCCCGAAACGGACATCCGCCTGAGCGAGCTGGCCGACATCAACTACATCCCCTTGGAAACCAACGACTCTGTCCTACTACGCCTGCGCGGCGCCTGTAAGGGCAACGAATGGTTCCTGACCTCCCGGCACATCTACATGCACGAGGAGCAGCAGGCCATCTACGTCTTCGGACGCGACGGAAGCTTTGTCCGCAAGATAGACCACTACGGAGGAGGCCCCAAGGAATACCACTACATCTCCTCCTACATCGTAGACACCCTGCACAACGAACTCTTGATTCAGGACGGCGACTGGCGAAACGCCCGCCTCGTGGTCTACGACCTGGAAGGAAACTTCCTGCGCGACTTCACCCACACCGCCAGCGAGATTGTCCTGTTGAACGACTCCCTGCTGCTGACCTGCCGGCAAGGCGCCAGCCAGCCCTACCGGGTGGTGCGCCGCTCGGACGCCTCGCTCGTTCGCCAACTGCCCATCCGCCGGCATAAGCCCAAGGACGTGGACATCGAATACCTGTCTTACGGTTGCCTGACGACCACGCCCCGTGGCGTGCTGATGGCCCACCTGGACAACGACACCATCTACGAGATGGGACGCGACCTGACGCTGCGCCCGCGCATCATCGACCAGAGCAACTACCACGAACGCTACGCCCGCATATTGCCTACCATGGAGACGGGCCGCTACCTGACCTTCTACATCCTGCGCGGACACAACGGCCGCTACAAGACCGACGTCCCCGAAAACTTCTACATCTACGACAAGAAGGAACGGCAGATTTACAAGATGAAGGACTATCCGGACAACTCCTACTGGAGGCTGATGGACGACTATCCGCACATAGACAACTGGGGCAAAGCGCAAAATCCGAACGTAAGCGTCCGCTCGCGGCAAATATACGCCATCAACGAAGGTAACGGCAAACACGGCTCGCCGGAACTGCTCCGCATCGCCTCCACCCGGACAGAAGACGACAATCCCATCCTGGAGGTAATGACGTTTCACGACGTAGAGAGCGTGAAGTGAATGCAAGGCCATAAGTTTCCGGGCCTAAATTTGCTTCTCCCCCCGATTTACATTACCTTTGCGCATTAAAATGCGAAATATGAGAAAAGAAAGCCAAGTCATATTCGACCGCAACGTCATCGAGTTCGTCACCGTGGCCGCCGAGTTCTGCAAATACATGGAGCAAGCGGAGGGTACCCGTCGCCCCACTTTCGTGGACACGACGCTGAAGATTCTGCCTTTGCTCTACCTGAAAGCAACCTTGCTGCCCACGTGCGAAACAATGGGCGAGGACCTGCCCGAGCACTACGTCACCGAAGAGACTTACGAAGTGCTCCGCATGACCCTGGCCGGCATCCTGGGTGAAAAGGATGACTATCTGGACGTATTCGTGGAGGACATGAAGTACAGCGACCAGCCCATCACACGCTATATTTCCGAAGACTTGGCGGACATCTACCAGGACATCAAGGACTTCATCTTCGTTTTCCAACTGGGACTGAACGAAACCATGCACGACGCGCTGGCCATCTGCCAGGAAAACTTCCGCCTCTATTGGGGACAGAAACTGGTAAATACCCTGCGTGCCCTGCACGAGGCCCGCTACGCACAAGGAGAGTCCGAAGAAGACGAATCACCGGAAGCAGACAACTATCCTAATATCTCCGACGAATGATCATCCAAAGAAACATAGACAAAGAGTCCCTGAATGACTTGCCGAAAGTAACCTTTCCCGGCCAAATACACGTGGTGCAAACCCCATGGGAAGCGGAAAAGGCGGTGGCCTACCTGAAGCAATGCCCGCTGGTGGGCATTGACAGCGAGACGCGCCCTTCTTTTGCCAAGGGAAGGATGCACAAGGTGGCCCTGCTCCAGGTATCGTCCGACGAGCACTGCTTCCTGTTCCGCCTCAACCTGACGGGACTGACCCTCCCTATCATCACCTTGCTGGAAAGCCCCCACACCGTCAAGGTCGGCCTCTCGCTCAAGGATGACTTCATGATGCTGCACAAGCGGGCCCCCTTCGAACAGCGCGCCTGCATCGAACTGCAAGAGTATGTCCGCGCCTTCGGCATCGAAGACAAAAGCCTGCAAAAAATCTACGGAATCCTCTTCGGCGAGAAGATTTCGAAGAGCCAACGCCTCACCAATTGGGAAGCCGAAACATTGACCGAACCTCAGAAGCTCTATGCCGCCACCGATGCTTGGGCGTGCCTGAACATCTACAACCGCCTGCAGGAACTGAAACGGACGGGCGACTTTGAGATAGCTGACAAAGAAGAAAAATAGTGTCATTTAATTCTGAGTACTTAGCTTATAAGTAATCAGAATTAAAAGACACTATCTTTTGAGGAGTTAAGGAGTTAAGCCAATACCTTCTGTGTATACGGCTCATTGACTTACTATCGGCTTAACTCCTAACGGAGCGAAGCGGAGTGATAACTCCTTAACTTCTTAACTCCTATTATATAAACTAAATTTGAACATCTACTTATATTATATAATGTATAGAATCTACCTGAAACCCGGCAAAGAAGAATCGCTGAAACGCTTCCACCCGTGGGTATTCTCCGGCGCCATCGCCCGCATGGACGGAGAGCCCGAAGAAGGCGAGGTGGTGGAAGTCCATACCTCCAAGAAAGAATTCATCGCCAAAGGCCACTTCCAGATAGGAAGCATCGCCGTGCGCGTGCTCACCTTCCGCGAAGACGAAGAGATAAACACTGCCTTCTGGCGCCGTCGGTTGAGCGCAGCCCTGCAAATGCGCCGCAGCATCGGCCTCGTAGGACGTCCGGACAACAACACCTACCGCCTGGTGCATGGCGAAGGCGACAACCTGCCCGGCCTGGTCATCGACATTTATGCCCGTACCGCCGTGATGCAGGCTCACTCTGCCGGCATGCACCTGGACCGTATGACCATCGCCGAAGCCCTGGCCGAAGTGATGGAAGGAGAAATAGACAACATCTACTACAAGTCGGAAACCACCCTGCCCTACAAGGCCGACCTCTTCCCTGAGAACGGCTTCCTCCGCGGAGGCAGCACAGACAATGTAGCCACGGAATACGGCCTGAACTTCCATATCGACTGGCTGAAGGGACAGAAAACGGGCTTCTTCGTGGACCAACGTGAGAACCGTGCCTTGCTGGAGCGATACGCCCGGGGGAGAAACGTACTGAACATGTTCTGCTACACCGGCGGATTCTCCGTCTATGCCATGCGTGGAGGCGCCCTGTCCGTACACTCGGTAGACAGTTCGGCCAAAGCCATCGACCTGACAAACAAGAACATCGCCCTGAACTTCCCCGACGATGCGCGCCACACAGCCTATGCCGAAGATGCCTTCAAATTTCTGGACCGCATGGAGGACGGCACCTACGACCTCATTGTCCTCGACCCGCCTGCCTTCGCCAAACACCGCGACGCCCTGCGCAACGCCCTGCAAGGCTACCGCAAGCTGAACGCCCGCGCCTTCGAGAAAATCCGTCCGGGAGGCATCCTCTTCACCTTCTCCTGCTCGCAGGCTGTCAATAAGGACCAGTTCCGCATGGCCGTCTTTACAGCTGCCGCACAGTCGGGCCGCAGCGTACGCATCCTGCACCAACTGACGCAACCCGCCGACCATCCGGTGAACATCTACCATCCGGAAGGCGAGTACCTGAAAGGGCTGGTGCTCTACGTGGAATAAGGGTCTAAAAGCCTCTTATCTTTTAAAATCTCTTTCATAAGGGTATCTACTCTTAAAAAAGAGTTAATATACAGAAGATTTTTAGCCCCATCTATTGCAGGTTTCGAGAAAAGCCGTACATTTGCAATGTGTTTTTCATGGTATTAGATTTAAGGTTAATAAAGATTGGGTGTCTGGGATAGATACCCCTTCTTTTTTTATATACGTTACAAACCTCAGATTCATGTCATGTATCATGCAGAAGCTATATCTAACATGATTGTATCATGCGAAAAAGAAACAGGTGTTTGTTATACAATGAGTCTGTAAATTGCCCTCGGAAAAGATAAATTAGCAACGATAATCAGAACTTTATGAAAAGAAAGTCCTGCCCAAAAACGGAAAGACGCATCTTACTTCAATAAACACAGCCGAAATCCACCAGCCAACTTCAGAAACCCTCCTTCCAGATTCCTCCTAAAGTTGCACAAGGGACTTCTTTTTTGCCCCTCCCGCTTGTATTTCTTGCGCCAACCCCGTATATTTGTACAATCTTAGTACAAAACAACGAATCACTATGACAAATATCCGGATAAGACTGACCGCCATGCAATTCCTGCAATTCTTCATGTGGGGCGCGTGGCTTATCTCGCTGGGCGGCTATATGGGCAGCCAGTTGCACTTCGAAGGCGGAGAAATCGGCGCCATCTTTGCCACTATGGGCATTGCCTCCCTCATCATGCCCGGCCTGACCGGCATCATTGCCGACAAATGGATTAATGCCGAACGGCTCTATGCCTTGCTGCACTTCATCGGGGCCGGCGCCTTGTTTTACGCCGCCTCCGCCACCAGCTACGAACAAATGTATTGGGCCATGTTGCTCAACATGATGGCCTATATGCCCACGCTCGCACTGGCCAATACCATTTCCTATCATGCCCTGGAGAAATACCACTTGGACCTGGTGAAAGACTTTCCGCCCATCCGCGTGTGGGGCACCGTGGGCTTCATCTGCGCCATGTGGGTGGTGGACCTGACCGGCTTCAAGAGCAGCGCCCTGCAACTCTATGTGGCAGGTGCGGCGGCTGTCCTGCTGGGCTTGTACGCCTTTACCCTGCCGCCTTGTCCCCCGGCACGCAACGAACAAAAGACGGTGCTCTCGGCCTTCGGACTGGATGCGCTGGTGTTGTTCAAGCAGCGGAAGATGGCCATCTTCTTCCTCTTCTCCATGCTGCTGGGCGCCGCCCTGCAAATCACCAATACCTACGGCGACCTCTTTCTGGGTTCGTTTGCCGCTATTCCGGAATATGCGGATTCGTTCGGCGTGAAGCACTCCGTCATCCTGCTGTCCATCTCACAGATGAGCGAGACACTGTTCATACTGGCCATCCCCTTCTTCTTACGCCATTTTGGCATCAAACGCGTCATGCTCATCAGCATGCTGGCGTGGGTATTCCGCTTCGGCCTGTTCGGGCTGGGCAATCCGGGTGACGGGCTTTGGATGCTTATCCTCTCCATGATTGTCTACGGCATGGCGTTCGACTTCTTCAACGTGTCCGGCTCGCTGTTTACCGAGATGGAAGCCCATCCGGGCATCCGGGCCAGCGCGCAGGGACTGTTCTTCATGATGACCAACGGCATCGGGGCTTTCGTGGGCGGCTATGCCAGTGGAGCCGTGGTGGACTTCTTCTCGGTCTACGCCGAAGGCGGCGGACTGGTCAGCCGCGAGTGGACACCCATCTGGATGACTTTCGCTGCCTATGCGCTGACCATTGGCATACTGTTTGCTATAGTGTTCCGCTATAAACATACACCAGAGAAAGGAGTGCACAATGAATGAGAGGAAGAAAGTGGAGTTGCAAGTGTCAAAGCTCAGCAGCAGCCAGACGCAGGCCGGTGCCTACATTTTGGTACTCTCCGAAGTGGGAACACGGCGCGACCTGCCCATCATCATCGGCACAGCTGAGGCTCAGGCCATCATGCTTGAGTTGCGGGGCATCATGCCGCCACGTCCGCTGACACACGTCTTGTTTGCATCGGTATTGGAGGCTTTGGGCGTCCGGCTACTGCGTGCCATTATCTATAAAGCGGAAAAAGGCATTTTCTATACCTATCTATATTTACGTTCAGGCGAGATGATACTCCGGGTGGATTCGCGCACGAGTGATGCCGTGGCCCTGGCCCTGCACATGAAGGCTCCCATCCTGACTTACGAAGACATTCTGGATAAAGGAAACTCAGCTGAAAACATACATGACGACCGGCAGGCCACCGGGACAGAAAATGACCGCATCATAAACATCGACTGGCTGAAAGAGGCCCTTCAAAAAGCCATCGACCAGGAAGACTACGAACAAGCAGCCATCTTACGTGACCAAATCAATCATCTAAAAGAACCCAACAGTTGAATCCCATGCACATCTTCTATACTCCCGACATAGAAACCTCGCACGAGTTGCCCGAAGAAGAGGCCGCACACGCCCTCCGCGTACTACGCCTGCAACCCGGCGACGAAGTAATGCTGACGGACGGGAAAGGCAATTTCCATCGGGCCCGCATCAGCCTGGCAGCCCACAAGCGCTGCCTGGTAGACCTCCTGGAAACCCTACCGCAACCGCCCTTGTGGAGCGGCCATCTGCACATAGCCCTGGCTCCCACCAAGAACATGGACCGGACGGAATGGTTTGCCGAAAAGGCGACAGAAATCGGCATCGACGAACTGACCTTCCTGAACTGCCGTTATTCCGAACGAAAAGTGCTCAAGACAGAGCGTATCGCCAAAATTCTGATATCGGCCGTCAAGCAGTCGCTCAAGGCACGTGTACCCCGCCTGAACGAGATGACCGACTTCCAAACCTTCGTCCGACAGCCCTTCCAAGGCCAGAAATTCATCGCCCATTGCCATGAAGGCGGGAAAACTCCCCTGAAAGACGCCGTACGCAAGGGAGAGGAGGCCGTGGTACTCATCGGACCGGAAGGAGACTTCAGCGAAGAAGAAGTCCGGATGGCCGAAGAAGCGGGATTCATCCCCGTCAGCCTGGGGCCTTCGCGCCTGCGGACAGAAACTGCGGCCCTGGTGGCCTGCCACATCTTGAATTTACAGAACCAATAAATACCTATGGACATGAAAAAGATTCTCTTTCCCGCATTGGCCGCCCTCCTGCTGCTGGCCAGCGCCTGCTCGCAAAAAGCCGAGTACACCCACGCCATCCCGGCGAACGCTACATTCGTCAGCTCCGTCAATTTGTCCACGCTGTCCGAAAAAGCCGGTCTGGGCGACAGCGACAACCAGGCTCTCCTGCAAAAACTCAAGGAAAGCCTGAAGAGCGAGATGGATGCCACCACGTATGACTACATAGGAACCTTGCTGGACGACCCTGCCCAGTCAGGCATTGACCTGCAGGCTCCAATCTACCTGTTCACCAGCAGAGCCTTGCGGCAAGGCAGCTTCGTTGCCAAGGTGGCCGACAAAGGCAATGTACAGACCCTGTTGGAAACTCTCCGGAAAGAAGGAGGAGAAACAGAGGAGAAAGAAAACTGTACCCTCGTACACACCAGCGACGGACTGCTGCTGGGCTACAACGAATCCCTCCTCTTCTGCCTCGGACAGCAGACAGGCCCACAACTACCCGCCTACAAAGACAGCCTGGTAGCCTGGATACAACAGACGGAAGCCCAAAGCTTTGCCTCCCGCCCCGAATTCAAACAAATGCAGGCACAGAAAGGCGACATCAAAGCCATCTATTCTTACGCCAGCCTGCCCAAGAACTACATGGCCATCACCGGCTATCGGATGCCCAAGGGGCTGGACCTGAAAGACCTACGGTTCATCATAGGACTTTCTTTCGAGAAAGGGAGCATCGACCTGCACCTGACCTACTACACGGAGAACGAGCAAATCAAATCCTTGCTGGCCAAGCAGAACCAAGTCTACCGCCCCATCAAGAACACGTTCATAGACTATTTCCCGCAGTCCACTCTGTTGCTGGTCAGCGCCGGATTGGACGGAAATGCCCTGTATGACCTGCTGCTGGAAACAACGCCGATAGGTGAAAACCTTTCGGCCAAGAATGCTGAAACCATCAAGCAAGTGATGGCCATGTTCGAAGACGATTTATCCTTTGGAATGGTCAATTTCACCTTGAACAAGCTACCCTCTCTGCTGGCCTACGCCACGGTCAAGGACTCCGCACCCCTGAAAGCCTTGCTGGAGAACGACGAACTGAAAAAACAGCTGGGACGTGGCAATGACATCGTGCAGCTGGAGGAAGACCGGTACGTATGGAAGTCCAGAAACTTCAACCTCTTCTTCGGCGTGCAGGACAAGCAATTCTATGCCACCAACGACGAACTGCTCTATAAGGACCTCTTCAAAAAATGTGACCCCTCGGCCGCCCAAAACGCGTATGCAGGCGACATGAAAGGAAAGAAGGGTTTCGCCGTCGTCAACATGGAAGCGATCTGCCAGCTGCCCATCGTCAAGATGCTGGCAAGCATGGGAGGCAGCCAATACGCCACCATACTGGCCGCCCTGGAGCACATTGACTACATGAAGAGCGAAAACAATGAAACCGGGAGCTACGCCAGCATACAATTGAAAGACAAGGACACCAACGCCTTGAAACAAATCGTCGAACTGGCCAAGACCGCCCTCTGACCCGATATGGACGAAATCCGCCTGCAACAAGTGCTTCCCCGCGTCTTCGCCCAGCGGGACAGCATCACCTCTGACATCTGGCACCGCGACCTCATCTTCCGTAAGGGGGAGCGGTGCCTGATTGAAGCGGCCTCGGGCACGGGGAAGTCCTCATTGTGCAGCTACCTCTATGGCTACCGGGGCGACTATGAGGGCATCATCACTTTCGACGGGAAAAATATCCGTTCACTCGACACCGCCGGATGGACCGCCCTGCGACGCCGCTCACTCAGCCTGCTGTTCCAGGAGCTGCGCCTGTTTCCCGAATTGACCGCACTGGAGAACGTTTTGCTGAAGAACCGCCTGTCCGGATATAAGAGCCGCCAGGAGATTCTCACCCTATTCGAAGCGGCCGGCATCGCCGACAAGGTCAACGAAAAAACCGGTATCCTGTCCTTCGGCCAGCAACAGCGCGTGGCCTTCATCCGCTGCCTGTGCCAACCTTTCGACTTTATCCTGCTGGACGAACCCGTCAGCCACCTGGACGAAAACAACGCACGCATCCTGGCCCGACTGCTGGAAGAAGAAGCCGGACGCCAAGGCGCCGGCATCCTCGTCACCTCCATCGGCAAGGCGCTCCCCCTGTCCTACGACCACACGTATAAACTCTGAACACTATGAACAGACTGGTATGGAAACTTCTGCGCCGGCACATCAGCATCGGCCAACTGACCGGCTTCTTCCTGGCCAACCTTTTCGGCATGGCCATCGTATTGCTGGCCGTACAGGCCTACAGCGACATCCGCCCCGTGCTGACCGGCGGCGACAGTTTCCTGAAGCAAGACTACCTCATTGCCGGCAAGAAAGTGGGCACGCTGGGCAGCCTCATGGGCAAAAACAGTACCTTCACGCCGGAAGAAATCGAAGACCTGCGGCAGCAACCCTTCACCGTCCAAGTGGGCTGCTTCACACCCTCGCTCTTCCATGTCTCCGCCGGCATGGGTATCCAAGGAACCGGCGTGGATCTCAGCACGGAGATGTTCTTCGAGGCCGTGCCGGACGAGTTTATCGACGCCGACCTCAGCCACTGGCATTACGACGAGGCCACTCGCACCATCCCCATCATCATTCCGCGCAATTACCTGAATCTGTATAACTTCGGTTTTGCCGAGAGCCGCGGCCTGCCCAAACTGTCCGAAGGGCTGACCGGCCTGTTGCGCATGGACATCATCCTGCGCGGCAACGGACGCACCGAACGCTACAAGGGCCGCATCGTCGGCTTCTCCAACCGCCTGAACACCATCCTGGTGCCGCAAGCCTTCATGGACGAAGCCAACAGCACCCTGGCTCCCGGACAAAACGCACAGCCCTCGCGCCTCATCATCGAAGTCAAGAACCCCGCAGATGCGACCATCGCCCAATACTTCCAGACCCACCACTACGAAACGGAAGGCAACGGCCTGGACGACGGAAAAGCCGCCTGGTTCCTGCGGCTGCTGACGGGCATCGTCTCTACCGTGGGCGGAGTGATTTGCCTGTTGGCATTCTACCTGTTGTCACTCAGCATCTTCCTACTCTTGCAAAAGAACGCCACCAAGCTGGAGAACCTGCTGCTCGTGGGCTACACTCCGTCGCAAGTGGCCTTCCCCTACCAGGTGCTGGCCGTCGGACTGAATACAGCGAGCCTCCTGGCGGCTTTCGCCTGCATGGTCTGGGCGCGGGACTGCTACCTGGCAACCGCACGCGCGCTCTTTCCCCAACTGGAAAGCGAGACTCCTTGGGCGGGTTTCCTGACGGGCTTCTGCCTGTGGCTGCTTGCCGCCTTGTTGAACATGGCACTGATTCGCAGGAAGGTGCGCGCCATCGGACTGGCAGGTGCAGGGAAATAGTGTTTTGCTGCATATTTATTTGGCGAATATGCAGAGAAGATATATCTTTGCAGTGCCAAAACAAATGAGACAATGAAATAGACCCACTGCACATCCCCCATAGAGAACCGCGCAGGAAATCGCAGATTCCCGCACGGATATCTCTTGGTACATGTGCATTGGTTCAACAGTTCCATCCGACCCCTCCCTCTCTTTTTCTACAGATGCTTCCGGCCTGGCCCGACGGACAGGCAGAACAGTTTGCCGTGCCCCTCCGCAGAAGACACAGGCATGGGATTCACCCGCTGCTCCGGCTAGGAAATGATTCCGGCAGCCATCTTCCACGGACTGCTCATCGACCTGAGCGTCCCGTTCTTCGTATCGTTCTTCTGCAAGCAGTAAGGGAGGGGGAGGAAAGGTAAGGACATAAAAAAAGGGCTCCGCTGAGCCCAACCTTTGTTAACCTTAAAATCTAATACCATGAAAAACACGTTGCAAAGGTACGGACTTTTCCGATACTTGCAAACTTTTCCCCCAAAAACTTCTCGAATTAATCATTTATTAACATCCATTCAGGCCTGTTTCCCATTTAAATGCCCCATATAGGCAGACGGACAGGGAGATATCACCGCCCGTGCTTAGAGATATCTCCGCCCGCGGACAGAGATATCCCCGCCCGCGGACGGCGATATCCCCGGGCAAATGCCGAAAAAAACGGGAGGACAACGCACAATCCTATCCGATTTTACGCTATCTTTGTGACCGTAACAAAGAATGAGAAGAAATATGCCGGACTACGACTTAATAGCCATATTGGGCCCCACCGCCTCGGGAAAAACCACCCTGGCAGTTGCCCTGGCCGACAGGCTGGGCGGAGAAATCCTCAGCGCAGACTCGCGCCAGGTGTACCGCCGCATGGACCTGGGCACCGGAAAGGACCTGCAAGACTACGTCATCAACGGACGGCAAATCCCCTACCACCTCATAGACATTGCCGAGCCGGGCACCAAATACAACGTATTCGAATACCAGCGTGATTTTCTACAGGCCTACGAGGCCGTCAAGTCACGGGGACGGATGCCCATACTCTGCGGCGGAACGGGATTGTATCTCGAAGCCGTGTTGAGCGGCTACCGCCTGCTGCCCGTGCCGGAGAACCCGGCGTTGCGCACCGCCTTGGCCGACAAGTCGCTGGACGAACTGACCGAACTGCTGAAAGGCTATAAAACCCTGCACAACACCACCGACGTGGACACGCCCAAACGCGCCATCCGCGCCATCGAGATAGAGGAATACTACCGGCATGCCCCCGTCGAGGAACGGTCTTTCCCGCAGTTGAGGAGCCTCGTCGTCGGCGTCAGCATCGACCGGGACGAACGCCGCGCCCGCATCAGCCGCCGACTGCGCCAACGCCTGGACGAAGGCATGGTGGACGAGGTGCGCCGCCTGCTGGACGAGGGCATTGCGCCGGACGACCTGACCTACTACGGGCTGGAATACAAGTACCTGACCCTGTATGCCACGGGCCGTATGTCCTACGAAGAGATGGTGCGCCAACTGGAGATTGCCATCCACCAGTTCGCCAAACGGCAGATGACCTGGTTCCGCGGCATGGAACGACGCGGACACTGCATACACTGGACAGACGCCTTGCAACCCACGGGCGAACAGGTGGAAACCATCCTGCGCCTGCTGCAAGCCGACACCGACAAAACCTGAACCACACCCATACAACTCCGACTATGACCAAGGAACAGAAGAAATGGGGCATCATCTACAACCCCAAGGCCGGCACCCGCAAGGTGCAGAAACGCTGGCAAGAAATCAAGAAATACATGGACAGCCTGGACGTGGCCTATGACTACGTGCAGTCCGAAGGCTTCGGCTCGGTGGAACGCCTGGCCGGCATCCTGGCTGACAACGGCTACCGCACCATCATCGTCGTCGGGGGAGACGGAGCCTTGAACGATGCCATCAACGGAATCATGAACTCGCAGGCCGAACAGAAAGAGGACATTGCCCTGGGCATCATCCCCAACGGCATCGGCAACGACTTTGCCGACTATTGGGAAATCAGCAATGAATACCGCGAGGCGGTGGACTGCCTCGTCCGCGGACGCCGCCGGCGGATAGACGTGGGCACGTGCGGCTACTACGACGGACAGAAACACGTGACGCGCTACTTCCTCAACGCCATCAACATCGGCCTGGGAGCAAGGATTGTGAAGATTACCGACCAGTGCAAACGCTTCTGGGGCGTGAAATACCTGTCCTACTTCATGGCTTTCCTCTCGCTCATCTTCGAACGAAAGCTCTACCGCATGCACCTGAAAATCAACGACGAGCACATCCGTGGCCGCATCATGACCGTCTGCATCGGCAGTGCCTCGGGCTACGGACAGGTGCCCAGCGCGGTGCCCTACAACGGCTGGCTGGACGTCTCCGTCATCCATCGCCCGGAACTGCGCCAGCTGTGGGGTGGCCTGTGGATGCTCATCCAGGGACGCATCCTCAACCATAAGCTGGTGAAGCCCTTCCGCACCCGCCAGGTGAAGGTGCTCCGTGCCCGCAACGCAGTGGTGGACCTGGACGGCCGCATCCTGCAAGAGAGGCATTTCCCGCTGAACATCGGGATTCTGCACGAGGCCATCACGCTGATAATTCCGTAAAACTGCCCGCATATTGAGATATTATCATTACTTTTGCAAGAAATAGAAACAGAAAGCAACCCTAAGACCAAGGAGGAAACAAACATGACGACATTAGAGATGGAAGCCCAAAAAGCATTGTGGATACGCGACATTCTAAACATTGACAATTCTGACATGATAACGGAATTGAAAAAAAACTATGACCGCACCAAACTACGCATATTACGAAAAATGAACGAACATACCGCATCATCACCGGAAAGCAAAGAGTATATCATGAAAGGCCTGAAAGAGGCCTTTGGAGAAATAAAAAATATCCAAACGGGCCATAGCAAAGGGCGCCCTTTGGAAGAAGTATTGGCAGAAATTGAAGCAGACAAATGACCCAAATCATAGCCGAACCGCCGTTCATCAAAGAACTGAAACGCCTGGCGAAGAAATACAAGAACATCACCAAAGACATTCAGAAACTCGCAGAGGAACTGCGTCAGAATCCATTCTATGGTTCCGATTTAGGGAAAGGCGTCCGCAAAGTACGAATGGCTGTCACCGATAAGGGAAAAGGCAAAAGCCACGGTGCACGTGTCATCACTTACATTGACACCATCATCAACCTGCAAGAAAACAACGTACATTTGCTTTATATCTACGACAAAGCAGACCAAGAAAACATTTCAGATAAGGAAATCATCGAACTACTCAAATACATCAGTTCAAAACCATCCAGACAATGAAACTATCCGAACAACTCAAGAACAACCCCGCCCGCAACTTCTTCCTGCTGGCGGGTCCGTGCGTCATCGAGGGCGAAGACATGGCCCTCCGCATTGCCGAACATATCGTGCGCGTCACCGAACGCCTCGGCATTCCCTACGTCTTCAAAGGCTCATACCGCAAAGCCAACCGCTCGCGCCTGGACTCCTTCACCGGCATCGGCGACGAAAAGGCACTCCGCATCCTCCGCAAGGTGCATGACACCTTCGGCATCCCCACCGTCACCGACATCCACGCCGCCGACGAGGCACAGATGGCCGCAGAGTACGTGGACATCCTGCAAATCCCCGCCTTCCTCTGCCGGCAGACCGACCTGCTGGTAGCCGCCGCACGCACGGGACGCACCGTCAACATCAAGAAAGGCCAGTTTCTCTCGCCCCAGGCCATGCACTTCGCCGCCGAAAAGGTAGTGGAAGCCGGCGACACGGACGTGATGCTGACCGAGCGCGGAACGACTTTCGGCTACCAGGACCTGGTGGTGGACTACCGCGGCATCCCCGAGATGCAGGCCTACGGCTACCCCGTCATTCTGGATGCCACGCACTCCCTGCAACAGCCCAACCAGGCGGGCGGAGTGACCGGCGGCATGCCCCGGCTCATCGAGACCATCGCCCGTGCCGGCATCGCCGCAGGAGCCGACGGACTCTTCATCGAGACCCACGAGAACCCCGCCGTGGCCAAGAGCGACGGAGCCAACATGCTGCCCCTCGACCAGCTGGAAGGACTGCTGGAGCGGCTGGTGCGCATCCGACGGGCCATCACGGAGCCCTAAAAAAAAATCCGGCACCCGCTGTGATTAATCCACGGGCCGGGCGACAGATTAAGCAAAACATCTATTAAAAACAGATAGAATCATGAAAAGGTTAACACGTACACTTTGGCTCATGGCACTCATCCTGTGCCTCGGCCTGCAACAGGCAGCCGCCCAGATGCAGCTGCCGCCCCTGCCGGTGGACAAAAACGTCCGCATCGGCAAGTTGGACAACGGACTGACGTACTACATCCGTCACAACGAGAAACCCGAAAACCGCGTGGAGTTCTACATCGCACAGAAGGTAGGCTCCATCCTCGAAGAACCGCAGCAGCGCGGCCTGGCCCACTTCCTGGAGCACATGGCCTTCAACGGCACCGAGAACTTCCCCGGCGACGAACGCGGCCTGGGCATCGTGCAGTGGTGCGAGACGAAGGGCATCAAGTTCGGCACCAACCTCAACGCCTACACCTCGGTGGACGAGACGGTATACAATATAAGTAATGTGCCCAGCACCGACCCCGCCGTCGTGGACTCCTGCCTGCTCATCCTGCACGACTGGAGCGATGCCATCCTGCTGGCCGACCAGGAGATTGACAAGGAGCGCGGCGTCATCCGCGAGGAGTGGCGCAGCCGCAACGTCGGCATGCTCCGCCTCTACACCGACGCACAGGCCACGTTCTACCCCGACTCGAAGTACAGCGACTGTATGCCCATCGGCAGCATCGACGTCATCAACAACTTCCCCTACCAGGACATCCGCGACTACTATGCCAAGTGGTATCGCCCCGACCTGCAAGGCATCATCGTGGTGGGTGACATCGACGTGGACCAGATGGAGCAGAAGATAAAGACGCTCTTCGCCGACATCCAGCTGCCGGAGAACCGCGCCGAACGCATCTGGTATCCCGTGCCCGACAACGAAGAGCCCATTGTCTACATCGGCAAGGACAAGGAAATCGACATGCCTTTGGTGGACATCTACTTCAAGCACGATGCCACGCCGGACAGCATCAAGGGCACCGTCATGTACCTGGCCCAAAACTACATGCTGAACGCCATATCCACCATGCTGAACGAACGCTTCAGCGAACTGGCACAGTCGGCCAACCCGCCCTTCAACATGGCCTTCTGCTCGCCGGACGGCGACTTCTTCCTGAGCGGAACGAAGAAAGCCTTCAACGTCACCGCCTACACCAAGGACGACGGCCTCTCCAACGGCCTGAAGGTGCTGCTGCAAGAAGTGGAGCGCGTACGCCGCCACGGCTTCACCGAGAGCGAATACGCCCGTGCCCGTGCCAACATCCTGCAACAGCTGGAGTCGGCCTACAACGAGCGCGAGAAAACCAACAACATGGCCTACGTCAACGAGTGCCTGCAACACTTCCTGCACGCCGAGCCCATCCCCGGCATTGAATATGAATACACCACGCTGAACCAGCTGGCCCCCAACATCCCCGTGCAGGCCATCAACGAAGTGGCCAAGCAGCTCATCACGGACAACAACCAGGCCGTCTTCATCGCCGCACCGGAGAAGGAAGGCGTGGTCATCCCCACCAAGGAGGAAGTCATCGCCGACCTCAAGGCCATGCCTACGCTGCAAGTAGAAGCCTACGTGGACAAGGTGTCCAACGAGCCCCTCATCAAGGAAGCGCCCCAGGGCGGCAAGATTGTCAGCCAGAAGGAAAACGCCCTGTTCGGCGCCACGGAACTGACCCTCAGCAACGGCATCAAGGTCTATGTGAAGAAGACCGACTTCAAGGCCGATGAAATCCGCATGCAGGGCTTCAGCCAGGGCGGCACGACCCTCTTCGATGCGGCCGATAAACTGAACTATTCTGCCATGAATGGTGCAATAGACGCAGGCGGTGCAGGCAACTTCAGCAACGTCGAGTTGACCAAGCTGCTGGCTGGCAAGAAGGTATCCGTAACCGCCAGCGTAGGCTCGACAGCAGCCGGCGTGTATGGCAGCTGCTCTCCTAAAGACTTCGAAACCATGATGCAGCTTACATACCTCTACATCACGCAACCTCGCAAGGACGAAGAAGCCTTCTCCTCTTTCAAGAACCGCTTGAAAGCCCAATTGGAGAGTTCTGAAGCCAACCCGCTGTCAGCTTTCAGCGACACGCTGAACTATGAACTGTACGGCCAAGACCCTCGTTACCTCAACATGAAGGCTTCTATGGTGGACGAACTCAACTACGACCGCATGTTGGAACTGTACAAACAAGCGTTCGCCAATGCAGCCGACTTCACCTATATCTTCGTGGGCAATGCTGAACTGGATTCCATCAAGCCCTACATCGAACAGTATCTTGGCGCCTTGCCTTCCAAGAATGTCAAGGAAAGCACCCTCAACAAGGATGGCCTGCGCAAGATAGCCGAACAAGGCATCAAAGATAACATCTTCGCCAAGGAGCAGCAGACTCCGATGGCTACCGTCGGCATCATCATCAATGGTAATTGCCCGTACAACCAGAAGAACGAAGTGCTGTCCAGCGTATTCAATCAGGCACTCACGATGATATACACCGAAGAAATACGTGAGAAAGAAGGCGGAACGTACGGCGTAAGCACCTATTGCTCGCTTGACGCACACCAAAACAAAGCCGCCTTGCAGATTGTCTATCAGACTGACCCCGAAAAATTCGAGCATCTGAACAGCGTCATCATCGCTCAACTGGAAAAGGTGGCTGCCAACGGCCCCACGGAAGAGCAGATGCAGAAGATCAAGGAGTACATGCTGAAGAAATACGCCGACAACCAGAAAGAGAACTCCTACTGGATGAACCAGATGGAAAACTACCTGGTACTCGGCGTGGACATGACGAAGGACTACGAAGCCCTCATCAACGGCCTCACCGCCCAGGATGTGGCCCAGTTCGCTGCCGACCTGCTGAAGCAAGGCAACAAGCTGACGGTGGTAATGACCGTCCCCGAGACGAAGTAAGCAACCCGATGCAGTGATGAGTGATGAGTGTTTAGTGATTAGTACTGACCTGACACTAAGCACTCATCATTTGTATAAACGCTCATCACTAAACACTAAACATTGACCACTAATCATGAACCTATTCTTAGAACTCCGCCGCCACGGCCGCCTGGCCGACAAGCGCCACCCGATGTACGAGAAGAGCCGCTTCGCCCGGTTCTGGATGTACTTCGTGGCCGTGTTCTGGGCGGGCTACCTCATCTTCATCGGCACCATGCTGGCCTTCGGCTTCGAAGATGCCGCGGTGGAGCCGTACCATCTCCTCAACTCGGGCCTGGTCTTCATCCTCGCGCTGGACTTCCTGATGCGATTTCCCTTCCAGAAGACGCCCACGCAGGAGGTGAAGCCCTACCTGCTGCTGCCCGTGCGACGCAACCGGCTGATTGACTTCCTCCTCATCCGTTCGGGCCTGAGCGGGTTCAACTTCATCTGGATGTTCCTGTTCGTGCCCTTCGCCTTCATCACGGTGATGAAGTTCTACGGGTTGTGGGGCGTGCTGACCTACTGCGTGGGAATCTGGCTGCTGATGGTGCTGAACAACTACTGGTTCCTGCTGTGCCGCACGCTGCTTGGCGAACGCATCTGGTGGATACTTTTGCCCGTGGCCGTCTATGGCGGGCTGGCCCTGGAGATGTTCCTGCCGGACGATAGCCCGGTGTTCGACTGGTCCCTGGAGTTGGGCGAGGGCTTCATCACGGGCAACGTGTGGGCGTTTCTGGCCGTGCTGGCCGGCATCGGCCTGATGTGGTGGGTCAACAGCCGCGTCATCCGCCGCCTCATCTACGACGAACTGAACAAGACGGAGGACTCGACCGTGCGTGTAAAGAAGCTCAGCGAATACAAGTTCCTCGACCGCTACGGCCTGGTGGGCGAATACATGCGCCTGGAGCTGAAACTGATGCTGCGCAACAAAATTTGCCGCAAGTCGCTCATCACCATCGTCTGCGCCGTGGCCGTCATCAGCGCGGTCATCGGCTTCACGGACATCTACAACGGCGCCATGAGCGAGTTTTGGGTGCTGTACAACTATGTCATCGTCACCCTGCTGTCCTTCTCGACGCTGATGGGCTACGAGGGCAACTACATGGACGGGCTGATGACCCGCCGCGAATCCATCTTCGCCCTGCTGAGGGCCAAGTACGTGCTCTACACCGCGGCCCTCATCGTGCCCTTCCTGCTGATGCTGCCGGGCGTGGTGACGGGCAAGCAGACGCTGCTGCAAAGCGTGTCGTGGCTGCTGTTCACGGCCGGGCCCGTCAGCTTCTGCTTCTTCCAGGTGGCAGTGTATAACAACCGCACCGTCGACCTCAACGCCAAGATGACCGCCCGCAGCAACCAGGGCACAGGCCTGCAGCAGCTCATGGCCTTTGCCGCCTTCTTCCTGCCCGCCGTCGTCTACGCGCCGCTCCTGCTGGCGTTCGGCGAAACGGTGGCCCGCTGGACGCTCATCGCCCTGGGCCTCGGCTTCATCCTGACCTCGCGCCTGTGGATACGCAACGTCTACCGGCGGCTGATGCAGCGGCGCTACCAGAACATGGAGGGCTTCCGCGACAGCCGCCAACGCTGACCAGGGGAAGACACCCTGCGGCTTTCACAGCGTTTCAGTGCGGATGAAACGCGACCTATATGCTTACTACTAAAACAGACTGTTTATGATAGAAATAACCGACTTGCAAAAGACCTACGGCTCGAAACGGGCCGTCGACATCGAACACTACACCATCGCCGACGGCGACATGCTGGGCCTGGTGGGCAACAACGGCGCGGGCAAGACCACCCTGTTCCGCCTCATCCTGGACCTGGTGAAGGCCGACCAAGGCACGGTGGCCATCGCCGGGACGGACGTCACCCACACCGAGGACTGGAAGGACATCACCGGCGCGTACATCGACGACGGCTTCCTCATCGACTACCTCACGCCCGAAGAATACTTCTACTTCATCGGCCGCATGTACGGGCTGAAGAAGGATGACGTGGACGAACGCCTCCGCCCCTTCGACCGCTTCATGAACGGCGAGGTCCTGGGACAGAAGAAGTTCATCCGCAATTACTCCATGGGCAACAAGCAGAAGATAGGCATCATCAGCGCCATGCTGCACCACCCCCGGCTGCTCATCCTGGACGAACCCTTCAACTTCCTCGACCCCTCCAGCCAGGCCATCATCAAGCACCTGCTGCGGGCCTATCACGAGGAACACGGCGCCACCATCCTCATCTCCAGCCACAACCTGAACCACACCGTCGACATCTGCCCCCGCATCGCCCTGCTGGAGCACGGCGTCATCCTGCGCGACATCGACAACCGCAACGGACAGGCGGAGAAGGAACTGGAGGACTACTTCAACCTGAGGGCCGAGGGCGAACCGCAACCTGCGCCACAAGCCCCCGCCCCGGAAGAGACACCGGAGGATGCCCAATGAAACGCCTCCTCCCCCTGCTCGTCCTCGTCCTCTGCCTGACGGGCTGCCGCACCGCCACGCCCCCGCTGGACTATCGCGCCCTCGTCCGCGCTGCCGACCACCTGGGCGTGAACATCGGCCCGAAGGACCACCACGCCCTCTACCTGGAAGCCGCGCAGTGGATAGGCACGCCCTACCGCAGCGGCGGACAGAGCCGCAAGGGCACGGACTGTTCGGGCTTCGTGCGCCAGGTCTATAAGAAGGTCTATGGCATCGACCTGCCCCGCAGCACCACCGAACAGGTGGAAGAAGGCAAGCGCGTGCGACGCCGCAAGTTGCGCGAAGGCGACCTGGTGTTCTTCCACGGCAGCAAACGACGACGTGCCAACCACGTAGGCATCTACCTGAAGGAAGGCAAGTTTGTCCACGCCAGCACCAGCCGGGGCGTCATGGTCAGCCGACTGGACGAGGACTACTGGGACGAGCACTGGCTGCGGGGAAGACGAATCAATTGACAATTAACAATGAGGCGTTGCTATCAAGACGTATTAACCATTAACCATTTATCATTAACCATTATGAAACGATTCATCACCCTCCTCCTGGTCGTCGCAGCCACGCTGGGCGCCCAGGCACAATTACTCTGGAAAGTATCGGGCAACGGGCTCGACAAACCTTCGTACCTCTTCGGCACGTACCACCTCGCCTCCTTGAGCATCAAGGACAGCATCGCCGCCCTGCCACAGGTGCAGCAGGACGTGCAGCAGGTGTACGGCGAACTGGTCATGGCCGACATGATGAAGCCCGAAACGCTGATGCAGATGCAGCAACAGATGATGCTGCCCGCGGACACCACGCTGAAGAGCCTCTTCTCTCCGGAGGAATTCAAGGTGGTGAGCCAGGCCGTGACGGAATACCTCAAGGTGGACATCGCCCTGCTGGACCGCATGAAGCCCGCCGCCATCTTCCAGCAACTGACCGTGTTGTTCTACCTGAAGCACACGCCGGGCTACAATCCGCAAGAACAGCTGGACGCCTCCTTCCAGCAAGATGCCACGAAGGCAGGCAAGAAGGTAGGCGGGCTGGAGACGGTACAGTCGCAGATGGACATCCTCTTCAACAAGCCCCTCCGCCGCCAGGCCGAAGACCTCTACTGCTTCGTCAGCAACCCGGCCAAGGCCGAACGCCAGGCCAAGGAACTCATCGCCGCCTATGCCGCGCAGGACCTGGACAAGATGCTGCAACTGATGGAGGAAAAGGAAGGCACCTCGTGCGACCCCACGCCCGAAGAGATGGCCCAACTGCTGTATGACCGCAACCACGCTTGGGCGAAACAGATGCCCGCCCTGATGCAGACGGCTCCCACCCTCTTTGTCGTAGGTGCCGGACACCTGCCGGGCGAACAAGGCATGCTCAGCCTGCTGAAAGAGAAAGGATATACAGTAGAACCGCTTAAATAGCGGTTAGCGTTTAGTGTTTAGTGATTATAGTATGCAGACAGAACGCTAATCACTAAACACTCATCACTAATCACTAAACACTAATCACTCCCACATGCCCTATACCGCCTACTTATTTGACTTCGACTACACCCTGGCCGACTCGTCGCGCGGCATTACCCTTTGCTTCCGCCACGTGCTGGAGCGCAACGGCTATGCCGGCGTGACCGACGAGGCCATCCGACGCACCATCGGCAAGACGCTGGAAGAGTCGTTCTCCATCCTGACGGGTGTCACCGACCCCGACCGCCTGGCGGCTTTCAAAGCCGAATACCGCCGGGAAGCTGACGTGTACATGACGCCCAACACCCGCCTCTTCCCCGAAACGCTCCGCGTGCTCCGGACGCTGAAGGAACGGGGCGCAAAGATAGGCATCATCTCCACCAAATACCGCTTCCGCATCCATGACACCATGGACCAGCATCTGCCTGCGGATTTCCTGGACATCGTGGTGGGCGGCGAAGACGTCTCCCGCGCCAAGCCAGACCCCGAAGGACTGCTCTACGCCATCCGCCAACTGGGCGTGAAGAAGAAGCGCGTGCTCTACATCGGCGACAGCACCGTGGATGCCGAGACAGCCCAAGCCGCCGGCGTGGACTTTGCAGGCGTCACCCATGGCGTCACCACCGCCGATGAGCTTGCCGCCTACCCCCACCGCCGCATCATGGACTCGCTCACCGAACTGCTGGCCCCGCGCCGCATCGCCGTCCGCCAAATCATCCTCCTGTTCTTCCTGCTGTGGTTCGGTTGGGCAGAAAGCATTCCGCCGGACGATGACCCCACCTTCTTCTTCTTCACCCTCTTCCTCGTCTACCTGCTCAAAGTAGGCAGCACGCGCCGCCTGCTTCCCCGGGAAGTCAAGGCTTGGCTGTGCGAGAAGTGCCACCCGCTCATCGTCCGTGCCCGTGCCTTCCACATCCGCCAAATACGCGGCAAGGCGCCCGCCCCGCTCAGCACCGAGAAATGTACGTGCCGCAACTGCGGGCACACGTTCACCGGCAATTTCTGCCCCCGCTGCGGACAGACACGCGGCGTGTACCGCTTCCGGCTGAGACACGCGCCGGGCAACATCCTGCGCAGCCTCTTCCGCGTGGACGGCAAGTTCGGCCACACGCTCATCGCCCTGCTCTACCGCCCCGGCCACCTGATGCGCGGCTTCATGCAGGGACGGCGCGCCGCCTACTCCATGCCGCTGCAGACACTGTTCCTGCTCGTGGCCTTCTACCTGCTGGCCGTGCAGTTGGTCATCCCTCAGATAAAGGAAGAAAAAGCCGAAAAAATCGATACGGAAAAAGCCGAAAGAATCCGAAAATCACTGGCCGAACTACAGGAAGGACGAAATGAAGAAACCGACTCACTCGCCATGGCTATCTGGGATGCCAGCATTGCCCTGCAAAAGAGTAACCTGGCAGAGGTCTTGCCCGCCGACAGCCTGAAAAGCAACGAGAGACTGGAAGAAGAAGAGGAGAATGTCACCATCTTAGGCATCGGCCTGAACAGCAGCCAATTCGGAGAAAAACTGGACACATACATCCGGGACATCCCTTTCCTGGGCCGCGTGTGGGAGCTGCTGAAACGCTGGGGACACGGCAACCGCACCCTGCACGTCATCGCCATCCTGCCCCTCTTCGCCGTGGGCACCTACTGGTCGTTCCAAAACCGATGGCAGCTGCGCAAGCATCCCCGACGAGTGCGCTTCAACCTGATGGAGCACTTCTTCATCCAGGCCTACATTGCCGGACAAATCATGCTGCTCAGCATCCTCGTGCTGCCCTTCGGCCTGGCCGATTATGAGGCAGACATCTTCGCCCTGCCGTGGAGCATCATTTTCCTGCTCTTCTGGTGGGACCTGCGCCAGCTCTACCTCTGCTCGTGGTGGGCAAGCTTCTGCCGCACGGTGTGGATGTTCGTCTACGGCTTCCTGCTGTTCATCGGCATCGCGATGTTCGTGCTCCTCCTCATCACCATAGCCCAAAGCCTGATGTAAACAGACAGGCTGCTCGTCCGGACAGTGATATCCCCGCCCGTGCCCGAAGATATCCCCGCCCGCATCCGGAGATATCTCTGCCCGCATTCGGAGATATCCCCGTCCGGACGTGCCCTCCTGCCTGCATCAGCATACTGATTATCAGCCCTAAAATTTGCTTATTTGCCGGATGATGCCTATCTTTGCCTCGCAAAACATATCAACCCTATGAAAGAAACCATGCAAACAGAGGAAAGAAAGACACCGCTGACCAAGGAGGAGATCTGGCGGCGGATGAAGGAGCATAAACGGAAGAAAGAAGAACTGTTGGCGCAAATCCAGCAAGAGATGCGTGCCCGCATCAAAGAACGCACGGGTGAAGACGTAACTTCTTTTGAAGTATGGTAACGCTGAATATAGAGCACATAAACGCTGCCAGCCCATACAAGCTGACGCCGAACCGACGTCCCTTGTTTTATGACTTCATCACGGATTACGGGATAGATTATAATGCAGGATTCACGCCCAGCAACCTTCTGCCGGACATCGAAGCCTATGAGTTCGTACTTACCAATCCGAGTAACCGCAAGTCCCCCCGCGACCCCAAACTGCGCCAGAGCATCCTTACCCTGGTCTACGAGTTTTTCCGCACACGGGAAGCAGTCATGCTCTACCTCTGCGAGACAGGCGACAACCGGCAGAAGCACCGCAGCCGCCTGTTTGAATCGTGGTTTCGCGCATCGGGTCACCAGACAACCTTTGCATTTCTGTCCGCCCAAATCCCCGATGAAGAGGGCATCTCCAACTTTGTCGCACTCATCGTCCGTCCCGACCACCCACGGTTCGCCTTCATCGCCCAACAATTCAGCGACACAATCGAACTGTTCCGGGACAACAAGCCGGAAAACATCGGCTAAAACAAAAAAAGCCCTCCCTTCTTTTGCCCAATCCAAATAGAATCAGTACCTTTGCAGCCGATTATTCCGCAACGGGTCCGATTAAGCGCTCCTAAGTGATTAGGGACCACCCGCCGGAGCTAACTTTTTAGCATTATTATACAACAATGTACGTAATCGTAGAAATTCAAGGCCAGCAGTTCAAGGCTGAGGCCGGCAAGAAACTGTTCGTTCACCACATTCAGAACGTCGAGAACGGTGCGACAGTAGAGTTTGACAAGGTCCTGTTGGTGGACAAAGACGGTGACATCACCGTGGGAGTTCCCACCGTAGAAGGCGCCAAGGTGGTTTGCGAAGTGCTTTCCCCGCTGGTAAAGGGTGACAAGGTGCTCGTGTTCCACAAGAAGAGAAGAAAAGAAGTTGGGGTTGAGGGTGGACTTCATCGCCTCCATCAGCACGACTCCGCGCCTGCGGGCGGTCGCGATCATCTTTTCGGCTTCGGCGGCGCAGGTGGCGAGGGGCTTCTCGCAGAGCACGTGCTTGCCG
>DWZE01000124.1 GCA_019118325.1 Candidatus Bacteroides intestinavium
ATATTGCGATGTTGGTACTCAGCCTGACGGGCTGTCTTGGACACCAACTTGTCCGCTTTAAATGTCTGGAACTTGATGATGTCTACACCGGCGGTTGCCGCCTCGTCCACCAGACGTTTGGCCAAATCGAGTGAACCGTTGTGGTTGACACCCGCTTCGGCTATAATCAAAACCTTGGAATTCATCTCTTTATATTCAATATCGCCGGATTTCCCGAATAGACACCCGGCTTCAAAATACTCTTGCGGACAAAACTGCCTGCCCCAACCAGCACGTCATCGCAAATGCTTACGCCATTGGCCAACACGGACTGGCTACCGATAAAACAATTGTTACCGACGCTACAGTCTCCGTTGACCATGGCACCGGTGGAGATATGGCATTGATGGCCAATGCGGACGCCATGCTCGACGTTACAAAAGGTATTCAGTATCACGTTCTCTCCGACCTCTGCTCCGGCATTGACAAAAGCATGGTGCATCACCACCGTGCCTTTACCTATTTGGGCATGTCGGGATACGTAGGCAGTGGGTGCAATGAGGATGGCCAGCTTGCCACCGTTTTCCAATACCTGATTATAAAGCCGGATGCGGAGCGCAGGATCCTTGATGAATCCGACCGTAACGACAAACTCGCAAGTGTCAACATAATGGGCCATTTCTGCATCCGTCCCGATAACGGGATAGCCCAATACTTCCTTGCCGACTTCCGACGGGACATCCAGAATGCCACGGATGGTACGCCCGCAGCTTTCGGCCACTTCTATGACGGATTGGCAATGGCCGCCACCGCCTATCAGCAGTAAAGGTTTCATGCTTTCAGCCGAACACTACTCGGTATATTCACAATCCTGTCCGCCAACCATTCAGTATTCTTCAACCCGTCCGTCTCGCAATGCTTGAACATCTCCAGGCGGTTCATCAGTTCCCACACGGGGCGGGTCATCACACCGTGGTCATTGGTGTATTCCAAAAACTCCTGTTGGGCGGTCTTGTCCTTCAGCATCACCACGTTCAGCCAATAGTTGGAGCGACAGTTCTCCGGCTCGGTGAAAAAGGTGATGTCGGGGATGTTTTTGAAGAAGTCGGCATAGATAGCGGCCGTTTCCCGCTTGTCCGCCACATAACGGTCGATGTTCTCCAACTGGGCGCAACCCAAGGCGGCGTTGATGTTGGGCATGCGGTAATTATAACCGATATGGTCATGCACGAAAGCCCAACGGTGGGGAACCTTGGCCTGGGTGGTCAGATGCTTGGCTAAAGTACCCAGCTCCTCATCCTGAAACAAAAGCATGCCTCCTCCGCCCGTGGTGATGGTCTTGTTGCCGTTGAAGCTGATGGCGCCCACCTTGCCGAACGTACCGGTATGGCGGCCTTTGTACAGGCTGCCGATGCTCTCGGCGGCATCCTCCACCAGTTCCAGATGCCATTCCTCGCAGACGGCAACCAGTTCATCTATCTTGACGGGATGGCCGAAAGTGTGCATCGGCACGCAGGCCTTCACGCGGCGGCCGCTATGCTTATTATAGCACGTACCGTTTTTGACCTCTGCATTCTTTACCAACCAATCTTTCACGGCCTTGGGAGAAAGCCCCAAGGTTTCCATATCCACATCGATAAACACGGGGTGGGCACCGATGTAGCTGATCGCGTTGCAGGTGGCAATAAAGGTCAGTGCCTGGGTCAGCACCTCATCGTCACGTTCCACACCGGCCAGCATCATGGCCATGTGCAGGGCGTTCGTACCACTCACACATACCACAGCTTTCCTGGCACCCGTATAAGCGGCCATATCTGCTTCAAAACGGTCCACAAACTTGCCCACGCTGGACACAAACGTTGTGTCTATGCATTCTTCCAGATACTTCTTCTCGTTGCCGATGAAAAGCGGGGCATGCAACGGAACTGTCTCTTCCGTCCTGAACAGTTGATGGATAAAATCGGTTATCTGATTATATTCCATATTTTTTACATCTTTTGGTCCAAATTCTTTCCTTTCTCCACATGCTCGAAGTTGGGCAGGAAGCGTTTGATGGCTTCCACCACTTCGGCCTTCGTAAAATCGGGCTCATGGAAAATAGTTTCCAGTTCATGGAAAAACGTTTCCAGTTCCTCCATCGGACGTTTCTTTACATCCTCTATCACGCCCAAGGAGGCAAAACGGTCCATATTCAGTTTCTCACCCGGCACGTAGAACTCTTCAAAGTCCTTCTCGCCGGTCGTGTCACTCCGGAAGTAAACTACCGGATAAACCTTACTGTCTTCGGGCATCTCGGCGGCAAACTTTTTGGCTTCCTCGTCCGTGGCGCATTCCTTTTTCTCATAACTCAGCGCGAACAGGAAACGGTCGCAAATGGCGGAGAAGGTCATCATTTTTTCTTCACCCAGCTTCGGGAAGAAGATTTCCCCGTTATGCCCCAGGATACAGGCCAACATGCAGATTTGCCCGCTTTCTTCCGGGGAAACAAAGTAACGTCTGACATCACAAGGAGCGGCCAGGGGCTGTTTCTTCATAATGCGTTCCAGGAAACCGGCCAGCAAGGAGCCGTTGGAAAAAGCGACATTGGCAAATCTTGCCGTGGTCACCTTGAACTTCGGGGTATAGGCCATGATCATGTCCTCCATGATGCGTTTGCTGGCTCCCATGATGTTTACCGGATTGGCTGCCTTGTCCGTAGAGACACAGAAGAAATGCCGGGGAGGATATTCCGACAGCAGGTCCAGCAACTTCTTCGCTTTGATGACGTTGTTCTCTATCAGTGCCTGTACGGAATATTTATCTTTTTCGCTACGCACGTGTTTATGGGCAGAGAAATTGGCCACGATGTCGAAGCCTTTCTCTTCGCGGAAGATCCGTTCGAAGATGGGATCCGAAAAATTCAGCGTGTAGGTGCGGTAATCGTCCGGGACGTACATGCCATACGTGGAACGCAGGTCACGGGTCAGTTCGGCCAGACCGTTCTCACTCAGGTCAACAACCACCAGTCTGGAAGGCCGGAAAGGCAGAATGGCACGGATATAGGAGGAACCGATGGAACCGGCTCCGCCGATGACCAGCAGGCTGCTTCCCTCTATTTCTTTACGGAGTGCTTCCTTGTTCGCCTCTATATCGGAGGCAAAAAGGCTGGTCGGACGGGAAGTGATATTCTCGCCGATGAATTTGTTTATATTCAACATGATATAAGGATATATAAATTATTCAGGTATAGCAGGCTTATGGATGGGGATGCAGAATGGACCACAGAGGACACAGAGGAAATGTATCAGCACGGATACTTGGCTACCCGACGCTACAAATCCGTGTCTCACCCCATGTTCCATCAGTGCCATCTGTAGTAGTTTAAGCTTCATCGGTCATGAAAGCAAGGATAAACCGCCTTTTCTTCTTGCTTCTATGCCCAAGTATCCTAGGATACTTCAGAATATCTCCTGCAAAACCCGCACGCCCCGACAACCTCAAAGGGGTTGAACCACGCTTAACCGCGGGACCCCCGAAGGGAACACCTGCGGATTAGGTGAGTTAGGCGGATTAGAATGACACATCATCCACCAACCCCACATCATCCCCCCAGGTGTTCCCTCCGGGAGCCACCAAGAACTAAGCACAGTTCGACCTCTATGAGATCGGCCGTGCGTACGGGATAGCAGTTCGTACGATGCGTTCCCAAGCCTTGGCCGCCAGGGATTCGTCCATCGGACAAGCATTGCCCTCGGTGGACAAGTCATACAGGCGGCCCCAGACGGCCGGGGACGGAGAGGAAGCCGAAAGGGCACGGGCCGCGTAATGCCGGAAGGCCTCGCCGACCAACCTGTCCCAACGATGGTCCAGGAACATATAGGAATAGCGGTTCATCAACCCGATGCGCGCCAGAGACTCCTCCAAGGAAAGGCCCTCCCAATGCGGGGAGGAGGCCAGGCCTTCGCCAAACCTTGTCACGGTGTCCCGCAAGAACAGGAACCAGGGATCCTCCTCCGGGGCCGGGTCGAAGTAGAAGTAATCCGCCAGGCAGAAACACAGGGGCGTAAGGATCTCCTCCTCGCCCGCCCGGGCCGGCTCCCACGCCGCATGGATAATCTTCTCGGCCAAGGTGTCCCACTGCTCGGTCTTCCTGCGGTCCACGATGTACGACGTACCATTGAGCAGGCCGTACAAGGAAGAGAGCAAGGGCAGACGGTCTGCCAGCGGGGTAGCCTCCGAAGCCGCCTTGCGGAACATCGCGCGGGACAGGGCGTCTACCTGCCGGGAAAAACCGGACACGGGCTGCTCCTCCCGGTCCGCCATGGAAACATAAAGGCGGGACAGGAAGATGAGATGAGAGACGCTGTCCGAAGGACGGGGACGCATAAATGTAGTGGTTAGTGGTTAGTGATTAGTGGTTAATGGTTAATGGTTAATGATAAATAATTAAGAAGCTGTGCATGAATCATTTGGCTACGTATTAACCATTAACCATTTATCATTAACCATTTATCATCGCGCTCTCAAAACTTCTTCCCAAACACGATATTCATGAAGGTCATCGCCAATATCTTGAAATCGAACCACCAGGAACGGTGCTCCAGATAGAAGAGGTCGTAGCGCAGGCGGCGAAGCATCTTCTCGATGGTATCCGTATAGCCGTTATACAAGGTGGCATAGGACGTGACGCCCGGACGTATCTGGTACAGATAACGGTAGCGAGGGTCACGTTCCATGATCTGGTCGATGTAGAACTTGCGCTCCGGACGGGGACCGATGAACGCCATCTGGCCGATAAATACATTCCAAAGCTGGGGCAACTCGTCCAAATGGTGCTCGCGCAGGAATTTCCCGACCTTTGTCAGACGGGGATCGGCACCGCTCTTATACAGCGCAGGACCGAACTTCTCCGCATCCAGACGCATACTACGGAACTTGTAGATGTAGAACGGACGGCCGAAGCGACCGATACGTTCCTGCTTGAAAATGGCCGGACCGCCGTCCTCATGCTTCACGGCAAGGTAACAAACCAGAAACAAGGGCGAGAAAATGATCAAGGCAATCGCCGCCAACAAACAGTCACCACAACGCTTCACGTTGCGCTCAAAACCGTTCATCCCGTCGCGGATGAAACGATCGCCACTGGGCTTTTGGGGAGTAGATTCCATAAATAAAATGATAATTTATCTTTGATAAATGTGAGTGAGTCATAAGGAGTTAGAGGGAGTTATAGGCCAATAGTTGGTCCGGCGATTTCCGGCATCAGCCATGCCAATCTGGTAGTGGCCTTTAACTCCTCCAAGCGGAGCGATAACTCCGTCTAACTCCCTTTAACTCCTGCGGGGTTCCGCCCCCGCTTACAACACCTGTATATACTCCGGCTGTACCTCCACCCCCGCCGTCAGCAGATTGGGGATATCCACCAGGAGACGCTTCACGCGCGAACCGCGCACACTGAGCAAGCGGCCTTCGCAACCGTCCAACGGGCCACCGACAATGCGGACCATGCGGCCATAGTGGGCGGAAGTCAATTCGCCAGGCAGGTAATAGCGGGGGGAGTCCGTACTGCGGACGGCACGAATGAAACGCTCCATATCAGCATCCGCCACGGTCATCGGTTCACAATAGGCGCCGCGTATATAGCGGTACTGAAGCGTCGGAACCAGTTCCACCAGTGGGTCCAGCAAGGGACGGGCACAATGGACGAACAGGAGGTCCGGAAGGAAAGGACGTTCCTCGCGCACGCGCTTCCCCTGACGAAGAGTCAGACGCCAAGTCATCGGTGTAAAGACCTCCACGCCCTGCTCCGCCAGAAAGCGATAGGCGGGCTGCTTTGCATTCGGACGCTTCAAGTCGCGCATCACGAACCAAAAGAATGAATCGGTCACGGGAGTCGGTGCGAACATTGAAATTATTTTTCCATAAAACGAATATACCATCTAGTCCTGAATGAAAAGATATATATCTATTTTTCAATCAGTTATACAAAATCCCACCGAAAGTTCGGTGGAATTGTCGAGGACTATATGTAAATCCGTTTTCGACATAAAAAAACGGTGATTTTCGGTACATCTCTTAGTAAGAGAGGGATTCGGACGTAAGAACACATGTAACATATTGGTTATCAGAATGAACGAAAACAGGACTTCCTACTTTTGCTAAACTTTTGCTAAACATTCGTCTAACTTTAAAACATTTTCCTATTTTTTTTTAGCCGCCTATCTATTGTCACTTTCAAGATTTTACGTAACTTTGCAACTGTTCAGTCCCTCTCTTACTAAGAGATGTACTGAAAATGAATACTGGCTAACCATGTAAAATCCTCATTTATAAGTCAATAAATAAAGGTACATCCATTTTTGCTAAACAACGCTTGCTCCTTACTCTCCTACGACAGTCTAACCTCTCCCGAAGACATACATTAGTTAATGAACACGCGGGATATTCGTTTCTTTGAGAACTTTGATGGAATGAAAATTACACAAGTGCCAACACAGATGAGGCAGGTGGAACTTGATGATACACAGATGACAGGAGCGCCATCTCACGAACCCTATGCTTATCCTACCGCATTGGTAGCTCTCCCAAAAGGATTTGCCTAGATATGCTCTATTTCCTCATTTTATTACTATTTTTGCAGAAAGATTTTTAAATGTAGATGACGTAACTATTCAGCGGACACACAGAGTCCATCGCCTCTTTAGAAAAGGGCTAAGATGGCGTTATAGGGTGAATTGCCGTGTTTTTTAGTTGTCTCAACTATAGAATGCAGATCCATGAAAGCATCGGCACCAAGGTCGGACCTGAAGCATCCGGAGTTCTTGAGTTTGATTTTGAGTTTTCGGATGCCGCGTTCGGAAGCGTTGTTGTCGGGCGGTATTGCCGGGTTTCTAAGGAAGTTGAAGATGTAGTCGCGACATTTGAGCAGACCGTTTTTGAACGTTATGAACTTCCCGTTCAGTTTAGACAGGTTTTCGTCAATAAGTTTGTCCAGCCGGTCAAGCCACGGCTTTGTGTCGATGGATTCCGTCGGCTTTTGATTCCGTTCATGTATCGCTTCCTGAAAAAGGTTTTCCACGGACTTTGACCATTCCTGCTCTTTGTCAAGCTCATTCAGGTACTGACATTCCCGCAGCAGATGGGCCAGGCACACTTGGTGATTGAGGAAATGCAGCGCGAAGTATGCGCTGTGGCGGTCTGTCACAGCAGTCATCCGTCCGAGCGAATCCCCGAAGCGGTCTTCGAGCTCCTGCCCTTTGCGGCTTTTGCCGTGGAAGACAAAGGTAAAATAAACCGTCTGCGCAATCCACGCCCAATCCAGCCGTTTGTTGCAGTAACAGCCGGTTTCGTCAAAACCCACTACCGCTGATTGCATGATGTATTCCTTTATCTTTTCAATGGCAGGTGCGGCAGCTTTCTTAGCCTCGTTGACCCA
>DWZE01000125.1 GCA_019118325.1 Candidatus Bacteroides intestinavium
ACAATCGGTTGGCAATTGCCAACCGATTGTGCTTTTGAGTTGCATTTTCTAGTTTAACTTAGGATAGCAGAAATCGTTGGCAAGGACAAATCGGTCATTAGCAGGGAGTTGAAACGCAATCGTGGGAAGCACGGCTATCATCCGACTCTTGCCCATCAGATGGCCGAAGAACGCAAGGAACGCTTTGGGCGTCCCCGCAAGTTCACGGATACCGTCCGCCAGCGGATTATAAAAGACTTAAGTAACGAACAATACTCTCCGGAACAGATTGCGGGTCTGGCCCGGCGCGAGGGAAGGCCAATGATCAGCCATACGCGTATCTACCAGTTCATCAGGGAGGACAAGGCGAACGGGGTAAAACTCTATACGCACTTGCGGCATAGGCTCAAACACCGGAAAAGGCCGGTCGGTGGATTTTCCCCCATCAAGGACAAGGTATCCATAGAGAAACGGCCGCCCGTCGTAGATGAACGCTCACGTATCGGAGACTGGGAGATTGACACGATTATCGGAAAAGACGGGAAGGGAGCCATTGTGACGCTCACCGAGAGGAAGACCGGGTTCCTGTTGATGGAGAAACTGACCGGGGGAAAGAATGCGGTCGGACTGGCAAAGACGGTTATTCGAATGCTATTTCCATACAAGAAATGGGTGCATACGATTACGGCGGATAACGGAACAGAATTTGCCGAACACAAACTGATTGCAAAGAAGTTGGAGGCAGGGTTCTTTTTTTGCCATCCTTACTCCTCATGGGAGAGGGGGTTAAACGAATATACAAACGGACTGATCAGGCAATATATACGAAAAGGGACTTCATTGGACGAGTATGATGAATGCTATATCAAGAAGGTGCAGCATAAAATCAATAAGAGGCCCAGAGAAAAACTTGATTTTGATTGCCCAAAAAGATTGTTACCCGTTGGCGGAATTGAAACCCATATACACTTTATCCTGTCGGTCCATCGTGCGGCTTTGCGGGCGGATATCTCCGCTTTTGTCCGCAGATATCTCCGTCCGTGTCCGCAGATATCTCCGCCCTTGCCCGCGGATATCTCCGTTCGTGGCCTGTCATAGATTGATTAATTCCGCCAATGGGTAAAGGTAATACAATTATCTTACACATTGAAGCAAAAGAGCGGAAGAAAGAATGTCCTAAGTGCGGGCATCGCCAATTGGTCAAGAACGGTTTTCGCGTTCGTGACTTTATAGGACTCCCGATAGGCGGCAAAAAGGTGATAATCCGCAGAAAGTCCAACGCTATAAGTGCAAGAATCAGGATTGTGATTATGACCGTCAGGAGAGCATACCCTTTGCCACGGGTAGTTGCGGTTACACCCATCGTTTCGCAAAATATGTAGTCGACCTGTTAAGGAGCATGACCTTGAAAGACGCAGCCAATCTCCTGGGCGTATCCTGGGATACCGTCAAGGATATCCATACGCATCATCTTGAATACCATTACGCGCCTCCCTCCCTTGAAGGAGTGGACAGCATCGACATAGATGAATTTGCGGTTAGGAAAGGACATGTGTACAAGACAATCGTGGTTGAGCTGAAGAGTGGCCGTATTCTCTATGTCGGTAACGGCAAAGGAGCAGACGCCCTGGATGGCTTTTGGAAACGGATCAGAAGAAAAGGCGTTGACATCAAGTATATTGCAACAGATCTCTCCGCCGCCTTCATCTCCTCTGTATATGAGAATTGCCCGAATACGGTGCACGTGTTCGACCATTTCCATGTGGTAAAGCTTATGAACGAGAAGCTGGATGAAATACGCAGGGTGCAATACCACATGGAAAAAGACATCAACAAACGCAAGGTGTTGAAAGGTACGCGATACCTGTTACTGAGTAATGGGGCGGATATCTTCGACAAGGAGTATAAGACACGGCTTGACAACGCGCTGGATATGAACAAGCCCCTGGCGCAGGCATACTACCTGAAAGAACAGCTCAGGGAAATCTGGATGCAGGTCAATAAGGACGATGCCGAAAGGGTCATGTCGGATTGAGTAAAGCAAGCCCGGGAGAGCAAAGTGCCGCAATTGGTGAAGATGGCAGCTACGGTAACGGCACACAGGACAGGCATACTCGCATGGTATGACTGCCATATATCGACCAGAAAGGTAGAAGGCATCAACAACAAGATAAAGGTCATGAAGAGAACGGCATATGGATTTAGGGATGAACGATACTTTGAATTGAGGCTATATGAACTGCATGATTGCCGCATCACGCGAAATGTCGGATGAACCTGAATAGTTACCACCACACGGAGTTTATTTTCTCTTTTCAGCTTTCATAATCCCAACGACTTATAAAAATTTTAGTGACCGGCGTCTACGGGTTCGTCGGTCGGAATCTTATATCCCAGTTGCACAACATCCAGAACGGGGTATTTGCAAGTATTCTTGCTGTTCCTGAGGAGGAAATTGCAGAACTGCACCAGTAACTTTTAGCTCCGGATGGCCTTCCGTAGGAAACACCTGAGGGGCCTATCCCACATACATCAGGTCGCTGAGGATGTCGTCCGAAACGAAAATGCCCGGTTCGGTCAGGCGGAGATGTCCTTCTTGTTCGGTGAGTTTTCCTGTCTTCAGGTGGGGGGCTGCCATGCGCCGTAGGTAGTGCAGGCGTCCGGGGCCGAAGTCGTGCAGGACTTTGTCCGTAGAGATGCCCCATCGGGTGCGAAGCCCGGTCATGACATATTCATTGTAGCGGGTATCGGGCGAGAGTATTTCCTTTTCGTAGGGGCGACGGCCGTTCTCCATGCCGGCGATGTAGGCTTCGAGCGAAGCGACGTTCCACTCACGGCTGTGTGTGTCGAAGGAGTGGGCGGAGGGACCGCAACCCAGGTAGGGAATGCCCTGCCAATAGGAGGTGTTGTGGCGGGCGTAGTGGCCGGGCAGGCAGAAGTTGGAAATCTCGTAATGCAGGTATCCGGCCTGCCGGAGGGTGTGGACCAACCGGGTGAAGAAGCGCAGGCTGAGGTCTTCATCCACTTCATGAACCTGATGGGCCTGCCACAGGCGATGCAGGGGAGTTCCTTCTTCATAGGTCAGGTGATAGGCCGAGAGGTGTTCGGGATGGAGGCGAAGGGCTGTCTCCAGGTCGTGTTGCCAGTGTTCTTCCGTCTTGCCCGGCAGGCCGTAGATGAGGTCGATGCTGAGGTTGCGGAAGCCGGCGTGGCGACATCGCTCCACGGCTTCGATGGCCTGGCGGGCGGTGTGCCGGCGGTGCAGCAGTCGCAATGTGGCATCGTCGAAGGTCTGTATGCCCATGCTGAGGCGGTTGAAGGGGTAGCGGCGCAACATGCGGACGTAGTCCTCGGTCAGGTCGTCGGGGTTGGCCTCCAGGGTAATCTCCGTGGCATTCTCCAAGCCATACACGTCTTGCAGGGTGTGGAAAATCAGGTCAAAGTCTTCTTCGTCCAATTGGGAAGGTGTGCCCCCTCCGAAATAGACGGTATCTATCCGGGAGGCGGGCAGGTAGTCCCGGCGCATCTCCAGCTCTTTGCACAAGGCCCGGACATAGCGTCGCTTCAGGTCTTCGCGGGTAGTGGAGTAGAAGTCGCAATAAATGCAACGTGTCTTGCAGAAAGGGATGTGTAGGTAGATGCCGGGCATGTCCGTGAGGGATGAATGGTTTTTGTCGGTGCAAATTTACATATAAACCGCGAGATTTCTACACCGACAGAATAAAAAGGTCAAGGCTGCCACAAATTATTTGCCATAGATACCGTGCTTAATGCACAATTATTCGTAAATTGAGGGTGTAAACAATAAATGCCTCTTAAGTTGGAAAAGCCACGCGACTTTGACCCTTTTGGCCAAACAGGAAGTACGGCGGCACGGAGGGTATCGTGACGCTGGAGGATATCCTGGAAGAGCTT
>DWZE01000126.1 GCA_019118325.1 Candidatus Bacteroides intestinavium
TGGCACTAAGTGCGTCTATACAGGCATTGCTAGCCGGTGAACTGGTTGCCGGGTCGAGGCTGAACAGTAAGTTGCTTGATGAGCTGTTGGCAGAAGGTCTGCTGTTGGTTGCATCACGTGGCTCAAGAAAATCATATCGTGCCCGTGATGTTGAGGCGCTGAAAAGATTTCTTATAGACAAGGACGAGAGTTTCCGTCGCAGATATCTCCGCCCGTGGCCTATCATGCTCCGATTAATTCCGCCAACGGGTAATGATAGGTAATTTCTATTTTGGCACCCCCTCTTTTTATGCCTGCCCCCGACCGGCACCGCACCTGACAAGCAATAAATCGTAAATATCCCTCGCCTCTTGTTCCTTCAGGCTTCTTAGGGTAAATGACGTTCCGTTGGTGGAAAGGGTAAGCCTGACGCGATGGGAGTACGGAGTGAAGGGAGTAGATACCAGGCGGACCACCTCGATGTTGCTGTATTTGACGTAGTTGTGGATGTCTGCGAATTTGCCGGTACTGATTTCCAGGTAATCCTCTTTCAGTATCAGGCAACTGCGCCGGACGGCAAGGACCCCCTTGACCAGCGATATCAGCAGCCAGACTGCCGGCAACGTAATCCATATCCACAGACCGGAACAGACCAATATGACCGTGGCTGCAAGGGAAATCAGCAGGTCCAGTCCTACGACACGTCCCATCAGGCCATAGCCGGAACGGGCGGAGATAATCTCCGGAGAGGCACCATAGCCCTTTCCCAGCCACCAGCCCAGGAAGCCGGCTGCTGCATCCGAACCGTATATTCTCACGTCCGACCCCGCTTTCTCATCGGTAGCGTTGAGTGCCTGTTTCAGCATGATGGTGCTTCCATGCAGCCGTTTTTCCAGAAAATTCCGTTTCACATAGACCGTGCAAACTTTATCGCGCCGGAAGCGGTTGCTGTTGCGGGCAATGAGTCCGCTCTCAAAGAGCAGTTGGCCGCTTGCCATCTTCACTTCCATATTGGAATAGCGCAGAAACACCTTGCCTATCCACAACAACAGTATGAGCAGATAAAGGACTGCCGCGACAGCGAGCCAGAGGGACGGCTGGAACGACAGCGAACCGACGTGAGTATCCACATAGTCGATGGCATGGCTTACGGCATGGTCGTCCACCGTAGTTACGGCATTGTAAATCGCAGCCAGTGCGGCAAAGAGCACGGCCATGCCTTGAAGATGGTTCTGGCAGAGCGCGCCCTTTATCAGGTTCCAGTTGCTGAAAATCAGTCTTGTATCCGGTTCGTCGTCCGCTTCCGTTTCCGGCCCTTTATCCTCCTGTGTCCGTTCCTGGGTTTCCACCCGGGTCAGCAGGGCGTTCCAGTCGCTTTCATCCAGAATCAGTTCGATTTCTGCGGATTGGGACGCAAGTGTATCAAACAAGACTCCCCGCATGTCCAGCAGGCGATAGACAAATCCCTGCCTGGTACGCAAGGATTGCACCCTGTCCAACGGTATGCTGGTCGTTTCCTTACTGAACAGCCCGTGGATAAATACCAGCTTGCCGTCCTCAATATAATATTTTCTGAAATAATAACCGGTAAAGGCCGTGACCGCCGCCAACGCCAGATAACCGCCGACCCAGGCAGCTATGATGCCCACCGTCTCCGCGAATGGACGCTGTCCGTCGAAAGCCTTGATAAGGATGAGTATAAGAAAAACACTGGCATACTGTCGCAAAGCCTTGACCAGCAGCACGACATAAGCACTCGCGCTCATCCGCCGGGGTTGTGAGAAATCATTTGCTTTCATTTCCCGTTCTTTCGATTAAAAACGCTTTTATCTCTTCCGCCCTTTCCCGGGTCAGTCCGGGAATGGCAGTTTCCGTCATCAGCTGTGCGCCGTTCACGACAGCCACCGAATAAAGTCCGAAGAAGCGCGAGACAGGATTCTGCCGGATGCTTACCTGCTGGATTTTGCAGAAAGGAACCGTGGTGACGGATGGGAAGATAATCCCGGTTCGATAGGTAATGTCATGCTCGCGGATGGCAAATCCCTTGTAAGCACAGGCTTTGGGCAGAAGCAGCAGGTTGATGAGGGCCACTATCGCCAGCAAGGATTCGGCGCAAATCACAAGCATATCCTGTCCTTTGAAATCATCTGCCAGAAAAATAAAGAACGGCAGCACCATCAGTCCGATATAGGTCAGCGCCGTCCCGACCAGCCGGACCCGGAGGTATCGTCTCTCCAGAGGAGTATAAACCAGCCGGTCTATTCTGTCTATATTTTCCAGGACCAATTGCTTGTTTGTCATGTCATAATCCTTATGGGTCATATAAAATGTATTTATTTGTCCAAGTGCAAAAGTACAAATAATTCAGATTAGCTCCAATTCTTTGGCTACCCGGCAAGCTGCGATGGCGTTCCCGACCTGTAGCTTGCCTAAGATTTCCTGCCTGTGCCGGTTGACGGTATGAATGCTGATTGAAAGCGTTTCGGCTATGCCTTTGCTGGTCAGTCCCTTGTCTATCAGACTTAATACCTGCCTCTCCCTGTCGGACAGGATACGGGTGTTGTCCTGTTTCCCCAGTTCCACGATATGTCCGCTGGCGGAATGGATGATTACACATTGGCCGGGAATGTCCAGCAGCAGAGGACCGTAAAGGCACAATGCCAACCGCAAGGTATCGTCACATGGTCCCGGAATATAGAACATCCGGTGCAATACAGGCACATAGTCGCCGGTGGCGTTCCTCATGCGGAGCCGGCTTGCCAGGTAATAATCGGAGCGTTCCTTTTTAGGCCGGTGCTTCATGAAATGGAAAAAACGGAGTTCCTGCAAATGCTTGCCCGACAAATCATCCGGATGAATGAGCCGGAAGATTTCCTCTTCCCAGATGGAAGGAAGCCTGCCTTCTTTCCGGTTCCTGTCCATCCCCAATGCTTGCGAAAACCCTCCATAATAGACATAACTTGCATTGTCCCGCATATCGCTCAATACGGCAATGGCATTTTCCATCCGTGCATAGTTGCAGGCTATGGCTTTATATCTTTCCAGCCATTCGGCATAAGGCCCTTCTTCGGAGAAATCCTGCGAGAAGAATTCCCTGTTCAACCTGTTTATCGTCTTCATATCAGCAGACAAAATGGTTATTTATAGTCATTGTGCAACCCGTCATAAGGCGTTACCTTTGCAAAGGTATATAAAAAGAATGGTTATTATGAATATGAAAGATTTGAAAAGGTTAGGATTTTGCGGACTGATGGCCACGGCTTCACTCACCGGCATGGCGCAGTCATTGGAGAAAATGCAGTGGTTCAACGAACCTGCACAGTGGGAAATCGACGGCAACACGCTCCTCATGGACGTTACGCCGCAGACCGATTACTGGCGCATATCCCACTATGGTTTTACCGTGGACGATGCCCCTTTCCTGTACACCCTGCGTGGAGGTGAGTTTGAAGTCAAGGTGAAGATATCGGGCGACTACCGGACACGTTTCGACCAGTCTGGGCTGATGTTGCGCATCGACCACGAGAATTACATCAAAGCCGGCATCGAGTTTGTGGACGGCAAGTACAACCTCAGTACCGTCGTCACCCACCACACAAGCGACTGGAGCATCATCCCTCTGGACAAGCCCGTGCCGTTCGTATGGATAAAGGCCGTGCGCCGGCTGGATGCCGTAGAGATATTCTATTCCTTCGACGACAAGGAATACACGATGATGCGCAATGCCTGGTTGCAGGACAACTGTCCGGTCATGGCAGGCATTATGGGAGCCTGCCCGGACGGAAATGGCTTCAAGGCACGGTTTGAAGGCTTTTCCATCAAGCACCTGCCTGACCTGCGCCGACTGCAATGGCTGGAGAAAAACAAGGAGAAGAAAGACTGACTTGCGATAGCTCTATCATCAGCACTCGATAGCCCTATCATCAGCACTCGATAGCCCTATCGTTGGCACTCGATAGCCCTATCATCAGCCTCCGGTAGCCCTATCGGTGGATGGTGACAGGGCTATGTGTTTTTGTCTTTGCATAAGCTTTGCATAGGACTTGCATAAGAGGTGAATAGGACCTGAATAGGAGGAAAGGCGGGGATGATGAAGCCGAATCGGTTCATTTTTTTGATTCTCCCTCTATTTTAGTAGGCATTTACGCCTTAATTGCATATCTTTCCTTTAAAGAAAAACGTTTTCTTTATTCTGTCGGTGTGGAATCCCGCAGATTATGCGTATATTTGCATATGGTATAAGTAATCAGAATTAAATGACACTATCTTTTGAGGAGTTAAGTAGTTAAGCCAATACCTCTGTGTATAGATCCTTTGACTTACTATCGGCTTAACTCCTAACGGAGCGTTGCTCTCCCCCGAGAACGGGGGAGCCGGAGGGGGTTCGGAGTGATAACTCCTTAACTTCTTAACTCCTAAATATAAACTAAATATCAACATCTACTTAATATTATGAGCCCATTAATCAAAACCGATAAAGACTACGCCTCATGGATTGAAGAGCTTAGCCAAAGATATAGAAAGAACCAGATTAAGGCGGCAATACATGTCAATAGTGAAATGCTGCAATTCTATTGGTCGCTGGGACGTGATATGGTGACGCTTCATGCGGAAAGCCGTTGGGGAGATAAAATACTCAAATCTTTAAGTGATGATTTGCGAAAGGCATTTTAACTTGAATAATTATTCTTATGCCAAAGAAAAAAACTGAAACTTACTCCGAAGCGATAGACCGCTTGGAGAAAATCGTCGCCCAGATAGACAGCAACGAACTGGACATCGACCAACTGGCCGCTCGCATCAAGGAAGCGAACGAAATCATCGCCTTCTGTACCGCCAAATTGACGAAAGCTGAAGGCGAAGTTGAAAAATTACTGGCCGACGATGCGGAAACTAAAGAATAAACCGTACATTTGTGCCAACTAATCGAGAAGCATCATGACACCGATGGATTTGAGGAAAAACGTGTTGCAGGAAATTGCCTCGTTGCTGGACAATGAAGAGGCCATGACCCGGGTATATGCCTACCTCCTTTCTTTGAAAGGGGAGGGGCTGGCCGAGCATATCCCCGGCCTGCCCTATACGAAAGAGGAAAGGAGGAAATCCTTGTCCCGGGCTGAGGCCGAGGTCATGTCCGGACAGGTCAGCCTGCATGACGGTGTGCTGGAGCGGATGAAACAAAAGATGGACGCATGGAAGTAGTTTGGACAGCAGAAGCAGAACGTCACCTGTCTGCATTGGCGGACAGCTCCCAGAACGAGGGCGGTACCCGGGCTGCCGAGGAGGTCGTATGCAAGACCTTGGAGGTAGTGGGCCGCTTGGCTGATACGCCCTACATCGGCCGTCGGCTGGCCGGACGCCGGGGAGCCTACCGGGCAATATTGGTGGAGCTTTGGTTTGAGGTCATCTATCGGGTGGTGGCCCACAAGGTAGTGGTCATCGGCATTTGGGATTGCCGCCGCGAGCCTCTCGACCTGTCGGGGCTGCTGGCCGGATGAGGCTTTGAGATTAGCAGTGAATAGGAATCAATCAATATTATAGGATATGAAAGAAATAGATTGGGCCAATCTGTCCTTTGGATACATGCGGACAGATTACAACGTGAGAATCTACCATCGTAACGGACAATGGGGCGAGCTGGAGGTATGCAGCGAAGAGTATATCCCCCTGCACATGGCCGCCACCAGCCTGCACTACGGCCAGGAAGCCTTCGAGGGCCTCAAGGCTTTCCGCGGCAAGGACGGCAAGATACGCATCTTCCGCCTGGAAGAGAATGCCGCCCGCCTGCAGTCCACCTGCCGTGGCATACTGATGCCCGAACTTCCTACGGAGCGTTTCCGCGAGGCGGTCCTGAAGGTAGTGAAGCTGAACGAGCGTTTCATCCCGCCCTACGAGAGCGGCGCATCGCTCTACATCCGTCCCCTGCTTATCGGCACGGGCGCCCAGGTAGGCGTGAAGCCCGCCAATGAGTACCTCTTCCTGATCTTCGTGACGCCCGTAGGCCCGTACTTCAAGGGGGGATTTGCCGCCACGCCTTACGTCATCACCCGCAAGTACGACCGTGCGGCTCCGCTCGGTACGGGCACTTTCAAGGTGGGTGGCAACTATGCCGCCAGCCTGCGGGCCAGCAGAGAGGCGCACGACGCCGGTTATTCGGCCGAGTTCTATCTGGATGCCAAGGAGAAAAAATACATGGACGAGTGTGGTGCCGCCAACTTCTTCGGCATCAAGGACAACACGTACATCACGCCGCTGTCTACCTCCATCCTGCCCAGCATCACCAACAAGAGCCTGATGCAGCTGGCCGAGGACCTGGGCCTGAAGGTGGAACGCCGCCCCATCCCCGAGGAGGAACTCTCGACTTTCGAGGAAGCAGGAGCCTGCGGCACGGCAGCCGTCATCAGCCCCATCAGCCACATTGACGACCCGGAGAACGGCCGCAGTTACGTCTTCACCAAGGACGGCACGCCGGGGCCTGTCTCGACGAAGCTGTACCATAAGCTGCGTGCCATCCAGTATGGTGACGAACCGGATACGCATGGATGGGTGACGGTGGTAGAGTGATATAGCTACGAACTACAAGCTACGAGTGAAAACCTATTCGTAGCTTGTAGCTCGTCACTAAAAAACATCAACATGGGAAAAGGAAAACTACAGAAATTTGCCGACATGGCTACTTATCCGCACGTCTTCGAGCATCCGTACGCCGGGCCCGAAGGCGTGCCTTTTGTGATGAAGGGACGGTGGGACACCGACTTCTTCCGCAACTCCCGGCCCCTGACCCTGGAACTGGGCTGCGGCCGTGGGGAATATACCGTGGGGCTGGCCCGGGAGATGCCGGAGCGTAACTTTATCGGGGTGGACATCAAGGGTGCGCGGATGTGGACGGGAGCCACCGACGCCCTGCGGGAAGGGCTGAAGAACGTCGCCTTCCTCCGCACACGCATCGAGGCCATCGACCAATGCTTCGCCCCGGGCGAGGTGGATGAGTTGTGGCTCACTTTCTCCGACCCGCAGATGAAGAAGGCAACGAAACGTCTGACGTCTACCTACTTCCTCAACCGCTACCGCCGCTTCCTGCGCGACGGGGGACGCATACATGTCAAGACGGACAGTCCTTTCATGTACACCTACACCCGCCTGATGCTGGAGCATAACGGCCTGCCCGTCGAAGCGATGACCGACGACCTCTACGCCTCGCCCCTCAGTGGCGGCGTGCTGACAGGCATACGCACCTACTACGAGCAGCAGTGGCTGGACCGCGGCATGACCATCAAGTACATCTGTTTCCGCCTGCCGCAGGAAGGCGGCCTGGCAGAACCCGACGTGGACATCCCCCTGGACGACTACCGCAGCTACGGGCGCAGCAAGCGGAGCGGACTGGAAGTGTCAAGATAGATTACCGGTCGCCGCACCTCTTGGCGGATAAGTTAATTGATTGATAATCAATATACCCGGATGATTCCTACATCAAACCGGCTTTGTTCCTACATCAAACCGGCTTTGTTCCCACATCAAACCGGCTTTGATCCTACATCAAACCGGCTTTGATGTCGGCTTAATTGGATTGTAAATAATTAGCACTAATAATATGACTGCGATTTATCCCAAACTGATACACGACGCACTGGCCACCGTGCGTTATCCCGGCAACGGGAAGAACCTCGTCGAGGCAGAGATGGTGGCCGACAACCTGCGCATCGACGGCATGAAAGTCAGCTTCTCGCTCGTATTCGAGAAGCCCACCGACCCCTTCATGAAGTCGATGGTGAAGGCGGCCGAGACCGCCATCCATACCTATGTGTCGCCCGACGTGGAGGTGACCATCACTACCGAAAGCCGCCAGGCCGCCCGTCCCGAACCGGGCAAGATGTTGCCGCAGGTGCGGAACGTCATCGCCGTGTCCAGCGGCAAGGGCGGCGTGGGCAAGAGCACCGTGGCCGCCAACCTGGCCGTGGCCCTCGTCAAGCTGGGCTACAAGGTGGGGCTGCTGGATGCCGACATCTTCGGACCGTCCGTGCCCAAGATGTTCCAGGTGGAGGATGCCCGCCCTTATGCCGAGCGCAAGGACGGCCGCGACCTCATCATCCCCATCGAGAAGTATGGACTGAAGCTGCTCTCCATCGGCTTCTTTGTCAACCCCGACCAGGCCACGCTGTGGCGCGGAGGCATGGCCAGCAACGCACTGAAGCAACTGGTGGGCGATGCCGACTGGGGCGACCTGGACTACTTCGTCATCGACACTCCGCCGGGCACGAGCGACATCCACCTGACGCTGCTCCAGACCCTCGCCATCACGGGGGCGGTGATAGTCACCACGCCCCAACAGGTGGCCCTGGCCGATGCGCGCAAGGGCGTGGACATGTACCGGAATGAAAAGGTGGGAGTCCCCATCCTGGGCTTGGTGGAGAACATGGCTTGGTTCACCCCGGCTGAACTGCCGGAGAACAAGTACTATATCTTCGGCAAGGAGGGAGGCAAACGGCTGGCTGACGAACTGGGCGTGCCCCTGCTGGGACAAATCCCCCTGGTGCAGAGCATCTGCGAGAGCGGCGACGAGGGACAACCCGCGGCATTGGATGAGAATACGGTGACGGGCAGGGCCTTCCTGCAGTTGGCCGCAAGAGTGGTACGACAAGTGGATAGGCGCAACGTAGAGATGCCGCCTACCCACATCGTCGAAGTTAAAAAGTAAAATAGAGAGAATTGAAAGGAGGGTGTCTCGTAATGAGAGATTGGCACGCAGATGACACCGATTAAACAGATTTTCGCAGATTTATTTAGTTGCCTATCCATACTATATAATCTGTGGCCATCGGTTGTATCTGTGTCATCTGTGTGCCATTTGATAGTTTGACACATCCTCTTTTGTGGGGACTGTGCCTATTGCAGCTTGAACACAATAGGCAGGGTGTAGCGTACGTTCACGGCCTTTCCGTCCTTCTTGCCGGGTGTCCAGGCGGGCATGGCCTTGATGACGCGGATAGCTTCTTCGTCCAGTTCGGGGCAGATGCCTTTTACCACCTCGAAATCACTGAGATGGCCGTCTGCATTGACAACGAAGCCGCAGTACACCTTGCCTTGCTGACCGGCCTCCTGGGCAGCCACCGGATACTTGAGGTTCTCTCCGAGATATTGAAACATTTTCTGCGGGCCGCCGGGGAATTGGGGAACTTGGTCTACCTGGTCAAGTACGTCGCCTTCTGCAGGTGTCCTGCTCAATATTTTGGGAGGGGGAGGAGCTTGCCGGGTGGTTTCCTTCGGAGTGCCTGCGGCCTCTTCGGTGGGTTGGGCGGCAACGGTGATTTCCGCCGGGGTGGTCGCCGGGGTCTCAGGCTTGGCCGCTTCCACGGCCTCCGGTTGTGCCGTCGTTGTGTCCTGTTTGTTGGAGTTGCCGGCGCAGGCAGCGGCCAGCAAGGCTGCCACCGGGAGGAAGAGCAGGTACTTCAACTGCCCGATGCTTTGAGTTCTTTTCTTGTTCATCATACGGATTCTCTTTTTTAAAGGTAATACATTAAAGTTATTATAGATGGTTGCTGCAGCCTTGTGGTAAGCCAGTCCCAGGAGGTGGTACTGGTAGATTCGCCGGTCGTGTCCTTCGTCCAGGACGCTCCGGTCGGCCAGGTACTCCAGGTTCTGCCGGATTTCCCGTTTCCACAGCCAGGCAAAGGGGTTGAACCAGCAGAAGGCGCAGGCCAGTTCCCCTATCAGCACGTCGATGGAGTGTGCCTGGCGGGCGTGGGTCTGCTCATGGGTCAGTATCTCGTCCAGTTCCCCGGGGGTATGCCTGCCGGGACAGACGAATATCCGGTTGAAGAAAGAGAAAGGCGCCTCGCCTTCGGGCAAGACCCGCACCGTCGTTCCGTTCACTTCTGTCCGGGGGCAGCGGTGGTTCAGGCGGATGATGGCCAGCAGCTGGACCCCGATGCGCCCCAGCAGCAGGCAGACGCCGGCCCCGTAGAGCCACGCGGCCAGGGTCAGGACACCGGATGTGGCCGAGGCCCCTTCCGCCGTGACCACGAACTCGGGCAGTAACACCTCCGCCGTGAACGTGCTGACGGCATCGGCTGTGGACCAGGTGTGTATCCATAGCTGCGTCCAGGGCAGGGGAGCCAGGGCGGAGACGGCGATGATGGCCAGCAGCGAGATGCGCCGGTAGTTGAAGAACGTGTCCCGGTAGAAGAACAGCCGGTAGAACGCATAGAGCAGTGCGAGAATCACATTGGCTTTCAACAGGTAGTCAGACATGGCATGAGGGCATTTATCGGGTTGTCTTTATTCTTTTCCTTTCTCAATCATCTGTAGGATGTCCTGCAAGTCGTCGGCCGATATCTTCTGCTCTTTGGCGAAGAAAGACACCATCTCCTTGTAGGAATTCTCGAAATAGTTGCGCACAAAGCCGCTCATGAAGGTACGTTTATACTCTTGTTCACTGATAAGCGGGGTGTACAGGTACGTGTTGCCCACACGGGTCAGCTTGACGTACTCCTTGCGTTTCAGGTTGGACACGATGGACGCGAGGGTCGTGTAGGGCGGTTTCGGCTCGTCATAGCGGGCCAGGATGTCTTTGATGAAGCACTCTTTCAATGCCCAGATGTGCAACATCACTTCTTCTTCTTGTCTGGTTAATTTCTCCATGGATAAATGTTTTTAGTGAATTCGTTGCAAAGCTACGGTTAATTCGTAAATATACAAAATGTATATGGTTAAATAATACGAAATGCTCGTATATTTGTGCTTCGGGGTGGGGTGCCCGCTTCCGGATATCACGGCTTCCGCTTCCGGGTATCACGGCTTCCGCTTCCGGATATCACGGTGTCTGCTTCCGGATATCACGAAATAGCTCTCCTCTTTTCCGCAGTCCTCCTTTTCCTCCTCATAGACTGGCTATCGGCTTGACTCCTTTAACTTTTTAACTCCTTAACTCCTTCTTAATTCCTTCTTAACTCCTAAAATCTTCTTCCTCTGAAAATATACACCTATTTATATTGGGCAGTTTGGAAAGTAATGCTTATCTTTGCCGCGCCGTCCGCGAGGGTTGGCATTTGACAGGTTAGAAAACAAACTTCATTTTATTAACAAATAATTATTTAATTACTTTATCTTGTGATGAAAATCAAGTATGCATTGATGGGAGCGTGCTTCGCCTTGTGCACGGCAGCCTGCTCCACGCAGTCGCCCACGGTCTACACCAACGACAAGGGAACTAACTGGCATTGGGAACAAGGAACCATCGTAGTAGAATCGCCTGAACGTCCGGCCGGACAGGAAAGCGCCATCGGACTGACCGTCCCCAAACTGGAGGTGGTGCGCGTGGGCTTTGTCGGCCTGGGTATGCGTGGACCGGGTGCCGTGGAGAGCTTTACCCACATCCCCGGCACACAGATTGTCGCCCTTTGCGATTACGAGCAGGAACGTGCCGAGCGTTGCCAGGAGTATCTGAGAAAAGCCTCCATGCCCGAGGCTGCCATCTACAGCGGCGAGAAGGGTTATGAAGAACTCTGCAAGCGCGATGACATCGACTTGGTGTACGTGGCTACCGATTGGATGCATCACTTCCCCGTGGCCAAGTGCGCTTTGGAGAATGGCAAGAACGTGGCCATCGAAGTGCCTTCTGTCATGAACCTGGCTCAGTGCTGGGAGCTGATCGACCTGAGCGAGAAGACCCGCAAGCACTGCATGATCCTGGAAAACTGCTGCTATGACTGGTTTGAGATGAATACGCTGAACATGGCCCAGCAGGGTGTATTCGGCGAAGTCATCCGTGCACAGGGCGCATACATCCACAACCTCGACGAGTTCTGGGATTACTACTGGAAGGACGGCGAGAATGACAAGCTGGGCTGGCGTCTGGACTACAATATGCGCCACCGTGGCGACGTCTATGCCACTCACGGCCTGGGCCCTGTCGCACAGGCGCTGAACATCCATCGCGGCGACCGCATGAAGACCCTCGTGGCTATGGACACGAAATCTGTCATCGGCAAGGCGCTGGTGGAAGAGCGCACGGACTCCGTCTGCAACAACTTCCGCAACGGCGACCACACCACGACCCTTATCCGCACCGAGCTGGGCAAGGTCATCGAAATCCAGCATAACGTCATGACGCCCCAGCCCTACAACCGTCTGTATCAGCTGACGGGTACCAAGGGCTTTGCCAACAAGTATCCCATCGAGGGTTATGCCTTGGCAGGCGAACAGCTGAACGCTTCCGGCGTGCAGCCCCAGGTGGACAACCTCAGTGCCCACAGCTTCCTGCCCCAGAAGGAGATGGAAGCTTTGGTAGAGAAGTACCAGCACCCCATCCTGAAGAAATATGGCGAAATGGCCAAGGAAGTGGGCGGCCACGGTGGCATGGACTTCATCATGATGTGCCGTCTGGTGTACTGCTTGCAGAATGGCCTGCCGCTGGATATGGATGTATATGACCTGGCTGAATGGTGCTGTCTGGCCGAACTGGGCGAACTGTCCATGGACAACGGTTGTGCTCCGGTGGCTTTCCCGGATTTCACCCGTGGCGAATGGAACAAGGTGCAGGGCTACAAGCACGCTTATGCTTCTCCCGAAGCAGAGAAAGAAGCTGCTGACAAGGCTGCCGCCTTCACGGCCAAGCTGAAAGAGCAGGGCAAGAAGTAAGTAGAGGTCCTATCTTTATAGAACAGGCGCGGATGGCGCGGATGACACGGAATTGCTGAGAAGCATCGTGTGATTCGTGCGATCCGCGCCTTTTTTATCGGCAACGTTAAAAGGGGCATCCCTACTAGTGAAAACGCACGTTGAGGTTCTCATCCCTATTTCCAGGCAATCATATATTATAATACTTCGTTAAATTTATAGCTAATCCGTTGATAACAAATAAGTTAATTAATAAAGTTTAGCAGGATAAAATAGGTCAAGTAGCTGATTTTCATTACCTTTAATGGTATCTCACCACACATTAAAGCAATGAACAGAACAGCACTTGACCAATATGAGGAACTCGTAACCGATGCTTTGAAAAGTTATCTTGACGTGCTCCGCAAACACAAGGACAAGCT
>DWZE01000127.1 GCA_019118325.1 Candidatus Bacteroides intestinavium
CGAAACATCTCCCGAAAGACACGATTCCCTTGGGCAGTGCATGTAGTGAGATTCTTCGACTACGCCCTACGGGCTTCGCTCAGAATGACAGATACGTCGATAGTATAAACTAAATAGGAATGATTACTTACTTATTATTATTTATATAATCAATGAAATCAGCGTTTTGTAATGAAATATAATCCGTGAAATCCGCGTAATCCGCGCCTAAAACTCTAACCGATATGTAATCATTCAATTCTTGCGATTTACTTACCTATCTTGTGCATTTGATGTATATTCTCTCGTGAAGTATAATCGGGATATGAAAGGTCACGGACGGAGATGTCTGCGGGCACGGGCGGAGATATCTGCGGGCACGGACGGAGATATCTGCGAGTATGGACAGAGATATCCACCCGCAAAACCGTGCGATTGACCGACAAGATAATGTGTTCTACCCTGCATCTGATGTGAAAATGCACAAATTTATCCTGCGCGTAGTATAAATTTGAACATCTACTTACCATGACTAAAATACACAAATTCATCACGAGCAGAGTATAACTCCCTTACTTCCATAAAAAAAGCCGGGACACTCACGTGCCCCGACTTCCAAACTTTTGTTTAACCTAAAATTAATTGCTTATAATATATTGAAGCTTATAAGCCGAAACTGAATTTGTCGATGCTGTCATATACCACGCTGGCGATACTCAGCACAATGATGCCGGCCGTGCACAGCAGCAGGCTGACACGGGTGTAGTTGTCACTCTGGAAAGCAACGATAGGTTCGTCGCTCTTGTTGATATACATCGACTTCACTACGCGGAGGTAGTAGTACAGGGACAATACCGTGTTGACCAACGCGATGAACACCAGCAGGTGGAAGCCGCTGTGGAAGGCTGCTGCGAAGATGAAGAACTTCGAGAAGAAGCCTGCGAAGGGCGGGATACCTGCCAGGGAGAACAGGGCCAGCGTCATCAGGAAGGCCAGGCGGGGATTGGTGGTGTACAGACCGTTATAGTCGGTCAGTGTCACCTTGCCCGTGCGCTGCATGATGATGTTGATCACCGTGAAGACGCCGAGGTTGGCGAACAGGTAAATCAGCACGTAGTAAATCAACGAGGTCATACCCATCGCCGTGCCGGCAATGACACCCAGCATGATGTAGCCTGCCTGCGAGATGCTGGAGAAGGCCATCAGGCGTTGCAGGTTCTGCTGGCGCAGGGCAAAGAGGTTGGCCAGGGTGATGGAGAGGATGATAATCCAGTAGAGGATGGTCTGCCACTCCGTTACCATCGGGGCAAATACCTTGATGAGGACAATCATCAGCACGAAGGCGGCAGAGCCTTTGGAGATGACGCTCAGGTAGGCTGTCACCGTGCTGGGAGCACCCTCGTAAACGTCGGCCGTCCACAAGTGGAAGGGCACCAGCGAAATCTTGAAGCCCATGCCCGAGAAGAAGAACACGAGGGCCATGATTTGCAGGGCGCTGCCGTCCAAGGCGGCGGGGATATCCTCAAAGTAGAGCGTGCCCGTCGTGCCGTAGATCAGCGAGAGGCCGAACAGCAGCAGGGCGCTGGAGAACATGGCTGTCAGGATGTACTTGGCACCGGCTTCGGCGGATTGATGGCGATACTTGTCGAAAGCAATCAAGGCTGCCATCGGGATGCTGGCCGTTTCCAGTCCGATGAAGAACATCAGGAAGTGTCCGGCGGAAATCATGAAGTACATACCCAGCAGGGTGGAGAGCGTCAGGACGTAGAACTCACCTTGCTTGATGTGGTTGTCTTCGCGGCGCATCCATTCGTGTGCCATCAGGAATACAACCAGCGTACCTACGCTCAGGATGGACTTCACAATGCTCTGGGCAGGCGTGTTGATGTACATGCCGCCGAAGAGGCTGACGTCCCCACCGGGAACGATGGTGATGAGCGTATGTATGAGGAGCAGCGCAACCGGGAGGATGGTATTCAGCATCGGCTTACCGTCGCGCTTGTGGTTGTCAGGACTCATGAAGAGGTCTGCGATGAAGAGAATGACGATGACGGCAATCAGCGACAGCTCTTCTTTCATCAGTAGGAATTGACTGTAATCCATATTTGTCGAATTGTTGTTTTACAGGTTAGTGATTATTGAACTACTGCCAGATGGTTGATAATCGGCAATACGCTGTCGCCAATCATATTGCTGATCCACCACGGTGCCATACCCAGGGCGGCCACGCAGACGATGAGGACAATCACTGCCGTGCGTTCGTCCCATGTAGCGTCCGTCAGTTCCAGGTGGTGCTTGTTGGTGCAGGTGCCATACAGGATCTTGCCCACCAGTCGCAGGATGTAGACTGCCGTGATGACGATGGAGGCCGTGGCAATGATGGTCCATACGCGGTGGAACGTATCTGCATGTTGGAATGAACCGGTGAAGATGGTCATTTCGGCCACGAAACCGCTCAGACCCGGCAAGCCCAGGTTGGCCAGACCGGCAATCACGTAGCAGACGGAGAGGAAAGGCATGATTTTCATCAGACCGTTCAACTCACGGACGTCACGGGTGTGTGTACGTCCGTAGATCATACCGATCAGGGCGAAGAACAAGGCTGTCATCAAACCGTGGGACAACATCTGCAGCACAGCACCCGTGCTGGCCGTCGTGTTCATCATCAGGATGGCGAAAAGCACCAGACCGCAGTGGGATACGGAAGAGTAGGCGTTGATATACTTCAAGTCGGTCTGTACGCAAGCCGAGAAGGCACCGTAAACCACCGAGATACCCGTCAGGATGAGGAAGATCCAAGACAGTTCGTTGGCAGCCTCAGGCATCAGGAACATGGCGATGCGGAAGCAACCGTAACCTCCCAGCTTCATCAATACACCGGCATGCAGCATGGACACAGCCGTCGGCGCCGAAGCATGACCGTCGGGGCTCCATGTGTGGAACGGGAACAGGGCGCCCAATACGCCGAAACCGATGAAGGTCAGCGGGAACCAGATGCGCTGTTGTTCGATGGGAATGTTGTGCAGGCCTGCAATCTCCAGCAGGTTCATGGTCGTTGCGCCCGAACCGAAGTAGATGCCCAGGATGCCGATCAGCAGGAAGGCAGAGCCACCCATCAGCATCAGCGTCAGCTTCATAGCGGAGTATTCCTTGTGACCGGAACCCCACACGCCAATCAGCAGGTACATCGGGATCAGAGCCACCTCATAGAACATGAACATCGTGAACAGGTCTATCGAGATGAAGAAGCCGAACACACCCAGGGACAGGAACGTGAACCAGAGGAAATATTCTTTCGTAAGCGGTTGCAGACGCCAGGAAGCGAAAGTACCCGTGAATACGATGATGGCCGAAAGCAGCAGCATCACTACCGATATGCCGTCGACACCTACCGAATAGTGTATGTTGAGAGCCGGATACCAGGCAACGTCGGCGCAAAACAACATCTCGTCCGTCGCGCCACCCTGGCGGGCTTGGAGGTACATCACGGTCAGTGCGATGGAGAGCACCAGCAAGGCCGAAGCGCCCGTCACCATCACCGTGCGTATCTGTGAGATGTTGCGGCTCAACCAAAGGCCCAGCAACATCAGCAGGGGAATGAGAACAAATAATGATAAGAAGTTCATCTTATATGTTATTTAATAATTAGTGTTTCGATGTTAATTAAATCACTTGAGCCTTTGACCTTACAGCAGCAGAATCAGTATCAGTGCCAATACACCCAGCAGGAACACAAGCGCATATTGTTGTACGCGGCCGCTCTGCAACGTGCGGATGGAATCACTGCCTGCATTGGAGCTCCAAGCCAGGAAGTTGAAGAAGCCATCCACTACGTGGCGGTCCCACCAGGCGATAGGAGTGGAGATGCAGCGGAAGATGATCCGGTGCGTGATGAACTGATAAATCTCGTCAATGTAGAAGCGGTGATAGGCAGCCGTCCACAAACCACGGAAGCGGCGGGCCAAAGCATCGGCCACGGGTTGCTTCTCTTTGGCGTAGATGAATGTAGCCAGTGCGATGGCAACCACGGCTACCACGATGCTCGTGGCGGCTACGCTCCAATCCAAGTGGATTTCGTAGGCATGACCGTTGGAGGAAACAAATTCACCGAAAGGAATGAATCCGCCCACAACAGTTACCAGTGCCAGGAACATCAGCGGGAAGGACATCGACAAGGGGCTCTCATGCGGTGTGTGGGCAGCATGAAGTTCTTTGTTCTCTGTTCCCCAGAAAATACCGTAGTACAAGCGGAACATATAGAAAGCCGTCATGCCGGCAATAACGGTCATGATCCAACCCATAGCCGGGCTGAACTGGAAGCAAGCCGTCAGAATCTCGTCCTTCGAGAAGAATCCGGAGAACGGCGGAATACCGGCGATGGCCAGACAGGCAATCAGGAAAGTGATGTGCGTGATGGGCATATACTTGCGCAAGCCTCCCATAGCCGACATCTCGTTGCTGTGTACGGCGTGGATGATGCTACCGGCACCAAGGAAGAGCAGGGCTTTGAACATGGCGTGTGTGAACAAGTGGAACATGCCGGCCATGTAGCCCAAACCACCATGGTGAGGATCAGCGGCGAAGCAAACACCCAAGGCAACCATCATGAAACCAATCTGAGAAATGGTCGAGAAGGCGAGCACGCGTTTGATATCTGTCTGTACGCATGCGATGCTGGCAGCGAAGAAGGCTGTGAATGCACCTACGTAGGCCACGATGTGCAGCGTGGAAGGAGCGTACTCAATGAACAACGGGAACATGCGGGCCACCAGGTAAACACCGGCAACCACCATCGTAGCGGCATGGATCAAGGCGCTGACAGGCGTCGGGCCTTCCATGGCATCCGGCAACCAGATGTGCAACGGGAACATGGCACTCTTGCCGGCGCCACCGATGAACATCAGGCCCAGTGCCAGCGGAATCATGGCGGCACCGCCCTTGGCCAGCATCATCGTGTCAGGCTCGAAGGTGTAGGTACCGGCGAAGTAGCCGTAAATCAGGATGCCGATCAGGAAGCCCAGGTCGGCAAAGCGCGTTACGATGAATGCCTTCTTGGAGGCGGCGATGGCCGAAGGCTTCGTGTAGTAGAATCCGATCAACAGGTAGGAGGAGACACCCACCAACTCCCAGAACAAGTACATCTGGAAGATGTTGGTAGCCACCACCAGTCCCAGCATGGACATGGTGAACAGCGACAGGAAAGCGTAGTAGCGTTGGAAGCCGACTTCGCCCTTCATATAGCCGAACGAATAGATATGTACCATGAAAGATACCGTGCTGATGACAATCAGCATCATCACGGAAATCGGGTCGAGCAGAATACCCATGTCTATGCTCAGCCGCTCCGTGAAGGGCAACCAAGTGAAGTTATAAGGCATCAGCGTCTCGAACGTGCCGTCTGCCAGACGGGGACTGCTGAAGTAAATGGCAGCCGTGGCATAGGACAACACCGTCACCGCGCCCAGCACCACCGTGCCTATCATGCCGGCCGTACGGTGGGACATCCATTTGCCTCCCAGACCGAGGGTCAGGAACGAGAGGAACGGAAGCAGTAGGATAAGAATTGTATATTCCATATTCAAGTTTCTGTTATTAGTTTTTCACTTCGGTTGATATTACCACTTCAATTCCTCCAAGCGGTTCACCTGGATGCTGCGTATGTTGCGGTAGATATTGATCATGATGGCGATGGCGATGGCCGTCTCCGCTGCGGCAATGGCAATGGCGAAGAGGGCAAAGAAATAGCCTTCCAGCATACCGGGGAACAGATAACGGTTGAACACTGCGAAGTTGATGTCCGTGGCGTTCAGAATCAACTCAATCGAAATAAGCATGTGCAGTGTGTTGCGGCGGGTGAAGAACCCGTAGACACCTGCAAAAAGCATGATAGTCGAGACTATCAGATAAAATTCCAAATGTACCATGGCTATGTCTATCTTTTACGTGCGATTAACAATCCGCCGATGATGCACGCCAGCAACAGGATGCTGACTGCCTCGAACGGCAATAAATATCCGTATTTGTCACTGCTCAACATCAGCGTGCCGATTTCCTTGAATCCGGTTTCGGCATATTCAATGTCGGTCGGGGCCAGGAACTTGTGCTTCAGCAGTACAAACAATACAATGATGCCTCCTGCCAGGGTTGTTCCCAGGGCAGCCCAGAAACGGCTTTTCTTCAGCTTCTGGAACTTGGCTCCCTCGCCGCTGGTCAGGAAGATGGAGAATACGTAGAGCACGACGACACCTCCGGCATAGACCATGATTTGTACGGAACCGAGGAACGTATATCCCAACAGGAAATAGAATCCTGCCGTGCCGAACAGTACGAACAGCAAGTAAGTGGCCGCGCGCACAATGCGGTTGGTGGTCACCGTCAGGATGGAAAATACGGCAATGAAAGCCGCAAGGAAGTAGAAAACTACTGTTTCGAGAGTTATTTCCATGTCTATAAGTGCTTATTGCTTATTAGTAATATCTTTTTTCTTTTCTTCTACGTGGCTGCCCGGATGGTTCAACGTGAGGATCAGTTTGGAACGGTCGAATACGGCGTGCTCGAAGTTCTGGTCAAACGTGATGGCATTATGCGGACAGGCGTTGACACACAGCTGGCAGAAAATGCACGAACCCAAGTTGTATTCATACTTGGCCAGTATTTTCTTTTTCTTGCCGTCTTCGGTCGTGATGGTCTCGCTCGTTACCTTGATGGTGCCGTTGGGGCAGGCCATCTGGCAAAGGCCGCAGGCGATGCAGTGGTGCTCGTTGTTCTCGTTGTGGGGCATGGTCAACGTCCCGCGGAAACGGTCGAACATCTTCAGTTCCTTCCGGTTCTCAGGATATTGTTCCGTCACTTTCTTCGTGAAGAATTCACGCATGGTCGTCTTCAGGCCGATGCACAGGCTGCGCACCCCCTTAGACAACCCACTGAAATATGTATCTTTTTCTTCCATAATAGTCACAAACTTGGGGGGGTTAAAAGTGTAATCCGAAGGTGGCTACCAATGCCATGAGCAGCAGGTTGACCATCGAAATCGGTACTAAGTATTTCCATTCCAGCTTCAGAATCTGGTCGATTCGCAGACGGGGGAACGTCCAGCGCATCCACATCATCAGGAATACTACAAAGAAGGCCTTGGCAAAGAACCAGATGAGACCGGGAATGTAGTCCATCACCATGTTGAAACCGTCCAGACCGGGAATGTGTAACGGCATCCAGCCGCCCAGGAACACGGTAGCGGCGATGGCCGATACGATGAACAGGTTCAGATATTCAGCCAGGTAGAAGAAGCCGAAGTGCATACCGCTATATTCGGTGTGATAACCGGCGGTCAGCTCACTTTCTGCCTCAGGCAAGTCGAACGGGCCGCGGTTACATTCTGCATTGCTGGCAATCAGGTAGATGATGAAAGCGATGATGGCAGGAATATGTCCCTTGAAGATCAGCCATCCGTCAGCCTGGCCACCTACGATTTCGGAAATCTGCATGGTGCCGGTCAAGACAACCATCGTCAGGATGCTCAAACCCGCGGAAAGTTCGTAACTGATGATTTGGGCGCCGCTACGCATGGCTCCGATGAGGGAGTACTTGCTGTTCGAACTCCAGCCGGCCAACAGGATACCTACCACGCCGATGCTGGAAGCGGCCATTACGAAGAATATGCCGACGTTGAAGTCCAGCACCTCCATGCCTTTGTTCATGGGCAGGCAGGCAAAGGTCAGGAAGGAAGCCAGCAACACCATGTAGGGTGCCAGGTTATAGAGGAATTTGTCTACGGTCTTCGGTGTGAAGATTTCTTTGGTCAGCATCTTCAGCACGTCGCAGATCACTTGGATGGTTCCGTAGGGGCCTACACGCATCGGGCCCAGGCGGCACTGGAAGAAACCGCATATCTTGCGCTCCATATAAATCAACAGGATGGCAAGGATGGCATACATCAGCACGATGCATACTCCTACTACTACACACTCGATGAAGATGGCCAGGCCCTCGGGCATGACGGATGTCAGCATCTGGTGTATCCAGCTTGATACAATACTAAAATCGAACATCTTTTAACGTATTAATATGATTAAAGTGCTAATGTATTCATTATCTGTCTATGTCGGGGATGATGTAGTCCAGCGTGCCGCTGATGGCTATCAGGTCGGCAATCTTGGCGCCTCGGCAAAGCGTGTCCAATGTGCCTACGAGGGGCAGGCCCGTCGAACGATAGTGCAGGCGGTAAGGTGTCTTGTCGCCCTTGCTTTCCAGATACACGCCAAACTCGCCACGGCTGCCTTCGACGGCTGCATAGTACGAACCTTCGGGCACGCGGATGATGGGCTTCATCTTCTCCTGGTAAGGACCTTCGGGGATGTTGTCTATCAACTGCTCGATGATGTGCAGGCTCTCCAGAATCTCGTCCATACGTACCATGAGGCGGGCCATACAGTCGCCTTCCGTATAGGTGATTTCCTTGAAGTCCACCTTGTCATACACACCGTAGGGAATGCGCTTGCGCACGTCGCAGGCCCAGCCGCTGGCACGTCCCGTACCGCCGGTGGCACCAAAGGAGATGGCATCTTCGCGGCTCAGTACGCCCACGCCTTTCAGACGCTGCTGCACGATGACATTGTTGATGAACACGTCGAAATATTCCTGGAGGTTGTGGCGCATGTAGGGGATGAATTCCTTCACGCGATGTACGAAGTTCGGATGAATGTCGGCCTGCACGCCGCCGATGGTGTTGTAGTTCAGGATGAGGCGTCCGCCGCAGGTTTCTTCGAAGATGTCGAGTACTTTTTCACGGTCGCGGAAGCCGTAGAGGAAGGCGGTTGTGGCACCCATGTCCTGACAGAGGCAGGCAAAGTACAGGATGTGCGAGTCGATACGTTGCAGCTCGTCCATGATGGTGCGGATGTATTGCACGCGTTCGCTCACTTCCACACCCATAGCCTGCTCGATGCACATGCACAGGGCATGGCGGCTCTGCATGGCACCCAGGTAGTCCAGACGGTCGGTCAGGGCCAGGGTCTGCGGGTAGGTGAGGCTCTCGTTCATCTTCTCGATGCCGCGGTGGATGTATCCGCAGTTGGGGTCAACCTTCCGGATGATTTCACCGTCCAGCGACACGCGTAGACGAAGCACACCGTGCGTAGAGGGGTGCTGAGGGCCGATGTTTACCACATATTCTTCGTTGGTGAAGATTTCGTTTGTCTTTTCTTTCACGCCACCGTCGGACGTTTCGTCCAGTTCGCTGGTCACGTCGATGGTCTCTTCGTTGTCCATGCGCAAGGGATTCTCCTTGGCGGGGTCATTGTCCTTGCGGAAAGGATAACCTACCCAGTCACTGCGCAGGAACAGGCGGCGCATATCCGGATGGCCGATGAACACGATGCCGAAGAAGTCGTAGGCTTCGCGTTCGGGCAGGTCGGCGCCTTTCCAAATATCAGTAACGGTGGGCACTTCGGGATGCTCGCGATCCAAGGTGGATGTCTTCACCACCATTCTTTCCTGGGTAGCGGTGGATTCCAGGTGGTAAACCACGCCCAGGCCGCGCAGGGTGCCTTCCGCGTCTTTCTCGTCGGGGATTCCCCAGTCCATGCCGGTCAGGCTTCTCAGGAAGTCCATTTGCTTTTCCTTGCGCAGGCGCACCATGGTGCTGTGCAGCTCTTCCGGTTTTACGTATATCGTATTTTCCATATCTTATTCTTCTGTTTCCTTTTCTTTTCTGTTAACTCCTCCGAAAAACTTCTCAATCTTGACCTTGCGCTGCAATTGCATCATGCCATACAGAAAAGCTTCGGGACGTGGCGGACAGCCGGGTACATAGACGTCTACCGGAAGAATCTGGTCCACACCTTGTACGACGTGGTAGGATTTCCGGAAAGGACCGCCGCTCACGGCGCATCCACCCACAGCTACCACATACTTCGGGTCAGCCATCTGGTCGTACAGACGTTTCAACACAGGTGCCATCTTATAGGTGATGGTACCGTTCACCAGGATGACATCTGCCTGGCGGGGACTGTTACGGGTCACTTCGAAACCGAAGCGCGCCATGTCATAACGGGCAGAAGCCACGGCCATGAACTCAATACCGCAACAGCTTGTGGCGAATGTCAATGGCCAAAGCGAATTGCTGCGCCCCCAGTCGATGAGGTCATCCAAAGCGCCTACCATGACGTTGGCGCCACCGGCATTCAACTCTTGAATCAGTTTCTCCAAGGTTTCGTTGTCTTGGAACTCTTCGTAGGGGATAGACTTGATTTTGGGTCTTTTTGTTACTTCCATTCCAATGCTCCTTTCTTCCAGGCGTATGCAAGACCCAGAACTAAGATAAACAAGAAAAACAATACACTACACAATCCGGCAACGCCCAATTCGGCGGTGATGACCGCCCACGGGAAGAGGAACACGGTCTCGACCTCGAACATCAGGAACAAGATGGCAAACAGGTAGTAACCCACGTGGAATTGCATCCAAGTCTTACCACGTGTAGGGATACCACACTCATAAGGCTCCATCTTCTGCGGATTGTAGGAGCGCGGCGCTATCGCGTTGGCAATCACGACAACGAGTCCCACAAAGATGAGGGCCGTCAGCACGACGGTGACTAAAAAAATGAAGTTCATAAATCTATAAGATTTTGTACATATATATAATGTGTAATAAATGCTTGTTTTTCATTCTCTATCTGTCTGCAAAGATACAAACATCTATCTGTCCATTTGCTATCTCCAAATAACAAAAGTTTAAGTTTTTACATATTTTTACTCTAATTAAAAAACTTTTCTATCTTCTTGATCATCATGCTCAGGCAGAAAACAACCACATGGTCTCCCGGCTTGATGAGTGTGTCACCCATTACCACGACACCTTCTCCGTTGCGTATCAGGCCTCCGATGGTCATTCCCTTGGGCAATCCGAGGTCTTTCACCGGATGTTTGGTAATCAGAGAGCCGGGTTTTACGGTGAATTCCGCCACGTCAGCATTGGCGAAGGTCAGGCATTTCACGTTGCTGACATCGGCATCGAGCATCATCTGGTAAATATGGCTGGCCGTGATCATCTTCTTGTTGATGACCGAGCCGATGTCCAGGCTTTCAGCCATGCCGATGTAGTCGATGTTCTCCACTTCGGCCACGGTCTTGCTGACTCCCATGCGCTTGGCTGCCAGGCAGGCCAGGATATTGGTTTCGGAATTACCTGTCAGTGCAACGAAGGCGTCGGTATTCTTCAGTCCTTCCTCCACCAGCAGGTCCATGTCGCGGCCGTCTCCGTTGATGATCATTGTCTTGTCGTCCAGTAATTCCGTCAGCCGGTTGCAACGGTTGAGGTCATTGTCCACAATCTTCACCTGCATGTAGTCCGGGACATATTGAGAGGTGCGGACGGCGATGCGGCTTCCGCCCATGATCATTACGTTGCGCACGTCCACGTAGTCTTCCTTGCCGGTCACCTTGCGCACATAGGGCAGATACTTGCGGGTGGTGGTGAAGTAGACGATATCGTTCAGCTGGATGGCATCGTCGCCCCGCGGTATCAGGGTTTCATTGCCCCGCTTGATAGCCACGATGTGGTAGGGCAGGGTGGGACCGCCCAGTTTGTAGAGAGGGACATCGACGATTTCTGCCTTTTCACGCATTTTGGTACCTATTAATATAAGGGCGCCGCCATAGAATTCCCACCATTGGCGTACCCAGCTCATGCGGATGGAAGAGACAATCTCCTTGGCAGCCAGCATTTCCGGATAAATCAGTGAGTCGACACCCAGTTTGTGGAAAAAGTCTTTATTGCGGGGCAGGAGATATTCATAGTTGTCTATGCGTGCCACGGTTTTCTTGGCTCCCAGGTTGCTGGCCAGCATACAGGCTGTCATGTTCCGGCTTTCGTCGGGGGTAACGGCTATGAAAAGGTCGGCATCGTGGGTGCCCACATCTTCCAGCCCTTTGATGGAAGTGGGGGAGGCGACTACCGTCATTAAGTCAAAATTGGAACTGAGCGCGCTGAGTTTCTCCTCATCATCATCCATCAGGATGATGTTCTGCTTCTCGCGCGAGAGCAATTTGGCCAGATGGGTGCCTACGGCTCCGGCACCTGCAATGATAATTTTCACGTTTCCTTATTCTAATTGTTTCACAATTTCGTTTTCGTCCATGTGGCAGAGTCGGTAGAGTTCCTGCACGGTTCCATGTTCCACGAACCTGTCGGGTACGCCGATGCGTTTCACTTGGAGCGTGTAGCCGTGGTCGGCCATGAATTCCAGGACAGCACTGCCCATGCCTCCGATGCGGACGCCGTCTTCTATCGTGACAATTCGGGTGAATCGTCGTCCCACTTCGTGCAGCAATTCTTCGTCCAGGGGCTTGAGGAACCGCAGGTCGTAGTGGGCGATGGAGAGGCCTTTCTCTTTCTCGGCCCGTTCGATGGCCTGTGCCGCCACGTTGCCGATAGGGCCAATGGTGATGACAGCCAGGTCTTTGCCGTCTTTCAGCCGGCGGCCTTTTCCCACGGGGATTTCTTCCAGCGGGCACCTCCAGTCTATGAGCACGCCCCGTCCTCGCGGATAGCGGATTACGAAAGGACCTTTGTCCGGCAGTTGTGCGGTGTACATCAGGCGGCGCAATTCGTGTTCGTTCATCGGCGAAGCTATGGTCAGGTTTGGGATGGGGCGGAAATAAGCCAGGTCGAACACTCCGTGGTGTGTAGGGCCGTCTTCTCCCACCAGCCCGGCTCTGTCCAGGCAGAGTACAACCGGCAGGCGCAGGATGGCAATGTCGTGTATCACATTGTCATAGGCCCGTTGCATAAAGGTGGAATAGATGTTGCAGAACGGTTGTAGTCCTTCTTTGGCCATACCGCCGGAGAAGGTGACTGCATGTCCCTCGGCTATGCCTACGTCGAACGTGCGTTCAGGCATTGTCTCTTTCAGCCTGTTCATCGAGCAACCCATCAACATGGCAGGGGTCACACCCACAATGCGCGAATTCTGGCGGGCCAATTCCACCAGCGTCTCGCCGAATACGTCCTGATAGAGGGGGGGGAGATTCGTGTCGTCTGCCACATAGCGTTCTCCGGTTTCCGGGTTGAAGCGTCCCGGAGCATGCCAGATGCCGGGGTCTTTTTCGGCAGGAGCGAATCCTTTGCCTTTGACGGTGTGCAGATGTAGGATTTTGGGTCCTTTCAAGTCCTTGATGTCCCGCAATACGCGTGCCAGGTTCTTGACATTATGGCCGTTGATGGGGCCGAAGTAGCGGATGTTCATCCCTTCGAAGATGTTTTGCTGCTGGGCTGCCATCGATTTTATGCTGTTGGTGAAGCGTATGAGCGCTTTCCGCCGTTCTTCGTTGAGGATGCCCATCTTGAAAAACAGCTTTTCCAGCTTGAATCGCAATTGGTTGTAGCGGTTGCTTGTGTTCAGGTTGAACAGATATTGCTTCATGCCGCCCACGCTCCGGTCGATGGCCATATCATTGTCGTTGAGGATGATGAGCAGGTCGTTCGGAGTGGAGGAAGCATTGTTCAGTCCCTCAAACGCCAGTCCTCCGCTCATGCTGCCATCGCCGATGACGGCCACGATGTGGCGGTCGGTCTCTCCCTTGCGGGCAGCGGCAACGGCCATGCCCAGTGCGGCTGAGATAGAGTTGGAGGCATGTCCGCAAGTGAAGGTGTCATATTCGCTTTCCTCAGGCGAGGGGAAAGGGCGTATGCCTTTCAGTTTGCGGTTGGTGTAAAATGTGTCACGCCTGCCGGTCAGTATCTTATGGCCGTATGCCTGATGGCCTACGTCCCACACGATGCGGTCGTAGGGAGTATTGAACACGTAGTGCAAGGCGACGGTCAGTTCTACGGTGCCCATGTTGGCGGCAAAATGGCCGGGGTTGCCGGACACCTCTTGGATGATGTCCTTCCGCAACTCACGGCATACTTCCGGCAGTTGGTCCACCTGCAGTCGGCGCAAGTCGGCAGGGGAGTTGATGGTATTTAGTAAACTGTATGTCGTAGGTTCTGTTCCCATTTGTCAATCCTTAACAGTCCGCAAAAATAGCAAAAAGAAATCGAATGCGCCCTTCTTCTCCTGAAAAATCTCTCTTCTGCTATACATCTTTTGCCAAACCAGCCTGTTGGTGGAATCTATCAACAGGAAGGCCGTCCTGCGGACATTCCTTGTCGGGCTTCAGTTCTCCTGCTGCAAGGACTGGGGTGAGGATGGCGTTGTGGTTTATATTTCCCTTATGAAATGCGGGAACCCTTCTTCGCCCAGCTGAGGTGCATATTCAAAACCTTCTTCGCTGAATGCTGCCAGTTCTTGGGGAGTGACCGGGCGGTTGTTCAGGATGAATCTTGTCATGGCCCCGCGGCAGGACTTGGCCCAGACGGCTTGCATCTTCAATCCGCCATCTTTCTGGCGGACATAGAAGAGGGGGTGGACGACCTGCACTTCGCGGCACACTCTTTTCCAGTCGAACAGATGTTCATATTCCTCGGTGGACAGGTGGATGAGGATGCCGTCGTCCGCCTGGATGCTGTCTATCAGGACCTGGGTCAGTTTGTCTTTCCAGAACTGGTTGACGGGTTTGTCCTGAGTGGCTTCCAAGGTCACGCAGTGTTCCATCCGATAGGGTACGATGCCATCCAGGGGCCTGAGCAGGCCATAGAGGAAGCAGGTAATCCAGAGATGGTTTTGTGCATACTCCAAGGCTTCCCCGCTCAATGTATCGGCACGGAGGTGCTTGTAGGCCTGTCCGTTGTAGGCGAGGATAGCCGGCATTTTCTCCGCGATGTGAAAGTTTTGGTAACGCTTCCGGTTTATGGCTGCCAGTTGGGCATTGCAGTCCAGTTGGCGGGCCAGTTCTTCCACGTCCATCTGTGCCATTTCATTGGCCAAAGTGTCGGCTATGGATTGGAAAAGCGGGGTGGAGATGGGCTTGCGGCCGGCCTTCTCGTACATTATCTTGGCGTTGGCTAAGAGTATCTGCATGGATTGTATGGGGTTCGTAAATGGTTTGTTTATGATTGAAATCAAAAATTGGATTGGTTTTGTGTGCAAAGTTAGCAAGTTTGCCTGTAGGTTGGATTGATTTTGGGAAAAAGAATAGGGAGTGTGCGAAATATGTCTATCTTTGCAGAAAGAATCAGTATTGCATTTCCTTCATTGAAATGCCGATGAAGACGGTGGTTATCAATAAATTCCGTTGCAACGCAATGGCTCAGACGGGCAAGTTTCGCAACAGAAAGTGAAGAAAGGAGAATGATTATGGAATTGTTATTGAAATATGTACATTCGAATGATTTGGTGAGTGATAGCCGTGCGATTATCGAGGCGGCTCGCCATCAGGCTTATATGGCAGTCAATACGGCTATGGTGGAGCGTAATTGGCTATTGGGGAAACGGATTGCCGAAGAAGAGTTGAAAGGCAAGGATAGGGCAACATACGGCGGTGAGATAATCAAAGGCTTGGCGCGTGAATTGACGGTTATATACGGGAAAGGCTTTGATTACAGTAGTTTATATATAAGTATGTAAGGTTTTATAAAGCATTCCCGAAGATTTTGGACTCAGTGAGTACAAAATCCGTATTGCTCACTTGGACACACTACCGCACTTTGCTGCAAGTGGACAATGACGGGGCACGCGAATGGTACGCCCGCGAGACGGCAAAAGAGATGTGGAGCGTGCGCACTTTGCAGCGGAACATTTCTTCGCAATATTATTTCCGCCTCTTGCAGTCGCAACACAAAGACTTGGTGGAAAAAGAAATGAAAGCGTTGACCGCGCCTCTGCAAGGTGATAAGTTGGAGTTTATAGGTGCTGTCGTATGTAGTTGCATAAAAAATAAGGATGTGCCGCGATTTTTCACAAATAGGAGTGTAACTTTGTGGCATGACATTCGAGGATAAACCATGCAAGGAATGAATTTCATAGCCATTGATTTTGAGACAGCCACAGGCAGACGCGCCTCCATCTGCGAGGCAGGCATCTGCGTGGTGCGTGACGAGGAGATTGCGGAAACCCGTTCGTGGCTCGTCCGTCCGCAAGGGAATATGTACAGTTATTGGAACATGCAGATTCACGGCATCCGTCCGGCTGATACTGAAAATTCCCCGGAATTCCCAGAGGTATGGGCCGAGATCGCTGAATATCTCAAAGACATTCCCGTGCTTGTGGCGCACAATGCCGCTTTCGACATCGGTTGCATTCGTCACTCATTGGAATTGTATGGTATGGAAAAACCAGACATTTCCTATTATTGTTCCCTTCGTGCGGCTCGTAGGCTTTATAACTTTCGCTGCAACAGGCTGGACTATCTCTGTGACCAGTTCAAGATACCTTACGGGTGGCACCACCGGGCAGGTGATGATGCGGAGATGTGTGCACGGCTGTTCCTGACAGAACTGGAAGATGCCGGCGGAATGGAGAAGCTGGGGAATTGTGGAGGAAAATTGTAGAACGGGAAACGAGCTGATGTATGGTGAGCTCCCCATGCAGACAGCTATACTGCCCTCGCCATTTCATATATGCTTCAGTCGCTGTAGAAGATATGTTGCTTGGGCAAGGTGGTATATCTTCGTTTTCAAGAGCGGTTTGATGGAGAGCTACCCATCAATGCCCGCTATAACGAGCGTGGGTGGTTAACAGATTTTTGCTGTTTCATGATATCTATGTTAAACAGAATCGTTATCTTTGTCCTGTTGATTGCAATCAAAATGAATATACTTGCTGATTCTTAATCTATAAGACAGGGATGGTTTCACTGAATTATACAGCGTTCTCTATGATGAAAAATAGTGATAATATAAGTCCGATTTTGAATAATCCATACGAGGAACCTAAGTGGCATTATGATGCCACACTCGAAGGCAATTTGGATTATTCGAAGGTGTTGGAAGGCCGGAGACCTTATTCGGCTCATCTTACTGTCATGCCCGATGCTTCGTCCTCGAAGGCTTTATTTTCCGCTGGCGATATTCCGGTAGAAGACGAAAATGCCAATTTCATCAATGGAATCAGGCAGGTCGTTAAAGAATGGAGGAAACAGGGTTACCCTAAGGTGACCCGTACTTCGCGTGACCTCTTGGCATATTGGTTCTTAAATCCGGAAAGGGAACTCAATAAATCCCTTTTCTTTTGTCAGCGGGAAGCTGTGGAAACTGCCATATATCTGAATGAAGTGGCTCCCCGTGATCCGAATATGGGGCGAAGCATTCTTCATGAGTTGGATATGCGTCGGGAAACCATATCCGACAAGTATGAGGATATTCTGCCGCGTACCGCATTTAAGATGGCGACAGGTACGGGAAAAACGGTGGTGATGGCCATGCTCATTCTGTATCACTATATCAATAAGAAAGAAAATCCGCAAGATACTCGTTTTGCAGACCATTTTTTGATTGTTGCTCCGGGCATTACCATTCGTGACCGCCTCGGGGTGCTCTTTATTGATGACTCCGGAAAGTCAAGCTATGACAAATTGGATTATTACCATCAGCGTGAACTTATACCTGAAAAGTATGCCCGGTTGCTTGGCGGCCTTAACTCCGTGATAACCATTACCAATTACCACCAATTTGAGCCTAAGGTTTACACGGGTAAAAAATCAAGTCCCTTTGATGGAAAGCTCAAATACGAGGATGGTGAAATGGTCAAGCAAAAGGATAAAGAAGAATTTACCTCTGTCCTTTCCAGAATGCTTGGAAAAAATATGAAGGGCAAGCGCATTGTCGTAATCAATGATGAGGCTCACCATTGCTATCTTCCCAAAGGTACTGATTCAAAAAAGAAATCGGAGGAAGAACAGGAAACAGACGAAGAGAACAAGAAAGCCATGGTGTGGTATGAGGGCTTACGCCAGATGAAACGACTTGGCTATAAGCTCCAGGAGGTGTATGACCTTTCCGCTACGCCCTATTATCTGAAAGGTTCCGGATATGTCCCTTACTCGTTGTTCCCATGGGTGGTCAGTGATTTTGGATTGGTAGATGCTATTGAAAGCGGCCTTGTCAAAATCCCGTTCTTACCTAAAATAGACTCTTCCCATGACTTGGACGAACCTAAGTTGCGTAATATCTATCAACATATCAGTAGAGAGCTTCCCAAGAAAGGTCAAAAGAAGGTGAAAAAGGAAGCTAAGGAAAACGGAGAGAAACGATCCGTTGGAGAGAAAGCACCTAACCTTCCGTCATTGCTCAATCTTGCCCTTGAACAGTTTGTCAAGGACTACGAGGATTATGACAAAGGTATCAGGCAGGACAATGAAGCCGCACGGAATCTTTTCACCGCACCGCCATCGTAACTCATATCATACTCCTTGACATTTACGTTTAACCAGAATAAACTTACGTTAGACGTAAATTTTTGCGAGGTGACTGGTATGAACCGTATCTTTGAAGCGCTGTTTCTCGCCTGGTGTCCCCCCTACGACCCCCGGCGCTGCCCGGAACATCTCCGGGAGGACCCGGTCCGGGCCTACGGCCAGTACGCCTTCCAGGAGGGGTTCCGGCTGGGGATGGCCCTGGCGGTGCTGTCTCTGGGGGACGGGGGCCTGGAGGAGCTCAC
>DWZE01000128.1 GCA_019118325.1 Candidatus Bacteroides intestinavium
ACTGAACCGGTAGCAAAGCCAGGGTATCCGTCCCAGGATTTGCCCGAAGAAGAAGCCCCAGCGCCGGCGGAAGAACTTCATGTAGTTGGCTTGGTCCAGCAGGTGCAGGGCGGGTTCCCATTGCTCCACCAGGCGCCCGTTGCTCAGCCCGGAGCGAATTTGCGCCTCGTGGTGGCGGAGCGAATCCGGTTTGACGCCGTGCTTGCTCATCATGGTCCCGCAGACGTCGAACCAGATTTCTCCTCCGCCGAAGCGGCTTGCCACGTGATGCAGGAAGGTGCGTACCTGCTTCTCGTAGAAATACATCAGCACGCCTTCCACCACGAAGATAAACGTCCCGTCGGGATGCCTGCGGCGCAGGTCGTCCATCCATTCGGTCTCCAGCAAGGAAGCCGCGATATAAGGGTTGCCCGGCTCTTCGGGTATCAGTTCCCGGCGCAGCGCGATGACTTCCGGAAGGTCCATGTCATAAAACACTGCTTTCCCGTTTCCGATGCGCTGGTAGCGGGTGTCCAGGCCGCAGCCCACATTTACGACTACCGCCCGAGGATGCGTTTCGATGAACCGCCGCACGGCCCGGTCGAAATACCAGCCGCGCACCACGCAGCCCACTTCACTCAGTTTGGCTCCGTCGAACCGGACATAGTCGTACTCCAGGCTGTTCGCCAGTCTTTCCGCTGCCTTGTCGTTCAGGATGGGATGCTCCCGGCGGCTTTCTTTCGCCCGCATGTATAGCGGAATGAGCAGTGTTTCCGCTACGATGTTCTTAAATTCATGTTTCTGTTTCATTGTATATTATATTGTATTTAATAGTGAACGATATTCAGAATGGTTCATAAAAAAAGGAGGAAACCTCCGTGAAGATTTCCTCCTTACCGGCCGTCTTGTGGCGGCTGTTTGTCTGTATGTATGTTGCCGGTTTCTCATATCTTGATGATTGCCCTCCAACCTTGAATTTCAAAAAGAATATAGTCGTGCAAGATGGACTCCATTTCTTGCCGCGGGACTGAGTGCATCAGCAGTTCCTCAAACATCGTGAACATCCATACTGTATGCAGGTGGATGATGAAATCGGACACTGCCGTATTGATTTCTGGATGTTTTTGCTGCATGGATACGAACCATGCCTTGACCACTTCCGTAGAGCGGTCTGTATAGCTTTCGCGGAAATGTTCCAGCGAAGACCCTTGGGCACGGAACAGCAGAATCTCCATCCGCTCGCGATGCTTGTCAATGAGCGAAACATATTCATCGATACAAGCTTTCAGGTACTTTTCCGACCGCATCATCATAATGTCTTCGCCCCGTATGCCGTGGTGCTCTTGCAACATGGCTTCCAAGGAATATAAGACCGGACGGACCACTGCACGGAACAATTCGTCTTTGTTCGCAAAGTAGTTGTAGATATTACCTACCCCTACACCGGCCAGCCCGGCTATTTCGCGCATGGAGGTCTTGGCGTATCCCTTCTGTGCGAATTGCTGCCTGGCAACTTTCAATATGCGGCTGCGTATGTCTTCTTTCAGTACTTGCATCGTTTGAATGTTCTTGATTTACTTTTGCAAAGGTACGTGGCTTGCGGTGATCCGGCAATACCTACTATTAGGCATTCTTGACCTTTTTATCCTGGGAATTTCATCGGTCGTGTAGCCTGTTTGGTCGTGAAAGGCATGTCCATTGGTCGAATATATTTTTGGGTGATAGCTGCATTTGAATACCTTTGGGTGAACCAACAGCAACAAAAACGGACGATTACGGGCACTGTGCGCATTGGCGACACGAACGAACCGGCGATAGGTGCCACGGTGTACTTGCAGAACTCTACCATAGGGGCAGTGACCGATGTGGACGGAAAATACTCTATTATTCAGCCTATGGCACGGCCGACTATGACGGCAACGGCCTGGAAGGACTGATAGACGGCCGCGGATCCGGACTGATGTGGCACGGTGACTATGCCTATGGCTACAACGATCCTACGTATGGACAATACATCGACATTGCGCTGGACAGCAGCATCAGTCATTTTGCCTATAGCCTGTGGACGCGCTATGAGAATGCCAACGGCGCACCTGTCACCACACATATCTATGCAAGTACGGACGGCAGCACCTGGCATCTGATAGGTATTGTGAGCAACGAATTTACGGAAGGCGATGAAGAATATGATTCGGGAGTCTTCTCTTACCGGGAGCCCTACAACTATGTGCGCATTGCCGTGACTGAAAGCAATGCCGGCAGTGTGACCGCTACCGGAGGCTATTGGAACTGCGGCGAACTGGAAATTTACGGACAGTAAGAAGCCAAGACAGCAAAAAGGAATGAGGGCATGTCAAAATAGGAGTGACATGCCCTCTTGTCTTTTTCCGGATTTATTTGTCGATAGCCCTATCGTCGGCTGTCGGAAGCGCTATCGTTGGCCTTCGATAGCTCTATCGTTGACTTTCGATAGCTCTATGGATGCCCGACGGTAGAGGGTGCAGATAACCGCGGTGCGGCAATTCTTTAGTCATCGTTCTTCGTAATCTCCCCAGCCAGGTTCGAGTCCATCAGCCGGCGTAGTTCAGAGTGGTTGAGGCCGTGCCCCAAGAGGAACATCAGCTTGGTGACGGCACATTCGGGGGTGCTGTCATAGCCGCTGATGACGCCTGCTTGAAGTAGCTGGAGGCCGGTTTCGTAGCGGCGCATCTCTACCGCACCGCTGGGGCACTGGGTGATGTTGACGATGATGATGTTGCGTTCGGTGGCTTCCTTCAGTTGTTGTATGAACCAGTCTTTTTGAGGGGCGTTGCCCGAGCCGTAGGTTTTCAGTACCACTGCTTTCAGGTTGGGGACGTGAAGTACGGAGTCTATGATGCTTTCCTGTATGCCGGGGAAGAGGGTGAGCATCACCACGTTGGTGTCAAACAGGTAGTGGGGTTTCATCGGACGGGTGGGGTCGGGGCGACGGATGAGGTGCTCGTTGTAGCGGATGTGGATGCCTGCTTTGGCCAACGGGGGATAATTGAAGGAGCGGAAGGCGTTGAAATTCTCGGCATTTATCTTGGTGGTCCGGTTGCCCCGCATCAGTTCGTTTTCGAAGAAGATGCAGACTTCGGGTACCATGGGCGAACCGTCGGGACGGCGGGCGGCGGCAATTTCGATGGCGGTGATAAGGTTCTCCTTGCCGTCCGTGCGCAGGGTGCCGATGGGCAGTTGCGAGCCGGTCAGGATGACAGGCTTGCCCAGGTTTTCCAGCATGAAGCTCAAGGCAGAGGCGGTATAGGCCATGGTGTCTGTGCCGTGCAGGATGACAAAGCCGTCGAAGCGCTCGTAGTTATAGTGTATGATTTCGACTATCTTGGCCCACATCAAAGGCTCCATGTCCGACGAATCGATGGGCGGGTCGAACTGGTAGGAGCAGATGTGGTAGTTGAACCGCTTCAATTCGGGCACATGGCGAAGCAGGTGGTCGAAGTCGAAGTTCTCCAGCGCACCGGTCTCCGGATTCTCTATCATGCCGATGGTTCCGCCTGTGTAGATAAGAAGGACGGAAGGATAGTCGTTTGTCATAATTTTGAAGAATTGATGTTTTTCGGGTACAAAAGTAAGGAAAAAGACCGAGATACCCTATATATATCGGCTTATTTCATAGCAGATGCATCGAAAGACAAGGGTAAAAGCTTGTCCACACCACGGATCTCGTAGATGCCTTCGGTGCCGTAGAGCAGGATGCGCATCGGGTGGTCGTAGCGTTTCTCTGTTTCCAGCATTACCTGGCGGCAGGCTCCGCAGGGTGGGATAGGGGCGGACAGGAACTTGCCCTGTTCATTGCGGGCGGCGATGGCCAGGGTGTCTACGGGCTGGTCGGGATAGCGGGAGTTGGCATAGAACAGGGTGGTGCGTTCGGCACAGAGGCCGGAGGGCGAAGCGGCATTTTCCTGATTGCTTCCCGAAACAATGGTGCCGTCAAGAAGGCGCAAAGCCGCCCCCACCGCGAAGCGGGAATAGGGAGAATAACTGCGCCCGGTGGCCTCACGGGCAGTATCAACAAGTTGGCGGTCGGCTTCGTTCAACTCTTCATAATCGAAGACGCGGATGGGGATGGAGATGGTCAGTTCTTTCATGAGTAATGATGCTTAGTCGTCGTTTGGACGCAAATGTAGGAAAATACTCGTAGTCCGAGCATCTTTATACCCTAATAAATAATAAAAGGATTGTTTTTCTCGATTCTTTTGCAGACTTTTGCGGGGAAATGTGAACTTGTTTTTGTGATTAGGGGTTAGGGATGAGGGATGAGTATGTTGCCGGTGAACGCTTTACCAATCACTGGTCGCTAAACACTAATCACTGCTAAATTATCTGTTATGAAACAACTTATGCATACAGGCATTGCCATGCTGTTTATTCTGCTTTACGTGGGGATGCCGGTTTCTGCCCAGCGCAGAAATACCTTATATAATAAGTATATTAAGGAATATGCCCCCCTGGCCATCGAGCAGATGGACAAATATAAGATTCCTGCCAGTATCACCTTGGCTCAAGGCCTGCTGGAGAGTGGGGCTGGGCGTAGCGTACTGGCCCGGAAGAGCAACAATCACTTCGGCATCAAGTGTCACGGATGGCCGGGAGGCAAGGTCTATCATGACGATGACGAGAAAGGTGAATGTTTCCGGGCCTATCGCAAGGTGGAGGATTCCTACGAGGACCACTCCCAATTCCTGAAAAACGGTCCGCGGTATGCCTTTCTTTTCAAACTGAAGATAACGGATTACAAGGGTTGGGCAAAAGGCTTGAAGAAGGCCGGCTATGCCACTGACCGCTCGTATGCCAACCGTCTCATCACCATCATCGAGGATTACGAGCTGTATAAGTATGATACCAAAGGCATGAGCAAGCGGGAGGCGCGCCGTTGGCAGAAGTTGTTGAAGAAGAAACCTTGGCTGGCCAATCCACACCGGACTTATCTGGCCAACGGCTTGGTCTATGTCGTGGCGCGCGAGGGGGACACCTTCCGCCTGTTGGGAGGAGAGTTTGACACGAGTTGGAAGAAACTGGTGAAATATAACGACCTGCACGAGGAGTACACGCTGGAGCCTGGGGATATCATCTACTTGAAGAAGAAGAACAAAAAGGCCCAAAAGCCTTACAAGGAATATATCGTGCGCGACGGTGATTCCATGCACTCCATTTCGCAAAAGTTCGGCATCCGCCTGAAGAACCTTTACAAGATGAACAAGCTGGACGGGGACTATGTGCCCGAAGTGGGTGACAGATTGAAATTGCGCTGATGTTTTTTCGGAAACTTTTTGTAGAGAAAGTGACATTATGTCAAAAGAATGTTTTATATTTGCATTTGTTCAAGTTAACCCTCATAGAAACATAATAATACCGAAATCAACATGAAAAAGGAAATCAAATTCAGCCTCGTCTATCGCGACATGTGGCAATCTTCCGGAAAGTATCAGCCACGGGTAGACCAATTGGTACGCATTGCCCCGCTTATCATTGAGATGGGCTGCTTTGCACGGGTGGAAACCAATGGAGGCGCCTTCGAACAGGTGAACCTGCTCTATGGCGAAAACCCCAACAAGGCCGTCCGTGCTTTTACCAAGCCCTTTCACGAGGCAGGCATACAGACTCATATGCTGGATCGTGGCCTGAATGCGCTGCGCATGTATCCCGTCCCCGCCGACGTGCGTCGCCTGATGTATAAGGTAAAGCATGCGCAGGGCGTGGACATCACGCGCATTTTCTGTGGCCTGAACGAGACCCGCAACATTATTCCTTCCATTAAGTATGCGCTTGAGGCCGGGATGATTCCCCAAGCAACGCTCTGCATCACCTATTCGCCCGTACATACCGTGGATTATTATGCCCAAATTGCCGACCAGCTGATAGCTGCCGGTGCGCCGGAAATCTGTCTGAAGGATATGGCCGGCATCGGGCGTCCCGCCATGCTGGGCCGTCTGGTGAAGCGCATCAAGGAGAAGCATCCCGACGTGATTATCCAATATCACGGTCATAGCGGGCCGGGCCTCTCGATGGCATCCATCCTGGAGGTATGCGAGAACGGGGCCGACATCATCGACGTGGCCATGGAACCGATGTCGTGGGGAAAGGTGCATCCCGATGTCATCTCCGTGCAGGCTATGCTGAAGGATGCCGGATTCCAGGTGCCGGAGATTAATATGAAGGCCTACATGAAAGCCCGTGCCATGACGCAGGAATTCATCGATGATTTCCTGGGCTACTTTATGGATCCGACCAACAAGCACATGTCTTCCCTCCTGCTGAAGTGTGGCCTGCCCGGTGGCATGATGGGTTCCATGATGGCCGACCTGAAGGGGGTACATTCTGGCATCAACATGATATTGAAGAGCAAGAACCAGCCGGAACTGAGTTTGGACGATTTGCTCGTGATGCTGTTTGACGAAGTGGAATACGTATGGCCAAAACTGGGTTATCCTCCTTTGGTCACGCCCTTCAGCCAGTATGTCAAGAACGTGGCGCTGATGAACCTGATGCAGCAGGTGAAGGGCGAAGAGCGTTGGACGATGATCGACAACCATACTTGGGACATGATTCTGGGCAAGAGCGGACGCCTGCCCGGGCCGTTGGCTCCTGAGATTGTAGAGTTGGCCAAGTCGAAAGGTTATGAGTTCACGGATGCCGACCCGCAACAGAACTATCCCGATGCCCTCGACCAGTACCGCAAGGAGATGGACGACAATGGCTGGGACTACGGGCCTGACGATGAGGAACTCTTCGAACTGGCCATGCACGACCGCCAATACCGCGACTATAAGTCCGGCGTGGCCAAGAAGCGTTTCGAGGAGGAATTGATGCGCGCCAAGGATGCAGCTATGGCCAAGGGCGGCTTGTCCGAAGAGGAAATCCGGAAGTTGAAGCGCGCCAAGGCCGATCCCGTCATTGCCCCTTCCAAGGGCCAGGTCCTGTGGGAGGTTTCGGTGGAAGGGCCGTCTTCTGCCCCGTTCATCGGCCGCAAATACCAGCACGACGAGGTCTTCTGTTACATCTCCACGCCGTGGGGTGAATATGAAAATGTGCTGACCGGCTTTACGGGCCGTGTCGTAGAGGTCTGCGCCAAGCAGGGCGACGTGGTCAACAAGGGCGATGTCATTGCCTACGTGGAGCGGAGCGACATCTTTGCATGACAGATGACAGATGACGATTGGGAAAAAATAACAGGGAGGCGAATGGAAGATATAATTCCGGTTCGCCTCCCTTTTTCGTAGGATGTATTCAGAATGCTTCGGTCATGTTGAAGTAGAACAGTGTTTGGTCGTTCACCGTGTTCTTGCCCAGGTCCAGGCGCACGTTCATGCGGGGCTGTACCTCGATGCGCAGGCCTACGCCATAGTTGGGCAGGACGCCCTCTATCTTGCCCGGATTGGGCCCCATGAAGCCGCAGCCGCCCCATATGACGAAGCCCAGGTGATTGATGATGCGCTCCAACCAGCTTTCCTTGTCTGTGTTGAACATCTGTCGGTATTCAGCCAGGACCACATGTGAGGACTTGTCGCGGTACTGGCCCATGTAATAGCCTCGCAGGTCGAAAGGGGTGCCCGTCAGTGAATATTGCGTCAGGGGAATGTTCTTGCCAAACACGTTCTTGCTCTGTGCCGTCCAGGCGATGACCTTGCGGTTGCCTACCTGCTTGTATTGGCGGTAGTCCAGCTCCAGGCGGTAGAAGTCCCGGTCGCTCCCGAATATCTTATGATACATCATGCCTCGGAAATCCAGGTACATACCCCGATAGGCATTGGAGGGCACGTCGCGGCTGTCGTAGGTCAGGAGGAATCCCAGGCCTGCGTTGAAGTTCTTGTAGCCGTGCTCGTTGCCGCCGGCCCTTTGGTAAGAAGGCTCCTCGACCAGGTATTTGCCGGGCTTGGTGAAGTGGTCGTAGTTGATGTCTATCTGGGGGCCTGCGAAGAAATTGCTCCGCCCCAGGCGGAAGAGGAACCAAGGATTGATTTGCACGCCGCTATACCGGTATTGGCTGGTGGTGTCGCTCCGGACGTAGTTTTTGTTGGTAGAATATCCGATGCCGTAATAGTTTTCTTGGGTATTCTTGTAACTGAACTTCCCGAAAATGCGGAATTTGTCTCCTTTGAAGAACAGTTGGGGCTTGGAGAAAAGGTTGATGCCTCCGTCGAACATGAAGGCGATGGCCATGGGTACTACGGAACGTTTCAGCGTGGTGTCCGATGGCTGGAGACTGAAGGTCATGAGGGCACTGCCGCCTATCAGGAGGCCGAAGTCGGGCGAATAGCTGGGGCCGCCCAGAATGTTGTAGTGGAAATTGCGTTGAGCCACCCGCTGCTTGCGCAGTTCCTTTTTGGAAAGTGTGGGCGTGCTGTCGTTCGGCACAGGAGGTGAAGTGGTTTCTTGGGCGTTCAGTCCGATGGCTACGGACAGGACCCCCATGAGGATAAGGGCGAACTTCTTCATAGGATTCAATGAATTTATTTGCAAAGAAAACTCTTTTTCGCGGAATAGTTTCCGTATTCTCCTCTAATTTTTCAAAAAATGGATTACTTTTGTGGAGTTTTTGGCGAGAGCCTATTTGTTTAATCAAGCATAATCGAAACGATATGAAGAAAAGAACCCTTACCCTCGCGCTTTTCAGCGCCTGCTTGTTGGCCGCACAGGCTCAGCAGCAAGGAGGCATCCGTCCGGAGATGCTTCGCGAAATCCAGTCCTCATACCAGGAAACGCCTTCGGAGAAAGCCATCCGCAATGCCATAGCCGGTAATGACATCCGCAAGCTCATCCTCAATCTGGACGAGCAGAAAGGTATCGATACGCATTTTTCTATCCGTGTGAAGTCCAAGGGCATCACCGACCAACAGTCGTCCGGGCGATGCTGGTTGTTTACGGGGCTGAACGTGATGCGTGCCAAGGCCATTGCCAAGTACGACCTGCCCGGCCTGGAGTTTTCGCAGGCTTATTCTTTCTTCTGGGACCAGCTGGAGAAGTCAAACCTTTTCCTGCAAGGCATCCTGGACACGGCGGACAAGCCCATGACCGACCAGACCGTGGAGTGGCTCTTTAAGCATCCGCTGAGTGACGGAGGTACCTTTACGGGGGTGGCAGACATTGTCGGAAAGTATGGATTGGTGCCCAAGGAAGCAATGCCCGAAACGTACAGCAGCGATCATACGTCGATGATGTCCAACCTCATCGGACTGAAGCTGAAGGAGTTTGCCCTGGAGCTTCGCGACCTGGCAGCGAAGGGGACCAAGCCCGCTGCTCTCGAAGAGCGCAAAACGGAAATGCTGAAAACTGTCTATCGGATGTTGGCTCTTAACCTGGGTGTGCCTCCCACGGAGTTCGACTATGTACGCCGCAATGCCGCCGGTGAGAGGGTGGCTGTGGAGCGTCACACACCCATGTCTTTCCTGGAAAAATATGGCGACAAGAACCTGCTGACCAATTACGTGATGCTGATGAACGACCCCACACGCGAATATTATAAATGTTATACGATTGACTACGACCGCCACCGTTACGACGGGAAGAACTGGACTTATGTCAATCTGCCCTTGGACGATATCAAGCAGATGGCCATTGCCTCGCTGAAGGACAGCACTGCCATGTATTTCTCCAGCGACGTGACCCAGTTGGATGCCAAGCGTGGCTATCTGGACACGGATATCTACGATTATGGTTCGTTGATGGGCGTCACTTTCGGCATGGACAAGAAACAGCGCATCCAGACCTTTTCCAGCCTTTCGGCCCATGCCATGACGCTGGTGGCTGTAGACCTGGACGAGGCCGGTCGGCCTGTGAAGTGGATGGTGGAGAACAGCTGGGGGCCTGCCTACGGTCATCAGGGCCACTTGATTATGACGGACCGCTGGTTCGATGAATATATGTTCCGTCTGGTCGTCGAGTCGAAGTATGTGCCGGAGAACATCCGCAAAATAGCCCAAGAAGAGCCCATCCGCTTGCCGGCCTGGGACCCGATGTTCGCGCCTTGCCGTTGAGGCACCTCTGGACGTTGGCACAGCCATGTCTGGACGTTGGCATTGCCTTGTCTGGACGGAGGAAATCTTCATTGTTAATATGCACTGCACATTGGCCCTTGAAAGCGAACGAGCTTACAAGGGCTTTTCCTTTAATGAATATCCGCTAAGATCCCATGCCTCGGATGTTCCATACGTATGGGAACTAAGTTCCATAGGCATTGGAACCATGTTTCACCCGTACTGTGACAACATGAGAACCTTGATGGGGCGATGGCGGATATTCATATTTTATTCTTTTGCCCAAAAACCGGAATATTGATACAGATTGCGGTGATTCTGGTTACAATTTTCTGTCAGAACTGCCTAATTTTGCACATCCAATTAAAGGCCCGCTGGCCCAATTATTATTTATTTTCAACTTTTCAATATATGAGAAAATTCTTATTTACAGTAGCCATAGCACTGGCATTGAGCGCGGAAGGCATGGCGCAGACCGACACCGCTCGTAGTGTGCGCACCTATGCGCTGGACGAAGTGGTCGTTACCGGTACACGCAACGAGACGGATGTGCGTCACCTTTCGCAGACCGTATCGGTGGTAAGCCGCCCCGTGATTGAACAGAGCATGCAGCCGTCGCTCCTGCCCGTGCTGACCGAACAGGTGCCGGGACTTTTCGTCACCGAACGTGGCGTGATGGGCTATGGCGTGTCCGGCGGTGCTGCCGGGGGCATCTTCTTGCGCGGACTGAGCGGAGGAAGCGCCCGGCTGATGGTGCTGATTGACGGGCATCCTCAATATGCAGGCATTTTCGGGCATCCCATTTCCGATGCCTACCAGTCGCTGCTTGCCGACCGGGTGGAGGTGTTGCGCGGCCCTGCATCCGTGCTCTACGGCTCGAATGCCATGGGCGGTGTCATCAACATCGTCACCCGAAAGATGCACGAGGACGGGGTGCGCACCGACCTTCATGCCGGTTACGGCTCGTACAACACGCTGGAAACGGAGCTGACCAACCGCATCCGCAAAGGACGGTTCAACAGCGTGGTGAGCGGCTCTTACAACCGCACGGACGGACATCGTGCCGACATGGGCTTCGAGCAATACGGCGGCTACGCCAAGCTGGGCTACGACCTGACGGACAACTGGAACATGTATGCCGATGTGAATGTGACGCACTTTAACGCTTCCTATCCCGGTCCGGTGTCAGCCCCCTTGGTGGACGGCGACCAGCGCATCACACGCGGAGTGACATCCTTTGCCCTCAGCAACAATTATGAGAAAACCTCCGGTGCCGTGAGCTTCTTCTACAACTGGGGCGACCATTGGATTAACGATGGCTATACGCCCAGTGCAGGTGAGACCTCGCAGGACGGCCGCTTCAATTCCAACGACAACATGATGGGCGTGTCGCTCTACCAAAGTACACAATTCTTCAAGGGCAACCGCATCACCTTCGGGTTCGACTGGTTCCGCTACGGCGGCAAGGCATGGACGGATTATGTGTCGGGCGAAGATGCCGGAACACGCAGCGACTTGGTGGACAAGCACGAGGATGAGGTGGCCGGATATGTGGATTTCCGTCAGGACATCTGGAACTGGCTGACGCTGAATGCCGGACTTCGCGTTGACCACCATTCGCGTGTCGGCACGGAGTGGGTTCCGCAGGCCGGACTTGCCTTTCACCTGCCGCACGCCATCGAACTGAAGGCATCCGCTACCAAAGGCTTCCGTTATCCCATCCTGCGTGAGATGTATATGTTTCCCCCGCAGAATCCAGACTTGCAGCCGGAGTCAATGTGGAACTATGAGATTGCCTTGTCGCAGACGCTGCTGGATGGACGGTTCCGATACGGAGTAAATGTATTCTACATCGACGGCAAGAACCTGATTGTCACCCTGCCCAATCCCAATGGAACGGGTATGCTCAACCAGAACTTCGGCACGATATATAACAGCGGCGTGGAACTTCAGGCTGCCTACCGTATCAATAAGGAGTGGTCGGTGGACGGCAACTACAGTTTCCTGCACATGGAGAATCCCGTCATTGCCGCACCGGAGCATAAACTTTATGCCGGAGCCAATTTCACCAAAGGCCGCTGGAGCGTTTCCACCGGTCTGCAATATATTGCCGGGCTGTACACGGCTGTCGGCGACAATCCGCAACAGGAGAATTTTGTGCTGTGGAACCTGCGGGGCTCTTTCCGCATCTGCAAGTGGCTTAACATCTGGGTGCGCGGCGAGAACCTGCTGGCTCAGAAATATGAAATCAATGCCGGCTATCCCATGCCGAGAGCTACGGTGACGGGTGGCTTTAATATCAACATTTAATCACAACAAAGTATGAAAAAGAACATTTGTATTCCGGTTTTGTTGGCGTTGTTATCATTCATAACAGGTTGCGCCAACGCACAAGGTTCTCAAAACAAAGGAAATGAAGAGAATCATTCGTCTGATTCGGCTGCAATAGCCAAAGTTTATATGTTCACGGAGATATCGTCAGACAATCTTGTGAAGATTTATGAGGCGTTAGGGCGGAAAGCTACCGGCAAAGTTGCCGTTAAAATTTCCACCGGTGAACCGGGCGGTCATAATTTTCTTGACCCGAACTTGATAAAAGACTTGGTGCAGAAAGTGAACGGAACGATTGTCGAGTGTAATACCGCTTATGGAGGAGACCGTACCAATGCTGCCGACCACATGCGTGCTGCCGAAGAACACGGCTTTACGGCTATTGCCCCGGTCGATATTATGGATGCGGAGGGCGAAGTGGAATTGCCCTTGAAGGGAGGACGCCACCTGACACGCGACATCGTGGGCAGCCATTTCCTGAATTATGATTTCACCATTATATTGTCCCATTTCAAGGGCCATGCGATGGGAGGATTCGGCGGTGCCATCAAGAATATGTCCATCGGTATCGCTTCTTCAAACGGCAAGCGATATATCCATTCCGCCGGAACAAGCACGACCAGCTGGGGCAATCCGTCACAGGACGACTTCCTTGAGTCAATGGCTGAAGCTGCAAAAGCGGTGGCCGACCATTGCGGAGACAACATCCTTTACATCAGCGTGGCAAACAATCTGTCGGTGGATTGCGACTGCGATTCTTCTCCGGAGGACCCCCAGATGGGCGACATCGGGATTCTCGCTTCGCTTGATCCCGTGGCTTTGGACAAGGCTTGCACGGATTTGGTCCGCAGTTCCGAGGACCACGGCAAGATACACCTGATTGAACGCATTGACTCGCGGAACGGTATGCACACCCTTGACCATGCTGAAGCACTTGGCCTGGGAAGCCAGAAATATGAACTGATACATTTGGATTAAGTAAGCCGCAGTTAAGCCAATACCTTTTTATTATAGGGAGTTAGAGGACCATACTTTTTTCGTATGCTTCTTCGCTTATTCTCGCCGGACCGACTATTGGCCTATAACTCCCTCTAACTCCTTATAACTCCTTCCCATTCCTCTAAGTTAAACTAAATACATACTTATTAAAATATAAACATTATGCAAGCAACAGCGAGACTTTACAATCTGGGCTACACTGAGGCTAAGTCTTATCTGGTAGCCGCATTATTCGTGATGGGCAATATCGCATTGCCCCAACTGTTCCATCTCGTTCCGCAAGGCGGAGTAACATGGCTACCCATCTATTTCTTCACCCTTGTCGGGGCTTATAAATACGGATGGAAAGTCGGACTGATGACGGCGGTTGCTTCCCCGCTTGTCAATTCTCTGATGTTCGGGATGCCGGCCTTGGGTTCGCTTCCTGCCATCCTGCTTAAATCCGTATTGCTGGCCATTGCCGCAGGATATGCGGCACACAGATGGCAGAAAGTGTCATTGCCGCTCACGCTGGCGGTAGTGCTTTTCTATCAGGCAGTCGGCACATTGGGAGAGTGGTTGATGAAAGGCAGTTTCTATGATGCCGTCCAGGATTTCCGCATAGGTGTGCCGGGTATGCTGCTGCAAATCTTCGGCGGTTACCTGTTTGTCAAATACTTAATACGCAAGTAATGATGTTTGGAATAGGAACTCCGGAGATAATCTTCATCGTATTGATTGTCCTGTTATTCTTTGGCGGCAGGAAAATCCCTGAGCTTATGAAAGGTTTGGGCAAGGGGGTGCGCAGCTTTAAGGAAGGTGTGCGAGGCGTTGAAAATGAAATAGAAGAGATACCGGCAAAGCATGAAGGTTTGCATAGCTAAATTACCCGGTTGAATATCAAGAATATCCTTCTCTACGGAGGATAAAAGAGCATCATCGGTAAGCAAGTTTTGCCGATGATGTTCTCTTTTTAGAGCCTGTTTCCGGCTGATTCATAAGCGATGTCCATCGTTCATTCTTCTTGGGGAAAAGAAAAACACCCGACTTTACATTCTTGGGTGTAAAATCGGGTGTTTGCTTTGCAAAACATTGATTTTCAATGTTTAAGCGGTGCGGACGGGACTCGAACCCGCGACCCCATGCGTGACAGGCATGTATTCTAACCAGGCTGAACTACCGCACCTTTAGGGGTTTGCATTTCGTTTGAAATGCTTTGTTTTTTGATTTCGGGTGCAAAGGTACGCCTTTTTTTTGAATCTGCAAGCGTTTGGAGGATTTTTTTTCTTTATCGATAGATTTTTAATCTTCGTCCGGCGCGGATATTGTTGCCGCGCAGACCGTTCCATCGGCGTAACTCGCTGATTCTGACACCAAACTTGCGGGCAATGCCTCCCAATGTGTCACCTTGGCGGATGCGGTACCAAGTCAGCTCGCCATCGGTGGAGCCGGAAGCGCGGGAGGAGTTGACGGAGGCTACCGTACGGCGATTTTTGAAGAACTCAGAGGCTCTGTGGGCATAGATGGTATCTTGCTGGTCAAGGAAAGCGCTGATGGCTTCAGTGGGCAAGCGTAAGGTGCGGGGCTTGCTGAGGCCTGGGATGATGTTGCGCTTGTATTGGGGGTTGAGGCTTTTGATTTCCTCCATGGGTACATGGCACAGGTCGGCTATCTGCTGGAAATGAAGGTCACGTGTCACCAGTACGGTGTCAGTGGCTTGGGGGATGTTAGTCTCCATCGGACAGATGTTGTGCTTGCAATAATAGGTCATGACATAGTTGGCTGCAATGAAGGCAGGCACATAGCCGCGTGTCTCGCGGGGCAGGTAGCGGTAGATTTCCCAATAGTCTGTCTTTCCGCCGGCGCGTCGGATGGCTTTGTTGATGTTGCCGGGGCCGCAGTTGTAGGCGGCAATGACCAAGTTCCAGTCGTGATAGATATCGTACATGTCCTTCAGATAGCGGGCGGCAGCCCAAGTGGCCTTGATGGGGTCACGGCGTTCGTCCACCAGGCTGTTGCTCTCTAAGCCGTAGACCTTGCCGGTGGCGTGCATGAATTGCCACAGGCCCGTAGCCCCGGCGCGCGACACGGCCGAAGGATTGAGGGCGGACTCGATGATGGGCAGGTATTTCAGTTCGAGGGGGAGGCCATAGGCGTCGAGGGCTTCCTCGAAAATGGGCATATAAAAATTGCAGGCGCTGAGCATGAAGGCCACTTGGCCACGCAGGCGGACAGTATAGGTGTCGATGAACTTGCGCACAATGTCGTTATAAGGCATTTCCATCAGGACAGGCATGCGGGTGAGGCGGTCGATGTAGATGGAGTCGCTGAACTGGGGATTGACGTGCGAGGTGCTGCAGTCCTTGCCTAAGTCTATGTAGGTTTTGGCTTTCCAGTCATTCAGCAGGCTGTCCAAGGGATATGTCATGCCGGTAGGCAGGCCGATGGTATCGGTGTGTTGGGCGTCGTCTTCGGCAATGAGGACTGCTGTGTTCTCTTGTGCCCGGGCAGGGGCGGAGAGGAGTAGGATGCCGAGGGCGAAGGTGGATAGAGGGAGACGTATGTGCATGGCTTTATATGTTGTTTATTATAATGTCTTGTTCAGAAGCGGAAGCTGCATTGCAGTCCCACGGATTTGCCCGAAGTGTAGTTGTTGCTGTTGCTGGTGGTCGTCTGTGCGTCGATGACGGTAGGTTCCACACGCATACTCAGGTCGGGTGTGATGTCGAAGTTGGATAACTCGGCGTCTACGTATGCGTCTACTACGGAAAGGAGGTAGACGGCTATGAAGGCGAAGATGCTGAGGTCTCGGTATCGGCGGTAGGTGTCTTTGCGTCGGCGGAGGGTTTCGACCAGCTGCGTCTGCGATACCTGGTTGAGGTAGTTGGGGGGCAGCAGGTTGGTCACGTTACTCGAGGTAAGGTTTCCGTTAGCCACATCGCGGTAGGCATTGAAATAGTCGCGGTACATCTTGCCGTTCCATGTCAAGGCGTAGGCGCATCCGGCGAATCCTCCGTAGAATATGGGGAGTTTCCAGTATTTCCGGTTATAGATTTGTCCGCCTCCGGGGAAGATGAGGGCCATCCAGGTGGCGCGCACGGGGTTGGGCACCCATAGCTTTCGTTTCATTTCGCGCGAAAGGCTGTCCGTGGCCTCTCGGGGTTCGTCTACATGGGGGGCGGAGGTCAGTTCCATCATCTTGCGCTTGTTCTCGGCGTCTATGCTGTCTGCTTGGAGTTTCGTCAAGGTATCGGCCGGGGAAGCCAGAGGTTGGCCCAGCGAGTCTGTCCGGAGCAGGAGGGGGCGTTTCAACGAGTCGGTTTGCAAGCTGTGGGCGCGCTTCTGCGCGGCGCGCGGACGGTCCTGTGCATAAAGGACAATCCCTGCCATCTGCATGAGGCAGAGCAGCAGGGTCATCGCGATGCGATATGCGAATTTTCTTCTATTGTCTTTTGTCATCTGTTTTTCAGCGTGTCGAATATGCCTATGATGCGTTCCAATTCTTCTTCGTTATTAAAGGGTATGCTGATTTTCCCCTTTCCTTTCTCCGAGCAGGTCAGTTGCACTTTGGCGTTGAAGAATCCGGAGAGTTGTTGTTTCAGCACGTTGAATTCTTCGGGCAGCTTGGCTCCTCGTGGGGCTATTTTGCGTCCTCCGCTTCGGATGGCTTCGCCTTCGCTCAGGGACTTCACGATTTCCTCTACCTTGCGGACAGAGTAGTTGTGCTGGAGAATCTCTTCGTAGATTTTGACCTGCAGCTTGGGGTCGTCCAGGGTGAGGAGGGCCCGTGCGTGCCCCATGTCTATTTGTTTGTTTTGCAGACCTATCTGTATGGGGGCGGGGAGCTTGAGCAGTCGCAGGTAATTGGCGATGGTGGTGCGTTTCTTGCCCACGCGTTCGCTCAGCCGTTCTTGGGTCAGGCCATATTGGTCGATGAGGTGCTGGTAGGCCAGGGCGATTTCCACGGAGTTGAGGTCTTCGCGCTGGATATTCTCAATGAGGGCCATTTCCATCACGTTTTCATCGTCGGCCGTACGGATGTAGGCTGGTATGGTCTTCAGCCCGGCCAACTGGGAAGCGCGGAAGCGTCTTTCTCCGGCGATGATCTGGTAGGCGTCATCATCCGTCTGTCGCAGGGTGATGGGCTGTATGATGCCTATTTCGGCTATTGAGTCGGCCAGTTCCTGCAGGGCGGCGGGGTCGAAGTCCCGTCGGGGCTGGTTGGGGTTGACGGAGATCTTGTCCAGTTCTATCTCGTTGATGGACGAGGAACCTTCCGTTTGCACCTCGTCCAGGGAGAGAAGGGCGTCCAGTCCGCGTCCTAACGCATTTCTTCGTTGTGCCATACTTACTTATAAAAATAGTATTAAGTTCTTTTACTTTTTAGCTTTTTTCGACTATTCTCAATTTCTTATTCTCAATCTTCAATCGTCAGTTATTCCTCAGGATTCTTGGCGATTAACTCTTTGGCCAGGGCCAGGTAGTTTTTGGCGCCGCTGGAGTCGGCATCGTAGAGGATGGTGGGCAGTCCGTAGCTGGGCGCTTCGCTCAACTTGACATTGCGCTGGATGACGGTTTTGAACACCAGTTCCTGGAAATGCCGTTTCACTTCGTCATAGATTTGGTTGGCTTGTCGCAGGCGCGAGTCATACATGGTCAGCAGGAACCCCTCGATCTCCAGGTTCGGATTCAGCTTGGACTTGATGATCTTGATGGTGTTCAGCAGCTTGCTGATACCTTCCAAGGCAAAATATTCCGCCTGTACGGGGATGATGACGGAGTCGGCGGCGGTCAGTGCGTTCACCGTAATCAGGCCCAGCGAAGGCGAACAGTCGATAAAGATGTAGTCAAACTCGTCTCTCAGCGGTGCCAGTACTTCCTTCATGATGCGCTCGCGGTTTTTCAGGTTGAGCATCTCGATTTCCGCGCCCACCAGGTTGATGTGCGAGGAGATGACCTTCAGCGTGTCGATGTCCGTGTCGTGCAAGGCCTTGCGTACGTCCGCGCGGTCGATGAGGCACTCGTAGATGGTGCAGTCGGCCTGTTTGATGTCCACGCCCAGGCCCGAAGAAGCGTTGGCCTGCGGGTCTGCGTCGACAATCAGGACCTTCTTCTCAAGCGTGGCCAGCGAGGCGGCAAGGTTGATGGTGGTGGTGGTCTTGCCTACACCGCCCTTTTGGTTTGCCAATGCGATAATTTTTCCCATAATCTCTAAAATTTTTCCGGAGGCGAAGTAAATGATAATTTTCCATTCGCACCTGCTCAAAGGGGGGGAGATTGCGAAAACAGTTGATAAGTCGCCTGTTTTGTTAATAACCCGTTTGCTTTCTCCCTTATCGGCCGACAAATATAGCGAATTAAATCGAAAGCCGTGCCACTTTCTGCTTCGGCTTTCGTAAGATTAAGATTTCTAAACCTATGAGGAGCCTTTTCGCCCCAGCAGGCGCACGTAATTCAGGCGTGTCCATCGCACGTTCTTCACTGTATAGGTGCGGCAGATGCGGGCCGACACCACGTGTACGACTTCGCCGGGTTTGTAGGCGTGCTCTAAGGCGGGTAGTACGCCCGATTCGTAGCTGGGGGCGTGGGCCGCCATGCGGAAGGTCACGCGGTTGCCCAGGGCGTCTGTCAGCCACAACACCTGGCGGACGTGAAAGCAGGGGACATCTCCCCGCAGTTGTGTCTTGTAGGGGTCGTCCTCTGTGCGTACCTGGGTGATGGTCAGCGTGAGGTTTTCCACCTTTTCGCCCTCCCGTCCCAGGAAGTTGCCTGCCGGCCGCTGGCGGTTTCTTCTTTGCATGAAGTCCAGGTGTACGGAATGATAGATTCTGGCTATTTGCACAAAGCGTTCCTGCTTGGGGATGCGTGGTGTGAATTTGTAGGCAATCCAGGCCACGTAGGCCGGGTCTACGGACAACACCTCGTGCAGGAAGTGACCCCGGTATTTTCCGAAGGGCACCAGGTCGTCGCCCCGGCTCAACATGCGCTTGGCGTTATACTCCACGATAAACAGCCGGCGCGGGGAGTAGAAGCACCATGAACTGGCCATCCGCAGGGATTCTTCGGCGTCGGAAGCCAGTTCGCAGAGGTAGAAGATGGACTGGCGTTCGGGGAGCGGGGAGTAGATCCAAAGCGAGTAGACCTCGTGTCCCGGGCGGGGCAGCACGACCAGGTAGGCCCCGGTCTCCTTGTAGGAGGGCCGTCCGTCGTTGTATAGCTTCAGTTTGGTGTACAACGCTTCTTGTTCCGTTCCGGTCAGGTCGGGCAGGATGGGATTGGCCATGTGCTTCTTTTTCTTCTGGTTGGAAATTCAAAAGTAGAAATTTAAAATGAGAAATGCAAATAGGAGCCGATCTTTTGCGTGTTAAGGTGTGTTTTCGCGGGGATGAATGGATGTTTACGGTATGGGGGTAAGGAGTTAAGGAGTTAAGAAGTTAAGGAGTTAAAGGAGTTAAGTTAATACCTTTTGTGTATACGGCTCATTGACTAACTATCGGCTTAACTCCTAACGGAGCGAAGCGGAGTGATAACTCCTTAACTCCTATTATATTGGCTTAACTACTTAATTATCGCCCTCTGTTTTTTTGCCGCGCCGAACATTTCCTTTACCTTTGTTGCGTCAAGGCCAAGACAACGCGAATCATTAACCATTAACCATTAAGTAGATGTTGAAAATTAATTTATATGATGTGTGCCTGTCATGTTGAGCGGAGCGAAGCGAAGTCGAAACATCTCCCGAAAAACACGATTCCCTTGGGCAGTGCATGTAGTGAGATTCTTCGACTACGC
>DWZE01000129.1 GCA_019118325.1 Candidatus Bacteroides intestinavium
TCGCCGATAAAGAAAAATACATACTTGGCCCGCTGGGCATAGGATGACACCGCCAGCAGGACGAAAAGCATAAGAAAGATTTGTCTCTTCATAATAACTACCATAATTTATTGTTAGGAGTGAAAATTAGCATCCACATCTGTCAAAACGCGAACAAAGGTAGGCATTTTCGGCCTACCTCTGTCCCGTTTTTCCGTTAAAACAATGTAACTTCCACGCCTTGGCCGTAGCCTGCCAACAGGTTGGTCACCGTATAGGAGACATTGCCTGCCCCGTCCTTGGGCACACTGACCACCACCGATGCCCCGGCGGGCAACACGATGGAAGCCGGATAACCTTGCGGTGCCTCTTTGGCCTGAAGGGTGAAGGGGACGTCGCAGGTGTTCTTCACCGTCAGGTAGGCGTAGGCATCGGTCACATGATGGGCCGTCTCCACCTGCACGGCTGCCTGGAAGAATTCCTTCAAGTAGTCGGCCTTGCCCACCAGCGTGTCATAGAACCAGATGAGGGTGCGCCCGGCAAAGAGGGCTTCCTTGATGGCGGCTGCACTCTTCTCCTTGGCCATCACCAGCGTCAGGGGACGGTGGGAGGCGTAACGCTTGTCATACAGGCGCTCGATAACGTCGTGCACATCGGTATTGGCCACGATGGTGAGGTTCTTCTCCTTGGCCCACTCCAGGGCTTTGGGATACCATTCAAACTCGTTGAACACCTCGATGCCGTTCAGCAAGCCTTCCTGCCAGAGCTGTTCGTGCAGGTCGTGCCACTTCACCTCCTTGACGTTCCAGCCCGGATGATTCCAGAAGATGAACGCGCCCTGCTTCTTGGCCTCGCGCAGCGCATCGAGCACGTCGTCCTGCTGCAAGGCGTCCACGTCCTGCAGGAAGAGGGCGTTGAGATGGCCTGGAGGCATGGAGCGGGTGATTTCGGCCCCTTTTATCAAGACGATGTCGCGGCGGTCGGCCTCTTCCTCGGCGTTCTTGCAGGCCAGGTCGAGGTCACCCTTCTGCACGCCTTCGCGGGCGGGCTGCCCCTCTACATGGTCGGTCAGGGCGATGGCATCCAAGCCCTCTTCCCACGCCTCGCGCACCCGCAACGACGGCCACACGATACCGTCGGAGAAGATAGTGTGGATATGCAGGTCGCACTTCAGCAAGTCGTAACCGGCCACCTGCGGGAGGCGGATTTCCTTGCGCACTTTCACTCTCTCCTGCCCCATCTTCACGCGGTCGGGCAGGTCTTGGCCTTGCTGGGCGGACATGCCAGTCCAGCCGGCCGAGGCAGCAAGCAGCGTCGCTGCCAGGATGATGCTTTTGCTTCTCATTCTTATTTGAGGGTTTAATGATCATTTACTTCTTCTCCACATCCCAACCGTAGTCCACGTATTCCCACGTGACGCGGTTGTTCTCGTCCACCTTGACCAGCAGGATGCCTTCCTCGGTCGTCAGGAAAGCGCCTTGCCACCAGTAGGCAGACACGGCACCGGCGGTGACGAACCACAGGTCGCGTTCCTGAATCTGCTCGTAGATGTGCTGGTGTCCCTGGAGGACGAGTTGCGTGTTGTGCTCCTTCAGCAAATCTACCACGGCCTTGGTGTCGGCTATCATGTCCCAAGCCTTCATGCTGCCATCCACCACGGGATAGTAGAGCGAGAGCATGGGCACGTGGATGGACACGATGACGGGCGTCTCGCGGGCCACGGTGTCCAGGTCGGCCTTCAGCCACTCCAGCTGCTCGGCACCCACGTTGTAGGGAGCGTCATCGCCCTGCGGATAGAGGGCGTTGAGGATGACGAAGTGCACGCCTTTCTGGGTGAAGGACCGATAGGTGGGGCCGTAGTGCTTCTCGAACATCTTGAAGCCCAGCGTGTCCGGCTGGCCTTCGGAGCGGTAGAAGCGGTCGTGGTTGCCGATGGTGTAGTAGGCGGGCAACCCGGCTTCCTCCACCAGGCGGACAAAGCGGGCGTGCAGGGTGTCGGCTGTGGTTTCGGCCTCGCCCAGATGGTCGGTGTCGGCGTTGTCGCCGCCAAACATCACGAACTCGGCACCGTTGTCCACGGCTGCCTTCAGGGCTTTGCGCAAGCCTTCGTTGCCGTTGCCCGCATTGTCCTTGTTCAGGTGCACGTCGGTCAGGTAGGCGAAGGTCAGTTTCGTGGCGGGTTGTGCGGATTGGTTTTCTTTTCCCGCCGTGCCGCAAGAGGCCAACAGGACGGTCAGGCAGCACAGGGCCGACCACTTCAGGAGATTTTTTCTTTTCATTGTCAAACTAATTAATATAAATCATTTTTTACACTGCAAATATAATCTTTTCCGCCTTATTATCAAGGGCTTTGCTCTGGCGAGGCGCTAAGCGTGCTTAGGTGCTCGCCTAAGCACGGGCGGAGGCTCGCCTAAGCACGGGCGCGGGCATGGGTAAGCAAACGCCGGGACATACCCGCCCGATCACTCCCAGCCGAAGAGTTGCGGACCCAGGTTGGGATTCAGTTCCATCTCGTGGTTCGGGATGGGACGGTAGTAGAACTTTGGTTCCTCGAACGTGCCCATGTCCTTGATGGTCAATATCACCCCGTGGTCTCCCTCGGTGAGGTAGACGGTTGCGTTCTGGTCGTCGATGGTGCCCGTGCGGTAGTAAGCCAGTTTCTTGCCCAGGGCGTTGGTCTCCTTGTCTTCCTCGGCGGGAATGTCCTCGCTGGAGGGGATGAGGTAGATGTCCTCAATGCCGTCGCCCGTCAGGTCAAACTTGCCCAGGCTGGGGAAATAGAGCCCTTCCGGCTCCTTCTCCAACAACTTGCCGGCGTGCCAGCGCATGAGGTCGTCGAAGCGGAATCCCTCGAACACCAGTTCGACGCGGCGTTCGCGACGGATTTCGAGCAGCGTGGATTCCACGCCGGGGAAGGCGGCCTGCATCACGGGGTCGACAGGCGGGTTCATCGTCAGATGGGGCATACCGGCGCGGTCGCGCAGCACGTTGATGGTCTCGTCCAGCACATCCTGCGTCAGTTCGCCCAGCTCGGCCTTGGCCTCGGCGTAGGTCAGCAGCACTTCGGCGTAACGGATGACGGGGAAGTCGATGCCCATGTAGTAGCTCTCGTCCTTGCTGTTGATGAATCCCTTGATCTGGTGGTAGCCGGAGAAGTTTTTGCTCAGCTCCTGCACGTAGATGCCGGCACCGGTGGCGTAGGTCCCGGTGTATATCAGCTCCCAGCCGGGATAGGCCAGCGTCTGGTAGATGCGAGGGTCACGGTTCTGAAACTCCTCGACGAATTGCTTGGTCTGGTAGCCCGGTTGCGAGGAGTAGTACGAGCCGTCGGCCATCAGGTAGGCCTGCACCAAGTCTTTCGTGGGGCAAGGGATGTAGCTGCCAAACATGTAGGCCCAGAAGCCGTTCTCGGCAATGTCGTTCTCGTAGTAGCGGGCCTGGATCATCTCCGGGTTGGTGGTGAGGTCCTGGCTGTTGAACAGCGTATAGTAGTCCTCGTAGGGGTTGCCCGTGTTGTAGATGGTAAATCCGCCCTCCTGCATGATTTGCAGGGCGGCATCGGCAGCCTTGCGCAGGAACTCGTCGGCCGTGGCTTGCAGGTTCAGTTCGGGATGATACTTGCGGTAAGTGCCTTCATAGAGGGCGTGGCGAGCCATCGTAGCCAGCACGATCCACTTGTCGATGGCACCCTTGGGCTGGCCGGTCTGCACGTTCTGGGCGGCAAACTCGTAGTCCTCGAAGATGTGCTGCACCACCACCTCGCGCTTGTCGCGGGCCTTGTAGAGGTCGGGGTCGTCGGTGGTCAGCACCTTGTCATACCAAGGCACGTCGGAGTAGGTCTTCACCTTGTCCATGTAGAAGGCGGCGCGGTAGTAGCGCGCCACGCCTTGGTAGTGGGCCAGCACTTCGGGCGTGACGTTGGCACGCTCGCAGTTGGCCAGGAAGAAGTTGATGTCGTAGAGGCGCTCCCAGTCCCACCCGGCGTCTATGGTGACGGAGGTGGGGTTGGGCGAGGCCATGATGTTCTTGATGAGCACCATGTCGGTAGTGGCCTGGTCATCGGTGCCCTGGTCCGAATTGTAGCTGTAGCCCGGCGTGTTCATCAGGCCGTAGCAGTACATCTGCAAGTCGCGTTCGGTATTGAAGTAGCTCTCCACACCGATTTCCGTGTGGGGCTGCCGGTCCATGAAGGAGTCGTTGCACGAAGTGCCCAGCAGCAAGGAGGCCGACAAGGCCACGAGGGTATGTATCTTTTGTCTCATAGTGTCTGTCCGTTGTTTTAGAATGTTACATTAAGTCCGAAGGAATACTGGCGGCTGAAGGGGTAGACGTAGCCGAAGGTGGATGTGTCCGTGATAGACTCAGGGTCAAAGAAGGGCTTCACGCCACTCCACTCAAAGAGATTGTCGGCACTGACGTAGAGGCGCACGCGGTTCAGACGGAACTTGCGCGTCCACTCTTGCGGCAGGGTGTAGCCGATGGTGATGTTCTTGATGCGCAGGTAGGAGGCGTTCAGCATGTAACCGGTCTGGGGGATGGCCAAGCCCATGGCTTGGTCGATGCGGGTACCCAGGTTCTTGTCGGCCAGCCAAGACTGGAGCACGGGGAACTTGGCGTTGAGGTTCTGGTTGGCCAGTCCGGCAGCGATGTAGGACTGCGAGTGCTTGGCCATCTCGACATCACTGTCCGTGGTGGGACGGTAGAAGTCGAAGGTGTGCACCTGTCCGCCGCTGTACGGCTGTTGGTAGAAGCCCCAGTAGAGGAAGCTCTGCGGATAGAAGTCACGCTTGCCGATGCCTTGCAGGAAGACGGCCACGTCAAACCCGTTCCATTCGGCATTGAGGTTCAGGCCGAAGCGGAAGCGCGGGGCGGAGTTGCCGATGACGCTCAGGTCGCCGGGATTGTCCACCGTGGTGCCTTTGGTGATGCGGTGGTCGCCGTTCAGGTCCTTGTACTTGGGCCAGCCTTCCACGATTTCCAAGGCTCCCCAGGGGATGATTTCCGTCTGGTCCAGGGCGGCAATCTCCTCGGCGTTCTGGAAGAAGCCGTCGCTCTGCAAGCCCCATATCTCGCCAATCTCCTGGCCTTCATAATACTGCGTCAGGTTCTTGGTGGGATTGTCGAACTTGGTAATCCACGTGCGGCTGTCGGAGAGGACGAAGCGGGCACCCCAGTTGAAGGGCTTGCCGGCCAAATGGAAGTTGTCCTGATAGCCGATGGAGAGTTCCCAGCCGCGCGTCTTCAGGTTGGCGGCATTCTCCTGCGGCTCTTCCTTGCCCAGCACGCCGGGCAGCTCGCGTCCCAGGGTCAGCATGCCCTTGGTGTCACGGCGGTAGAAGTCAAAGGTCATGGTCAGCTTGTTGCGCAGGAAGCCCAGGTCGATGCCGCCGTTGACGGTCTGCACCTGCTCCCACGTATAGTCGGACGACACAAGGCCGGGGGCGGTGACGGTCTGCTGCAACTCGCCGTCCACCAGGTAGCTGCCCAACTGCGAGCTCATGTAGGGGATGTAGCCGTATTCGCTCACCAGCTGGTTGCCCAGCGAGCCGTAGGACGCACGCAGCTTGAACTGCGAGAAGACATCGGCCGCGGCAGACTCCTTGAAGAAGGACTCGCTGTCCACACGCCAGGCCACCGAACCCGAGGGGAAGAAGCCGAAGCGCTTGTTCTTGGGGAAGCGCGACGTGCCATCGTAACGACCGTTCATCTCGAAGATGTAGCGGTTGTCATACGAGTAGTTGGCACGGAAGAAGAGGCCGCGGATGGCCCAGTCCCGATAGGTTTGGTCGACATACTGCACGCCGGACGACAGGCCGATGGAGGGCAGGCTGCCGGAAATGATGTCATAACGGTCGGCCGTGAAGTTGTCCGAGCGGTTGTATTCCTGGTTGAAGCCGAGGATGGCCGTCACCTGGTGGCGCTCGCCGAAGAGCTTGTTGAAGGTGCCGTAGAGCTCAAGCACGGTGTAGAGGTCGTCCGTGCTGCCCTTGTAGGCACGGCTTTCGCCCTGCTCGCGGATGTCATCGGGACCATAGCCCAGGCTGTAGGGGGTCTTGTACCAGTCATATTCCTCGTGCCCCTTCATGAAGGTGAAGTTGGCGTTGATGACCAGCATCCGTTCCCAGAACTTCAGTTCGCCGGAAAAGGTGCTCTGCAAACGACCGTAAGTCGTTTTCTCCTCGCCGCCGTCCACCAACTGGGCCAAGGCCGTTCCCAATTCGCCGCTGGCCCACGTGCCATCGGGGTTGCGGTCCATGTCGTGGGGTTCCAGGTCGAAGAAGGAGGAGATATTGTAGTAACTGGGCTTCTTGCGCTCTGTCACCACGTAGGAGGTGTTGTTGGAGAGCGTCAGCCAGTCCCACACGTCATAGCTGACCTTGCCGCGCATGCTGTAGCGGCGGTACTTGTCGTTCTTGGCGATGCCGGAGAACAGGCCGTCCTCGTCGTCGAAGCCGCCGGACAGGTAGAAGCGGGTCTTCTCCGTGGCGCCGGACACGGACACCTGGTGCGTCTGGTTGAAGGTGCTGCGGTTCAGGTAGTAGCTGGTCCAGTCGCGGTTGCCCATATATTCCCACAAGCTCTCGTCCAGGGGGTTGAGGCGGACGGCCGGTGTCCCGTCGGGGTTGTCCGAACGTTGGCGCGCCCACTCCAGACGTTCGTCGCTGGTGACGTGGCCCGAGCTCCAGGGGGTGTTGAGCACGGCGATGTTTTTCAGCTTCAGGTAGATGTAGGGGTCGGAAGTCTTCTCGGTCAGCATCGACGGGCGTTTCCAGCCGAAGTTGTTGTTGTAACTGACCTGCACCCGGTCGCCCGAGCCTTGCTTGGTGGTGATGAGGATGACGCCGAAGGCGGCGCGCGCACCATAGATGGCGGCGGACGAAGCGTCCTTCAGCACGGACAGGCTCTCGATGTCCTCGGGGAGGAGGCGGTTCATCTCCTCGGCATCGGCGGCCACGCCGTCAATCAGGATGAGGGGGCTGCCGCCGTTGATGGAGGCCTCGCCGCGGATGTTGATGTTGGCGGCCTGGCCCGGCTCGCCGCTGGTGAAGTCGATGTTGAGGTTGGGAATCATGCCCTGCAAGCCGCGGGACAGGTCCGAGATGGGGCGTTTCTCCAGGTCCTTGGCGTTGATTTGGTCCACCGAGCCGGAGAGGTTCACCTTCTTCTGGATGCCGTATCCCACGACCACGACCTCGCCCAGCGTGGCGGCGTCTTCCTCGAGCACGACCTTCAGCTGGCGGCGGCCCGCCACGGAAACCTGCTGGGTACGGAAGCCCATGAAACTGATTTCGAGCACGGCATCGGCCGATACGGATACGGCAAAGTTGCCGTCAATGTCCGTGATGGCCCCGTTGCCCGTGGCCGGTTCGAGCACGGAGGCGCCCGGCAGGGGTTCGCCCGCGGCATCCACCACCTGACCCTTCACTTGAATTTTGGCGCGCACCTGGTCCACCGAGGCGGCAGGACGCTCATCGCCCGTGGCCCATGCGGGTGTGCCGACAGTCAGCAACCCCATGGACAGGCATAACACACATCTTACTAAATGGAATTTCCTTTTCATACTGCAAGCATTATTTCGGCTGCAAAGTAAGATGTTAACAGTTACATGGGGATTTCAGCACATTTTCATTTCTTATAAGGGTCTGTTACGGTTCTGTTAAGCCTCCCCGCCGGGACCATAAGAAGAGGGGCTGCGCCCGTCCCGGCCCGGACAGTTCCGGCAACCGGGACAAGCACAGCCCCTCGACGCGCTTGCTTCCTTATTATAATATAGGAGGTTACTTCTTCAGGATGTCCATCGTGTCCGATGCAATCATCAGTTCCTCGTCCGTCGGGATGACAACGACCTTCACCTGGGAATCATCGGTGGAGATGACGGCTTCCTCGCCGCGCACCTTGTTGCGCTCGGCATCCAGCTTGATGCCCATGAACTCCAGGCCCTCGCAGGCAGCCCAACGGGCCGAAGCCTGATTCTCGCCCACGCCGCCGGTGAAGACGATGATGTCCACGCCACCCAGGGCAGCAGCATACGAACCGATGTACTTCTTCATGCGGTAGAAATACATTCGCTCGGCCAGAAGTGCTTTCGGATTGCCGGCGGCGGCAGCGGCCTCCAGGTCGCGCATATCGCTCGACTCGCCGAAGATACCCAGCACACCGCTCTTCTTGTTCAGCAAGTTGGACATGCCGGCCGCATCCAGATGCTCCTTCTCCATGATATAGGTAACGGCGCCTCCGTCAATGTCACCGCTACGGGTGCCCATCATCAAGCCTTCCAGCGGAGTAAGACCCATGCTGGTGTCCACGCTCTTGCCGTCTTTAATGGCCGTAATGGATCCGCCGTTGCCGATGTGGCAGGTGATGATACGCTGTCCTTCAGGCTTCACGCCCAGGAACTCGCACACACGCTTCGACACGTAACGGTGGGAGGTGCCGTGGAAGCCGTAACGGCGAACGCCGTACTTCTGGTACAGTTCGTAGGGCACGGCATACATGTAGGCATAGTCCGGCATAGTCTGGTGGAAAGCGGTGTCGAACACGCCCACTTGGGGCACGTTGGGCAGGATAGCCGAGATGGCGTGCACGCCCTTCAGATTGGCAGGGTTGTGCAGCGGAGCCAAGTCGTTGCAGGCTTCAAAGGCAGCCAACACCTCCGGCGTCAGCAGGACAGACTGGCTGAACTTCTCGCCGCCGTGCACCATGCGATGGCCCACGGCATCAATTTCGTCCATGGACTTCACCACGCCATACTCGGCGCCGGTCAGCGTCTGCAGGATGAATTCCACACCGGCTGTGTGCTCAGGGATGTCCTTCACCAGGATTTTCTTCTCGCCGTTGGGCAAGGTCAACTTCAGGAACGAGTCCTTCAAACCGATTTTCTCGATGCCTCCTTGGGCAATGACGGCCTTGTGGTCCATGTCGAACAACTTGTACTTAATGGACGAACTGCCGCAGTTCAATACTAATACTTTCATGTCTATCAGATTAGAGTGTGTTATTTCTGGTTTTTGGCTGCAATGGCCTGGTTGGCCGTAATGGCTATCATTCGATAGACATCCTCGATGGAGCAACCGCGTGACAAGTCATTCACCGGACGGGCGATGCCTTGCAGGATGGGGCCGATGGCGTCGGCGTGACCCAGGCGCTGCACCAACTTGTAGGAGATGTTGCCCACCTCGAGCGACGGAACCACCAGCACATTGGCGTGGCCTGCGATGGCCGAACCGGGAGCCTTGCTGGCACCAACTTCGGGGACGAGAGCCGCATCGGCCTGCAACTCACCGTCGATGGCGATGTCCGGAGCCATTTCCTTGGCAATCTTCAGGGCTTCCACCACCTTGTCCACCACTTCGTGCTTGGCCGAGCCCTTCGTGGAGAAGCTCAACAGGGCCACTTTCGGGTCGATGCCGACCACGGCCTGAGCCGTGCGTGCCGTGCTGATGGCAATCTCGGCCAGCTGATGGGCATCGGGTACGGGCGTTACGGCCACGTCACCCATCACCAGGATACCGTTCTTGCCATATTCGGGGGCATGGGTCAATAAGAGCATGGCGCCGGATACACACGTGATGCCCGGGGAAGTCTTGATGATCTGCAAGGCGGGACGCAGCACATTACCCGTCGTGTTGCGGGCACCGGCCAGCTGGCCGTCGGCATCGCCGTTCTTGATCATCAGGCAACCCAGATAAAGGGGATTGTGTACCAGTTCGCGGGCCTCTTCGATGGTCATGCCCTTCTTCTTGCGCAGCTCGCACAGCAATTGGGCGTATTCTTCCGCCCGGGGATTATTGTCCGGATCGATGATGGTGGCCTTATCGATATTACCCAGACCCCATTCCCTGGCACAGGCATGGATTTCATCCGGATTACCCAGCAAAATCAGGTCGGCAACTCCATCCGTCAATACTTGGTTGGCAGCTTTCAATGTGCGTTCTTCCGTGCCTTCCGGAAGGACGATGCGTTGGCGGTTCGCCTTGGCGCGCTCAACGATTTCATTAATTAACCTCTGCATGATGTTATAAATTGTATATAGCTAAATTGATGCAAAATCCGTGTGCCCGGATAACCAGACACTGTCCACCCTGCAAAAATACACAATTTTGCCAGACGCGGATAGCAAAACGGGGTGCAATGTTGCACCCCGCCCGACCATTATTGGAAAATTTAACAGTCTCAATAGATTACCTGCGGCCCTACGCTTTTATATTGGTCCATGCATTGGCCCACAGGGGCTCCGATGTACGTGGGGTCGCAAATCACGTATCGCGTGCCGTCGGCCACCACAACGGCATCGCCGGGCACTTTCTCCGTGAAGCGCACGGCCGAAGCTATGTGGTTGGGATAGTCCAACAGGATGGTCTCCAACCCCAGGAGGTCGCGCACCAGCGTGGAGTAGAGCATCGCGCGGTCCTCGCAGTCGCAGTACGGGTAGTAGAACGTCTCGTCGGGGAAGAAGGGTTTCTCGTAACCGAACTGGTCGCCATCCGTCATGTACTGGAAGGAAGTCTGCACGAAATGCAGCAGGATATTGGCCGCCTCCACCTCCGACTTGCCGGCAATGGCCTTGCGCAACTGGGCGTACAAGGGCTCGCGCAACCCTTCGCTCATCGGGGCTTTGTAGTGAATCACCACGTCGCACTGAGGATAGTCACGGTAGAAGTCCATCAGGTTCTTGTTGACCACCGTCTGGACACTTACTTTGCCATCGGCCGAGGTGAAGGTGCGGTTCTCTTCGGACATTGTCAGTGAAGGTATGCCGTCGATATTCAGGCATACCAGGTTCTTGGCATCAGCAAAGTCCTGCTTGTAAGTGTAGATGCGCATGGAAGCATCGGGCACCGGCTCGAACACATAATACTTATCGCCGTTGATGCGCAGATAGGGCGTGCCGTAGATGGTACCTGCCGGAGCCACCAGCAGTTTCAGCCGGTCGTCAATCTTGGCCAGGCGCACCTTGTATCCGGACTTGTTCAGCAGGAACATCTGCAGGAAAGCCACGTCATTGGGACGGTTTGCGCCGTACAATTGCTCGCCAATCTGCTTACTCAGCGAAAGATAGGCCCAGTCGGTCAGGTTCTTCTCCTTCTTCAGGGTCATGCAGTCGTTGACAAACTGCTCGTAGTCCTTCGTACACAATTCCTTCCAGGCATCGGCCACATTGGCTTCCTGGATGCCGGCCAGCGAGAGTCCTTCGACGGCATCCGTAGCCAGCTCGAACTCCGTGCCATAGAAGGCTATCGGCGTGCGATAGACGGTCCGTCCCGGCTTCACCGTGGGAGGAACCACTATGACCGGCGTATAAGGCATGCCCGGCACGTAGACGCCCGGAGCAGGCTTGTTGGCCATATCGGGCAGGCCGGGATACTTCACCGGCACCTTCTCGCCCACGCCCGGCACCGGTGCCTGGGGCACCTTCAAGTCGCCCGGCTTGATGTCCACCGGAGGCAGTTCCGGCCTCTTCGGGTCATACTTGACCGGCTTGGGCGGTTCGGGGCGGACGGGCGCGGGTTCCGGCGCAAAGGCGTCGTAGGCTTCCCACGCGGCCCTCAAGAAAGACTCGTACTCGGCATCCGCCTTGCTCTTGAACTCGTCGTAAGCCTGCTGCTGCTGCCTGGCGAAGTCTTCAAACTCCTTTTCTATATCTTGCGCAAAGGAGGGCAATCCCGGCCACATCAGAGCCAGGCATGCCACCACCGCGCTTCTCATTTTATCCATGTCACTATTGTCATTTAATCATCACCATATCATAATGGGCGCAACGCTGGCTGCCGGGGATGGCATATATCCACTTCAAGACGTTCTGATAGGTGACCTCGCCCGTGAACGGGATGTTCTCCTTGGTGAGCACCCATATCAGATTCACTTTCTCGCCGCCTTCCTGCTGCTTGACCATCTGATAGTCAAAACGCGCGTCAAAGGGGAGCTGGTATTCCTTCCCGGCCTCCAGCAGCCTGTCCGGCTCGTATTCATTGGGATAAATCAACGAGCCGCCGGTGCTGTCGAACCAGAAGAACTTCAGGTAGGAATCCGTGCCGAACACGCGCAACGTGCAATGCAGGGATTCGCCCGACTCATACAGCGGGTCTACACCCTTCACCTCCAGCGCATACGTGTGGTCCGTATCGTCCTGCTTTTTCACCTCGGCGTCGATGGTCACCACCTTGTAGAGGCTGCGGGTATCCGCGTCCCACACTTCCTCCACCTTCTGCTTGGTGATGTTGACCATACCGCCAATAGCCAGCACGTTCATTTGCGAATAGGCCTCCTCGAATTCGGTCCCGTTCTCCTGGGTGATTTGCCCGAAGACGGACCATACGTTCTCCATCACTCCCGCGCGCCGCAGAGCCTCTTTCTTGGCTTCGTTCAACGCACGTTCCTCGGCCTCTTTCAGGGTAACATTGTCACTCACCTGCCAGCGCCCCTGCACATTGCGGACCTTGACGGTCTTTTGTGCATACAACGGCCCTGCCAGGATGACCATCATCAAGAGGAATAAGCACTTTGTCAGACTGTTCTGTTTCATTCAGCCACGGCCTCTCCTGATTTATTGATAACCGAGTTTGTCCAGTTCCTTAGCCAGCTCTTCCGACTTGTCAGCCAAAGCCTTGCGGATGGCTTTCACGGCCGTCTCGTTGGCCATCTGGGCTGTGCAGCCGATGGTGACCATTACCTCCACGTTCTTGTTGGGCAGCGTGCGGTACACCTCCACCAGAGGCACCGTGCGTCCCAGGGTGCCGGAGATGATGCTCTTGCTGGTAGCCACCATGCTCTTCAGGCTGGCTGCCTCTTCCTGGCCCATGTCGTCATTGGCTGTTTTCTCCTCGATGAGCTGCGTCACTTTGGTCTGAATCTGGCCGGCAATGTCTATCTTGGCAGCGTTCGTGGCCTGCAAGGCAGCAGCGGACTGGTTGCCGCCGATGATACGGGCAGAAGCCACATACCAATACGGATTACCCTCCATGTCCAGCTCAGCCTGCTTTTCCCAGGCTGCTTCCAGCTGCTTGTCCAAGGGGAGTTTGCCCACCGGCGTCCTGAAACCTTCTTTCTTCAGCGCCTTGGCTTCCTTGCGGGCTTGTTTGATGGCTTTTTTCTTCAGTTCCTTATCCAACACTTTCTCATGTTTCAGCATAGACTCGAGTGCCTCACCCGTAGCCCGTTGCTGGGCGTTGACATTCACGACAAACATCAAAGCGATGGCTGTCAATACCGTAATAATGAATCCTTTTCTCATAATCGTCTACATTTTAAAGGTTAATTATTCGCATACGAGTATATTATTTTACCCTATGTGAGGACAAATGTAGAGAATTATTTTCAATTTTCATACCCACGATGCTACCTTATTTTTATTTAACGGGCCTATCCGGCAAAATCCAGTCACTATATATACAAAAATGAGGATTAAAAAAAACGTCCGCAAGCAGAGATATCTCCGGACACGGACGGGGATATCAGCGGGCGCGGACGGGGATATCTCCGCCCGCGCCCGGAGATATCCCGAAACAAAAGCCCTGAAAAAACCGCTCCGGCCCGCACCAACCAACGGAAAGAATGCGTACCTTTGCGCCCGTTTTCAAAGATAACCCGTATTTATTGTAGATTGAAACCTGAGAGATTATGATTCGTCAATGTGCCATCCTTTTCGGATGCCTCGCGTTGGGCGAGCTGGTGGTCTGGCTGACTGGCGTCAAGCTGCCGTCCAGCATCATCGGGATGCTGCTGCTCACCCTGTTCCTCAAGTTGGGCTGGATCAAACTGCACTGGGTGCAGGGAATGTCCGACTTCCTCGTTGCCAACCTCGGATTCTTCTTCGTGCCGCCCGGCGTAGCGCTGATGCTCTACTTTGACATTATCCGGGCCGAGTTCTGGCCCATCGTCACGGCCACCGTAATCAGCACGCTCCTGGTGCTGGTCGTGACTGGCTGGGTACACCAGCTGGCGCGGAAACTGAAATAAACGTTGGACGCTCAGCGATGAGTGGTAAATACGAACCAACCACTAATCACTGTCCCCCTTAATCACTAATCCCCTAATCACTCCTCTCATGTCCTTCTTAGAGAACGAATTTTTCCTGCTGGCCGTCACGTTCGCCGTGTTCTTCCTGGCCAAGCAACTGCAAAAAAAAACGGGGCTGATGTTGCTCAACCCCATCCTATTGGCCATTGCCGTGCTCATCATCTTCCTGAAGACAGCCGGCATCAGTTATGAAACGTATAGCGAGGGCGGCCACCTCATTGAGTTTTGGCTGAAGCCCGCCGTCGTGGCTTTGGGCGTGCCCCTCTACCTCCAGTTGGAAACCATCAAGAAGCAACTGTTGCCCATCCTGCTCAGCCAACTGGCGGGCTGTGTGGTGGGCGTCGTATCCGTGGTGCTCATAGCCAAGTGGATGGGTGCCTCGGAGGAAATCATCTACTCACTGGCCCCCAAGTCGGTGACGACCCCCATCGCGATGGAAGTGACCCAGTCGCTGGGCGGCATCCCGTCGCTGACGGCGGCGGTCGTGGTCTGCGTAGGCCTCTTGGGCGGCATCCTGGGGTTCAAGGCCCTGAAGCTGACCCACGTTGGCAGCCCGATGGCCCAGGGACTCTCCATGGGAACGGCGGCCCACGCCGTCGGCACCTCCACCGCGATGGACGTCAGCAGCAAGTATGGCGCCTTCGCCAGCCTGGGGCTGACGCTGAACGGCATTTTCACAGCGCTGCTGACGCCCACCCTGTTGCGGTGGCTGGGCTTGTTATAAGCCGCTGAAGCTGACGCCCTCGAAGACCAGCGACGGAATCTGCCACGAGCGGATGGGCTGCGGGTCGTTGCCCACGGCCACGAACGACTGCCACAAGGTCAACATATTGCCCGTGACGTTCATCTCGTTGACGGGCTGCGTCAGTTTGCCGTCTTCAATGAGGAAGCCTTCGATGCCATAGGAGAAATCGCCCGTGCTGCTATTGCTGTTGCCGCCGTTGAACCCGGTGACGAGGATGCCACGCTGCACGTCGGCCACCAAACCGTCCAGGTCCTTCGTGCCCGGTGTCAGCACCAGGCGCGAAGGTGAACTGATGGTGGGCTCCACGTCCATCTTGCGGGCGTTATAAGTATCTATATAATATGTCTTCAGGACGCCCCGGTCGAAAACAGCACGCGGTGCAGTGGCCACACCCTCGGAATCGAAGTAACGGGAGCCATTGGCACCGACCGTGTGCGGCTCGTCACACAAGGTGAAGAGGTCGGACGCCACCTTCGTATCCAGCTTGTCCAACAGGAAAGAGTTGCGCTGTTGCAGGGCCGAGCCATAAATGGCGCCAAGCATCGGCGAGAAGAGATTGCCCGCCACCAGCGTGTCCACCACCATCGTATAATTGCCGCTGGCAACTTTTTTCTGTCCCAGCTTGCGCAGGACACGTTGCAGGGCGCGGGTGCCGATGCCCTTCACCTTCAGTTGGTCATAGAAGAGCGCCGTGTCATACCACGCATCCGACGGACGCGCTTCGCCTTCGCCCTTGACGGACACGGAGGCGGAAAGGGAAAACCAGGTGCTGGAGGATTCGCCCTCGAAACCATTGCTGATGAGCCGGTAGGACGAGCTTTCGCCGTCGCCGTAGGAGGAATCCACAGAGATGATGCGCTCGTCCTTGCCCAATACCTCTTCGGCAGCGGCACGGGCCAGATCCACCTTCGTGTCGGGGTTGATGTCGTAGAGCCTCTTATCAAAAAGTTTCAGGTCGGGCAGCCCGCCCTTGTAGTAGCGCGACGGGTCGGGCAGAACACGGGCCTCGTCGGGAGCCAGGTAGCGGGTAGATTCGATGCCGTTCAGAATAAGTGTTTCCAGCTCCTTCTTGTCCAGGCGATTGGTTGAAAAGGAGCCGTAACGGCCGTCCACGTAGAGACTGATGGAGAGGCCGTTCTCGGTGGACTGCTGGAGGCGGTCCATCTTGGCGTTGCGCAGCTCGAAGGAGGAGCTGGAGTTATTGTAGAGCACCAGCTTGGCAGACTGTGCACCGTTCTTCAGCGCAAAGTCCATTGCCCACTGGGTCAAGGCTTTATTATTGTCGGTTATCATAAGAATATCTTCTTTTCGGTTGTCTGTTTCTTGATAGGGGTATATTACCACACACTGACTGAAGCTATAGAAGCATTATTCCCCGCCCACCGTCAGCTTGCTGACCAAGGCCGAGGGCATTCCACACGTCACGGGGCAGGACTGTCCGTCCTTGCCGCAGGTCCAGGTGCCGTTATCAATCTTCGGATTGGAAGCCACCATCGTGATGTCCGCCAGAGCCTTGGGGCCGTTGCCGATGATGTTGATGTCCTTGATGGGCTGTGTCAGTCGGCCGTCCTCAATGAGGTAGCCGGACTTGACGAAGAAGGTGAAGTCGCCCGCTCCGATCTGCACTTGTCCGTTGGTGAAGGTATCCACAAAGATGCCCTGCTTGACGGAAGCGATGATATCCGCCTCTTTCACGTTGCCTGCCTCCATATAGGTGGCACGCATACGGGGGATGGGCATGTTCCGGAAAGTGTCGCGGCGGCCGTTGCCCGTAGGCTCCACGCCATAATGGCGGGCACTGATGCGGTCGTGCAGGTAGCTGGTGAGAATGCCCTCGCGGACAATGTAAGTCTTCTGTCCCTCCACGCCCTCGTCGTCGAAGTTGACCGAACCGCGGTTGAAGGGGATGGTACCGTCGTCCACCACGTTGATGTGCGCGTCGCATACCTTCTTGCCAAAGAGGTCGCAGAAGATGGACGTGCGCTTGCGGTTGAAGTCGGCCTCGAAAGCATGACCGATGGCCTCGTGCAACAGGATGCCCGAACCTCCGGCCCCCATCACGACAGGCATCTCGCCGCCTTTAGGCTTGATGGCCTTGAAGAGGATGGACGTGCGGTCCACGGCCTCGCGGGCCAGGCTTTCCACCACATCGTCGGTCAGGAATTCAAAGCCCCGCCGGTAAGAGCGCGAAGCATAGTTGTTCTCCATCCGGCCGTTTTCCTCCATGATGCAGACAGCGACGAAAGACACCATCGGACGGTAATCATAATAGGAGACACCCAGCGAATTGCAGAAGAGGACGTGGGACGTGCTGTCAATCAGCCCGGCCTGCACCTTGCGCACACGGGGGTCGAGGGCGAAGATGCGCTCGTTCAGTTTCTCCAGATAGGGTATCTTGGCCTTGACGCTGATGTCCTCCCAGGATTGGGCCACGGCATAGCGGCTCTTGGGCAGCGTTTTCTCCGTCAGGTCCACCGGCTTATGGGATTGTCCGGACGTGGCGATGCGGGCGGCCGTGCGGGCGGCACGAAGCATTTCGTCCAGGGTGACACCCTCCACGTAGGCATAGCCCGTCTGGTCGCCGACCACGACGCGCACGCCCATGCCGAAATCTATGTTCGAACCACAATTGCTCACCTTTCCGTCCAGCAGGCTCACACTGTTGTTGAAGGTGTGTTCAAAGTACAGGTCGGCATAGTCGCCCCCTTTCTCCAGGGCGACGGCCATCACCTTCTTCAAGTCGCTTTCGGTCACACCGAAATGAGCCATCGCAGCGGCCACGGGCGACGAGCCATCCGCTTCACCCAAGGCGCGGCGCACCGAAGCGGGCATGGCCAAGGACGGCACGGCCAGCGCCCCCAGGGCTGCCAAACCTCCCGTCCGTAAGAAGTTTCTTCTGTTCATTGTATCAGTTTTCTTATTAGGTAAATAATAATTTATCGCGATGATTGGGACGGCAATTACACAAATACCGCAAATTCTTTAAGACGCGGATAACGCGGATTGAGCGAATTAATTGGTGCAATTTGCGGAATTTGCGTCCCATCTCAATTCCTGCTTCACTGTTTCGTCAGCAGACTTTCCAACCCTTCGGCCGTAAGGCGGAGGTGGAACTGCCCCTTGTAGGCCACCGAAATGCCCCCCGTCTCTTCGGAAACGATGATGGCATGGGCGTCGGACACCTGCGAGATGCCCAGCGCGGCGCGATGGCGCAGGCCCAGTTCCTTGGGGATGTCCAGGTTATGGGACACGGGCAGGATACAGCCCGCAGCCTTGATGCGCTTCTTGCTGATGACCATTGCTCCATCGTGCAAGGGACTATTCTTGAAGAAGATGTTCTCGATGAGGCGCTGATTGATGTTGGCATCGATGACGTCACCCGTGCGCACCACATCATCCAACGGCATGTCATGCTCAATGACAATGAGGGCGCCCACCTTCTGCCGGCCCATGCTGACGCAGGCCATCACGATGGGCATGATGTCCTCGTGGGTGACGTCAGCCTGCTTGTTGCCCGTAAAGAAATTGACGAACTTCTTGATGTGCCGGTGCGAACCCAGCGTCAGCAGGAAACGGCGTATTTCCTCCTGGAAGAGGATGATGAGAGCCAGCACACCCACGCTGACCAACTTGTCGAAGATGGAGCCCAGGAGCTTCATCTCCAGCACCTGCGACACCACCAGCCAGATGAGGATGAACACCAGGATGCCGATGAACACATTGAGGGAGCCGGAGGCCTTCATCAGCTTGTACGTGTAGTACAGCAACAGGGCCACCAGCAGAATGTCTATAAAATCTTTTATACCGAATGCGAAGAACACGGGAGAAATAAATGGTTAAAGGTTAATGATGAATGGTTAATGCCGAACCCTGCATGGCCTGCACCAGGCGGACGGCCTCCACGGCGGGACGGACATCATGCACGCGGAGGATGGCGGCGCCCTTGGTCAGACAGAGAGTATTGAGCACGGTCGTGCCGTTCAGGGCCTCGGCAGGCGTGACGCCCAGCACTTTGGTAATCATCGACTTGCGCGAGACACCCGCCAGGACGGGCAGGCCGAAGACGGACGACAGTTCATCCATGTGGGCCAGCAGCGCGTAATTGTCCTCCAGGGTCTTGCCGAAACCGAAACCGGGATCCAGGATGATGTCCTTCTGCCCCAGGTCGCGCAACTGCTGCACCTTGCGGGCAAAGTAGAGGAAGACATCCCGCAACACGTCGTCATACTGAGGCTTGTCCTGCATGGTCTGCGGCGTGCCCTGCATGTGCATCAGGACATAGGGGACTCCCAGCCGGGCCACAGTGGAAAACATCTCCTCGTCCAGCTCGCCGCCGGATATGTCGTTGATGAGCGCCACGCCGTATTCCTCCACGCACATCCGGGCCACGTCCGCCCGGAAGGTATCGACGGACACCACGGCATCGGGACACACGCGGCGGATGGCCGCCAGCCCCAGGCGCAAGCGGTCGCGCTCTTCCTCGGGAGGGACGTCGGCCGCGCCCGGACGGGACGAGTAGCCGCCAATGTCAAGGATATCGGCTCCCTCCGCCAGGAGTTGCTCCACACGGCGGGCTATCTCTGCCTCGGTCTGCGTGCGGCTTCCGGCGAAGAAAGAGTCGGGCGTCACGTTGACAATGCCCATCACGCGGGGAATGGAAAGGTCCATCAGCGTGCCGTTCACATTAATCGTATAGGTTGTCTGCTTCATTTTCTCCAAGTTGATTTAGTCCTTGCAAAAGTAAGGAAAAAAGCACTACGCTACGCCTATGCGCTTGTTTTTTTCGCAAGAAGTGCCCAAATCGGAGCCTCAGGGCGGGGATATCTCCGCCCGTATCCGGGGATATCTCCGCCCGTGCCCGCCGATATCTCCGCCCGTGCTTGCTGATATCTCCGTCCGTGGCCTTTCCATACCCCATCCATTCCGCCAACGGCATTCCATGTATTTTAATGAAAGCGCCGCAGACAGGACTGCCTTTTTTCGCCTCGCATCGGCCTATATTCATTATTTATATCTAAATTTGCGCCGGTTTATCACAACTGTACAACTATGACAGACATCACTACCCTCTACCGGATATTCCTGCAAAGCACAGGCGTCACCACCGACAGCCGCCGTTGCCCCGCAGGCTCCCTATTCATCGCCCTCCGGGGCGACACGTTCGACGGCAACGCCTTTGCCGCCCAAGCCTTGAAAGACGGTTGCACCCATGCCGTTATCGACAATCCCGGCTATCTGCCCGAAGGCGATCCGCGCTACCTGCTGGTGGACGACTGCCTGAAGGCCCTGCAAGGCTTGGCCCGTCATCACCGCCGGACACTGGGCACGCCCATCATCGGCATCACCGGCACCAACGGAAAGACCACCACCAAGGAACTGACGGCCGCCGTCCTGTCGCAACGATATCAACTGAACTACACGCAGGGCAATCTGAACAACCATATCGGTGTGCCTCTGACCTTATTGGGGTTGCGCCCCGAACATCAACTGGCCGTCATCGAGATGGGCGCCAGCCATCCCGGCGACATCCGCGAACTGGTAGACATCGCCGAACCGGATTACGGCCTCATCACCAACGTAGGCCGGGCACACCTGGAGGGATTCGGCTCCTTCGAGGGCGTCATCCGCACCAAGGGCGAACTCTTCGACTACCTGCGGGAGAAAGGCGGAGCCACAGTCTTCGTGCACGACGACAACCTGTATTTAAAAGAGATGGCCCACGACCTGAACCAAATGCGCTACGGCACGCAAACGGGACTGTACGTCAGCGGACAAATGACGGACAACTCTCCTTATCTCACTCTGCAATGGAAAGCGGAAGGAGAAACAGAAACACACTCCGTACGGACACATCTCATCGGTGAATACAACCTGCCCAACGTACTGGCCGCCATTGCCGTAGGGCATTACTTCCACGTCACGGCCGAACATACAGACCAAGCCTTAGAAGGATATATCCCCCACAACAACCGCTCGCAACTGGTGCGCACGGCAGAGAATGTGCTCATCGTAGACGCCTACAACGCAAATCCGACCAGCATGAGGGCAGCCATCGACAACTTCCGCAAGATGCAGGCCAACCACAAAATGTTGATATTAGGAGACATGCGCGAGTTGGGGAGCAACAGCCCGGCCCTACACCAAGAGATAGTAGACTATCTGGAGGAATGCGGCTTTGAAGACGTCATGCTGGTCGGCACCGAATTTGCCGCCACCCGCCACTGCTATCCCACCTATCCGGACGCACCGGCCCTCGTCGCCGAACTGCGTACACATCGCCCCACGGGCAAGACCATCCTGATAAAAGGCTCGAACGGCATCCACCTGAATACAGTGGCGGAAGCGCTCAAGTGAAACATTTCTTGCGCACCACCTGCGCCACCCCCGATGCCAGCAAGGCACCAGCCGTATTGGCGGCAAAGTCCAGCCAGTCGCCGCCGCGATACGTAGTGCAATAGGCCTGCAACAGCTCCACCATCCCGCTGAACAGGACGGGACAGAGCAACGCACCCACCCAGGCGTGCCACAACGGCGCCCGGTCGCGGCGGTGTGCCCGCAGGAATTCCAGCCACAACATGCCGGACATACCGAAGTACATACACACGTGCACCACCTTGTCAATATTGGGAATAGTGCTCAACTCCGTGCTGGGCGGACGGAAAAAAGAAAGGTAAATCACGGCCAGTATGACCAGCAACGACACAGGATATTTCTTGAGAAAGTACAGCATAAACACAAATAAATTACGAATCGCGCCCCAAAAGTACGGAAGTTTTCCTACATTTGCACAAATCTATCACTTTTTATAACCATTTGCAAGAAAAAGCCACAAGAACATGACAACAGACAAAAGAGCCAACTTCGGCACCAAACTGGGCGTTATCCTCGCCTCCGCCGGTTCGGCGGTAGGCCTGGGCAACATCTGGCGCTTCCCCTACATGACGGGCGAGTATGGAGGTGCCGCCTTCATCCTCACCTACCTGGGCTGCGTACTGCTATTCGGCGCCCCCATCATGATGGCCGAGTTCATCATCGGCCGCCGCTCGCGCTCCAACACCGCCCGCGCCTACCAGAAGCTGGCACCCGGCACCCACTGGCGCTGGGTGGGGCGAATGGGAGTCCTGGCGGGCTTCCTCATCCTGAGCTACTACTCCGTGGTGGCCGGCTGGACCTTGGAATATATGGTAGACTCGGCCATCGGCACCTTCGCCGACAAGGGGCCGTCCGACTTCGTGCTGTTCTATGAATCCTTCGTCAGCAACCCCTGGCTGCCCGTGGTGTGGACCGTCGTCTTCCTGCTCCTGACGCACGTCATCGTAGCAAGAGGCGTGGAAAAGGGCATCGAACGCTCGTCCAAGGTGATGATGCCCGCCCTGTTCATCCTGCTGCTCATCCTGGCCGTCTGCGCCATGTTGCTGCCCGGTGCGGAACGCGGCCTCGAATTCCTGCTGAAGCCCGACTTGGGCAAGGTGGACGGCAGCGTGCTGCTGGCAGCGATGGGGCAGGCGTTCTTCTCACTCAGCGTAGGCATGGGCTGCCTCTGTACCTACGCTTCCTACTTCAAACCCGACACCAACCTGTCGAAGACGGCGTTCAGCGTGGCCGTCATTGATACCTGCGTGGCCATCCTGGCGGGCTTCATCATCTTCCCTGCCGCCTTTGCGGTGGGCATCCAGCCCGACTCTGGCCCCGGCCTGCTGTTTGTCACGCTGCCCAACGTCTTCCAACAGGCTTTTGGCAACGTGCCTTTCATTGCCGCCATATTGGCCGTGATGTTCTACATCCTGCTGGCCCTTGCGGCACTGACTTCCACCATCTCCCTGCACGAGGTGGTGACGGCCTACCTGCACGAGGAGTTCAACATGTCCCGCGCCAAGGCGGCCCGACTGGTGACGGGAGGGTGCATCGTGCTGGGCACGCTCTGCTCGTTGTCCCTGGGCATCGGGAGCGATTACACCCTGTTCGGCATGACGCTGTTCGACTTCTTCGACTTCATCACGGCCAAGCTGATGATGCCGTTGGGCGGATTCTTCATCTCGCTGTTCACGGGCTGGTACTTGGACAAGAAGATTGTCCGCGAGGAACTGACCAACCGCGGCACGCTGCGTCTGCGCATCTACGGCCTGGTCATCTTCCTGCTGAAGTTCGTGGCACCCATCGGCATCGCCTTTATCTTTATTAATGAACTGCATCTGCTATAAACGATTTCTTTGCAGCCACCGAACTCCTGAAAGAGTGAAACCCTACCGGCTTCACTCTTTCAGGTAGTCTATCGGATTCAAATAAAAGGCCTTCTGCCATCCCAGAGGCGCACCGTCCATCCGATGCAGATAAGGAATCATAGTACCTATGGCGTAATGCAGGTGCGCAGGTGTGGTGGCGGCATTTCCCGTGTTACCGACGGTGCCTATCCGGCTACCGTGCGTTACGATGGAAAAAGGAGTAGTGGTTATCTCATCCAAATGGGCGTAATAGTGTAAGCGCCACTTCGGACCCAGGACCAGGACCACATTCCCTCCTTTGCCTAATCTTCCTGTAAGAAGGACAAGACCAATGGTAGACGAACGGACATTTGTCCCCTTGCCGGCAAAAATATCCACGCCCTTATGCACGATGGAGCTTCCCCACGGATATGCCCAAAAAGAGCGAGGATTAAAATCCGCTTGAGTGGCCCCTTCAACAGGCATTTCCAAGTTTTGGGGCATTAAGAGACCAACGACGAATAGAACCAAAACACCTACGAGCAGTTTTTTTATATACTTCATACCTATATTTTTACCTTTGCCAAACAATTGAAGAAACACTGCGGCAAGTTATCAAGAATATCCCGAACTTGCAAGCTAGAAAAGGGAAATATGGCTACGCAGATTAAACTTGTCCGCATAGCTTGTGGCTGAATAAAGATGTGCAAACCGATTAAAGATGCTTATTAGAAGTTTTTCCTTATTTTTGCAACCGAAAACCAACACATCAACAGAACGTATCATGAAACAGCTACTTCTCTCCCTCCTGCTGCTGTGCTGCGCCCTCCCGGCTTGGACGCAGCAGCGCGTCATCCCCGGCGACGAGCGCACCGACCAATACTTTCCCCTGCTGCAGGGCAAGCGCATCGCCATCTTCAGCAACCACACGGGCATGATCGGCAACCGCCATCTGCTGGACATATTGCTGGAAAACCACTTCGACGTGACTGCCATCTTCTCGCCCGAACACGGCTTCCGCGGACAGGCGGAGGCCGGCGAGCACATCAACAATTCGGTGGACGAGAAGACCGGCGTACCCATCCTCTCCCTCTACGACGGAAAGGTGGGCAAACCCAGCGTCTCCTCCATGCAGAAGTTCGACCTGCTCATCGTCGACATTCAGGATGTGGGCCTGCGCTATTACACCTACTACGCCTCGATGTGCCGCCTGATGGATGCCTGCGCCGAACACGGCAAACAGATGCTCATCCTCGACCGCCCCAACCCCAACGGGCACTACGTGGACGGCCCCATCCTGGACATGAAATACAAGTCGGCCGTGGGCTGGCTGCCCATCCCCACCGTGCACGGCATGACCCTGGGCGAACTGGCCCGGATGGTGAACGGCGAAGGCTGGCTGCCCGAAGGACGGACGTGCAACATCACCGTCATCCCTTGCCTGAATTACACGCACCGGACGGAATACCGCCTGCCCATCCCGCCCTCGCCCAACCTGCCCAACATGAAGGCCGTTTACCTCTACGCCTCGCTCTGCTACTTCGAGGCGACGCCCGTCAGCCTGGGACGGGGCACGGACCTTCCCTTCCAAGTGTACGGGCACCCGCGGATGACGGGCTATGACTACAGCTTCACCCCCCGCAGCACGCCAGCCGCCAAGAATCCCCCCCAACGCGACAAGCTGTGCCACGGCGTCAACCTCAGCACCTTGGACGAAGCCACCCTGCGGACGAAAGGCATTGACCTGAGCTACCTCATCGACGCCTACCGCAACCTCGGGATGGGCGACAAATTCTTCACCTCCTTCTTCGAGAAGTTGATGGGTGTCGGCTACGTGCGCCGGATGATCGGACAAGGCAAGAGCGCGGACGAGATTGAAGCCACGTGGCAGGACGATGTGGCGCGCTTCAAGGAACAGCGAAAGCCCTACCTCTTGTACGACGAATAACCGAAACGCTTATGATGACTGCTTGGATTATCCTCCTCACCATCGCAGGCTACTTTGCCCTGCTTCTGCTCCTTTCGTGGATAACGGGCCGCAGGGCCGACAACCGGAGTTTCTTCACCGGCGGGCGCAAGTCATCGTGGCTGATGGTGACGGTAGCCATGATAGGCGCCAGCATCTCGGGCGTGACGTTCATCTCCGTGCCGGGAGCGGTGCAGGCGGGCGGCTACGCCTACCTGCAGATGGTGCTGGGATTCTTCGTGGGGTCGGTGCTGGTGGCGTGGGTGCTGATACCCACGTTCTACCGGATGAACCTCGTGAGCATCTACGGCTACCTGGAGCACCGCTTCGGGCTGTCCGCCTACCGCACGGGGGCGTGGTTCTTCTTCGTGTCGAAGATGCTGGGGGCATCGGTGCGCTTCTTCGTGGTGTGCGTGGTACTGCAGACGCTGGTGTTCGGCCCGCTGGGCGTTCCCTTCACGGTGAACGTGGTGCTGACCGTGGCGCTCATCTGGCTCTATTCCTTCCGGGGAGGCGTGAAGTCGCTCATCTGGACGGATGCGCTGAAGACGCTGTGCCTGGTGCTGTCCGTGGTGTGCTGCATCGGCTACATCGCCCATAGCCTGGGACTGGGCCTGACGGAATTGCCCGGTGCCGTGGCCGCCCACCCCACCAGCCGCGTGTTCTTCCTGGACGACCCCAACGACGGCCGCTACTTCTGGAAGCAGTTCATCGCGGGCATCTTCATGGTCATCGCCACGACGGGCCTGGACCAGGACCTGATGCAACGCACGCTGAGCTGCCGGGACTTCCGCGAGTCGCAGAAGAACATGGTGGTGAGCGCCTTCGTACAAATCTTCGTCATCGGGCTCTTCCTCGTGCTGGGCACCCTGCTCTACATGTACGCCGACGCCCGCCTGCCGGAAGGTGCCACGGGCGATGCCCTCTTCGGGCGGGTGGCATGGAGCGAGGAGTTCCCGCTGTTCATCGGCATCGTGTTCATCATCGGGCTGATTGCCGCGGCCTACTCCGCAGCCGGCTCGGCACTGACGGCACTGACCACCTCGTTCACCGTGGACATCCTGCAAGCCGACCAGAAACAGGGTGAACGCGACCTGACGCTGACGCGCAAGCTGGTGCACGTGGTGATGTCGCTGCTGATGGTCATTGTCATCGTGGTTTTCTACGAGCTGAACGACGACAGCGCCATCAACGCCGTCTACAGCCTGGCGTCGTACACCTACGGTCCCATCCTGGGCATGTTCATCTTCGGCCTGGCCTGCCGGCGCCCCGTGCGCGACCGCTGGGTGCCGCTCGTGGCAGTGGCCTCCCCCCTGCTCTGCTACGTGCTGAAAAGCCATAGCGAAGCTTGGTTCGGCGGCTACCAGATCAGCTTCGAACTGCTGCTGATCAACGCGCTGCTGACGGTTGCCGGGCTCTGCCTGCTCATCCGGAAAGAATCAGAATAACGCACAAAAGCGCATGCCCCGCATGAGGCATGCGCTTGCAAACAAAACAAACAAATGTTCCGGCGTCTATCCTCACGGACCGAATAATGCCGGAAAATGTCTTTCAACCATTCCCCGCATACGAAGGTCGTGTACAGATACAAAAAAAAGCGCGGGATCTGTATCAGTCACTCGTCCCACACTTCGAGGCCTTCGCATTGCCCATCATAGTAAAACGAGCAACGCAGAAGCCCACGCCGATATGTATACCAACCCAGCATACCTTTTGGTAAAGGTACACTGAGAGCTTGGACATATCCCGCGAACATCTACCGCTGCCTTGCTTTGACTATGACTCAAGAGTTTGCGAAGTTCCGAAGTGTCAAAAACAATACGTCCAGTAAACGTCCTTCTCATGTATGTTCCTTCCCTGCCCCGCCCCTCCCTGCAACCTGTACAAGGATTTCGGCGTGTGCTAAGGAATTGCCGCAAGGATACAAACTTATTCTGAAAATCCATCATGCTTTTCTTCTTAAAAAAGACTTATATTCGTGTACTACGGGCGGGAATATCACCGCGTCCGGGCCGGGATATCGCCGGACAAGGGCGGAGATATCGCCGGGCAGGGGCGGAGATATCTCCGCGGACAGGCTGAAAAATAGATGCCGCTTCCTCTTGACTGCACGGATGAAATTGTGTACTTTTACGCCCGCAAAATTGCAAAGCCCTAACTGGATAGTATATGGAACCGACAAAAAACAACGCGTACACAAACTTCCTGCACGACGTCCAGACGTTCATCCCGCAGGAACGCATCTATACCGACGAACTGCGCCGCCTGGCCTGGGGCACGGACGCCGGATTCTACCGCCTCATCCCGCAAATCGTCATCCGCTCGAAGGACGAGGACGAAGTGTCCCAACTGCTCCGCCTGGCCACGCGCCACGGCGTGCCCGTCACCTTCCGCGCGGCGGGCACCAGCCTGTCCGGACAAGCCATCAGCGACTCTGTCCTCATCGTCGCCGGCAAGCATTGGGAGCAATACTCCATCAGCCCCGACCACGAACAAATCACTCTGCAACCCGGCCTCATCGGCCAGCGCGTCAACGAGCTGCTGGCCCCCTACGGCCGCAAGTTCGCTCCCGACCCCGCATCGGTCAAGAGCGCCATGGTGGGCGGCATCGTGATGAACAACGCCTCGGGCATGAACTGCGGCACGCACGCCAACAGCGACAAGATGATGCTCTCGGCCCGCATCGTCCTGGCCGACGGCACCGTGCTGGACACGGGCGACCCCGTCAGCCGCGCCTCGTTCGAGGTGACCCACCGCGAATTCCTGCAACGCCTCTGCGCCCTGCGCGACCACATCCGCGCCGACGAGGAACTGGCCGAACGCATCCGCTATAAATACGCCATCAAGAACGTCACGGGACTCAACCTCCTGCCCTTCGTGCGCTTCGAGGACCCCTTCGACATCATCGCCCATCTGATGGTGGGCAGCGAAGGCACCCTGGCCTTCCTGTCGCAGGTGACGATGAAGACCGAATATGACTATCCCTGCAAAGCCAGCGCCATGCTCTACTTCACGCACATTAAAGACGCCTGCCGCGCCGTGGTGGCCATGAAGAAGCTGGTGAACGACGCCGGCGAATGGCTGGTGAAGGGCGCCGAACTGCTGGACTACAAGAGCCTCTCGTCCGTGGACGACCCCAACTACCTGCGCTACAAGGCCGAAGCGCCCGACCCCTCGGGCCTGACCGCCATCCTGGCCGAAACCAAGGGCAGAACAAAGGAAGAGTTGGCGCAGAACATTGCCCGCATCACGGAGGCACTTTCCGCCTTCGCCACTTACGTCCCCGTGCGCTTCACGGACGACCCGGCGGAGTATGGCAAGTATTGGGCCATCCGCTCGGGCATCTTCCCCTCGGTGGGCGGCACGCGCCGGCCCGGCACCACCTGCCTCATCGAGGACGTGGCCTTCCACATCGACGACCTGCCCGAAGCCACGGCCGACCTGCAAGCCCTCATCGCCCGCCACGGCTATGACGACGCCTGCATCTACGGACACGCGCTGGAGGGCAACTACCACTTCATCCTCAACCAGAGCTTCGCCACCGATGCCGAGGTGAAACGCTATGCCGACCTCATGGAGGACGTCAAGACGCTCGTGGTGGACAAGTACGACGGCTCGCTGAAGGCCGAGCACGGCACCGGCCGCAACATGGCCCCCTACGTGCGCTACGAATGGGGCGACCGCGCCTACGAGTGCATGAAGGAGGTGAAACGCATCTTCGACCCCAACGGCCTGCTCAACCCCGGCGTCATCTTCAACGACGACCCGCAGTGCCACCTGAAGCACTTCAAGCCCCTGCCCATTCTGTTTAATGAAGAACGAGGAATGAAGCATGAAGCCGCCCGCACGGAAGATTCTTCATTCAGTGCCGAAGGCACCATTCTTCATTCTTCATTAAAACGTGTGGACAAGTGCATCGAATGCGGATTCTGCGAGGTCAACTGCGTGTCGTGCGGCTTCACCCTGTCCTCGCGCCAGCGCATCGTCATCCAGCGCGAGATTGCCCGCCTGCGCCAGAGCGGCGAGAATCCCGAACGCCTGGCCCTGCTCGTCAAGCAATACTACTATCCCGGCAACCAGACCTGTGCCGGCGACGGCCTGTGCTCCACGTCCTGCCCCATGGGCATCAACACGGGCGAACTGACGCACTACATCCGCCAACAACTCCTGCCGCCACAGAGCATGGGCTACAAAGTCGGCGACTTCGCCGCACGCCACCTTGCCGGCATCGAAAGCACCTTGCGCCCCGTACTGACGCTGGCAGACACGGCGCACACCGTCCTCGGCACGCCCGCCATGAGCAAGCTGACGCGCGGACTGCACAACCTGCTGCACATCCCGCAATGGACACCGGCCATGCCGAAAGCCTTCAAAATGAAGAATGAAGAACGAAGAATGAAGAATGAGGCCGCCCGCACGGAAAATTCTTCATCCAGTGCCGAAGGCACCCTTCTTCATTCTTCAGTAAGAAAGGTTGTCTATTTCCCCAGCTGCATCAACCAGACCATGGGCCTGGCGCACAAGTCGCCCGTGGAGCAGCCGCTGGTCAACAAAATGACGAGCCTGCTCCGGAAGGCGGGCTACGAAGTCATCTTCCCCGAACACATGGACCGCCTCTGCTGCGGCACCATCTGGGAGAGCAAGGGCATGCCCGACATCGCCGACCGCAAGAGCAAGGAACTGGAAGACGCCCTGTGGCAGGCCAGCGAGGAGGGCAAGTATCCCGTGCTCTGCGACCAAAGCCCCTGCCTGCACCGCATGCGCCAGACTATCCACCGGATGAAGCTCTACGAACCGGCGGAGTTCATCTATACCTTCCTGCTCCCGTATCTGAAGTTCAAGCCCACCGACCGTCCCGTGGCCGTACACATCACCTGCTCCACGCGCGAAATGGGCCTGGCCGACACGCTGGTCAGGCTGGCCAAGCTCTGCACCACGGGCCGGGTACTGGTGCCCGAAGAAATCGGCTGCTGCGCCTTCGCCGGCGACCGCGGATTCACCCATCCCGAGCTGAACGCCTACGCCCTGCGCAAGCTCCGCCCGCAGATTGAGGCCAACAATATCCAGATAGGCTACAGCAACAGCCGCACGTGCGAGATAGGCCTGACCACCAACAGCGGCATCCCTTACGTGTCCATCGCCTATCTGGTGGACGAATGCACGGACTCACTTTAGCGATTAGGGATTAGTGATGAGTGATTAGTATGCTGTCGGTGAATGCGTTACTAAACACTCATCACTAAACACTCATCACTAAACACTCATCGCTAACCACTAATCACTAATCGCTAATCGCTAAACACTAATCACTGCCAAATGATACTGATTGCAGACAGCGGCTCCACCAAGACAGACTGGTGCGTGGCGGAAAACGGATGCATCCTCCGGCGGATACAGGCGGAAGGCATCAACCCGGTATATCTGACAGACGAAGAACTGTGCGGCGCGGCAAGAGGCGTGGCACGGCGGCTGGACGGCCTGCGCCCGGAGGCCATCCGCTTCTACGGCGCGGGGTGCATCCCCACACAGACGGAACGGGTGAGGCACGCCTTGCGACAAGCCTTCGCGGAAACGGACGATGTGGAGGTGGGGTCGGACATGCTGGGCGCGGCACGGGCCTTGTGCGGACACCACGCGGGCATCGCCTGCATCCTGGGGACGGGCAGCAACTCGTGCTACTACGATGGCACAAAGATTGTGGCGAACGTATCCCCCCTGGGCTTCATCCTGGGCGATGAGGGGAGCGGCGCGGTGCTCGGCAAACTCCTGGTGGGCAGCCTGCTGAAGAACCAGCTGGCGCCGGGATTGAAGGAGGAATTTCTCACCACGTATGCCCTCACCCCGGCAGACATCATCGACCGCGTCTACCGCCGCCCGTTGCCCAACCGGTTCCTCGCCTCGCTGTCGCCCTTCCTGGCGGCCCACCTGGACGACCCGGGCATACACCGCCTGGTGCTGGACAGCTTCCGCGACTTCCTGCGGCGCAACGTGATGCAATACGATTGGCAGGCATACAACGTGCACTTCTGCGGCTCCATCGCCTACCATTACCAAACCATACTGGCCGAAGCGGCTGCCACGTATAGCATCCGCCTCGGCCAGGTCGTACAAAGTCCGATGGAGGGACTGGTAAAATTCTTTAAGGGATAAGGATCAAAGTCAATCCTCCTCCACAATGTCTCCAATGATGAAATCGAAAGTCAGCACCGAACAGCCACGGATAGAGTTGTAATCACTCTCTCCATAGCCCACTCTATAGGGCACATAGATAATCCAGCGTTCGCCCGTGCGTGCGTGTTGCAGCACCCAACTGACGCCACCGACCAATCCGCCGGGGTTCATCTCGGCCGGTTCATCAAAGGCCGTGGGCCATTTCATCTGCGCAGGATCCAAAGGAATCTGCTGGTCCGTGGCCCCGTAACCATCGAAGTTTCCGTCAAACTCCTCGCCGTTGATGAGGGTGCCGCGATAGTACATCTCCACATTGTCCGTATAGAGCAGGCGCTCGCCGTCGGGATTATCCACCAGCTTCTTGCAGTAAGCATATTGCAGGCCGGCAGTGGTATTGCCATCCTGCACCTCCACGGCATAGAGGTCGCCCAACACCATGTCCGTCTGACCCAGGTCGGTGGTGACGCGGGTAGCGGGATTGCGCCACACCAGATAGTTCTCGCCCGTCTCCGTGCGGATGGAATCGATGAAGGCATCGTTGCGCTCGCGCCAGTTGTCGTAGGCGGTGGGCTCTGTGGTTTCCTCGCAAGCGGTGAAAGCCATGCCGCACAGGAAGAGGAATAGGAGGGATAGAGTCTTCTGTTTCATACTAAAAAAGGATGAGGCTATTATTGCAGCGTCTTCAGCAGCGACGTGATGCTGACGCGGTCGGCAATGATGCTGTTCAGCTGGCTGATGGGCACACGCTCCTGCTGCATGGTGTCGCGGTTGCGCAGGGTGACGCAGTTGTCCGTGAGCGTATCGTGGTCCACCGTGACGCAATAGGGCGTGCCGATGGCATCCTGGCGGCGGTAGCGCTTGCCGATGCTGTCCTTCTCGTCGTACTGGCAGTTGAAGTGGAACTTCAGGTCGTCGATAATCTCGCGCGCCTTCTCGGGCAGGCCGTCCTTCTTGACCAGCGGCAATACGGCCAACTTGACGGGAGCCAAGGCGGCGGGCAACTTGAGGACGACGCGCGTCTCGCCATTCTCCAGCTTCTCTTCGCAGTAGGAGCCGCACATGATGCTGAGGAACATGCGGTCGACGCCGATGGAGGTCTCGATGACGTAGGGCGTGTAACTCTCGTTGGTCTCGGGGTCGAAGTATTTGATGTTCTTGCCGGAGAACTTCTCGTGCTGGCTGAGGTCGAAGTTGGTGCGGCTGTGGATACCCTCCACTTCCTTGAAGCCGAAAGGCATCTTGAACTCGATGTCCGTGGCGGCGTTAGCATAGTGGGCCAGTTTCTCGTGGTCGTGGTAGCGGTAGTGGTCGTCGCCAAAGCCCAGGGCCTCGTGCCACTTCAGGCGCGTTTCCTTCCACTTCTTGAACCACTCCAGCTCGGTGCCGGGCTTCACGAAGAACTGCATCTCCATCTGCTCGAACTCGCGCATACGGAAGATGAACTGGCGGGCCACAATCTCGTTGCGGAACGCCTTGCCTATCTGTGCGATGCCAAAGGGGATTTTCATGCGGCCCGTCTTCTGCACGTTCAGGTAGTTGACGAAGATGCCCTGCGCCGTCTCCGGACGGAGGTAGACCTTCATTGCGCCGTCGGCCGTGCTGCCCATTTCGGTGGAGAACATGAGGTTGAACTGGCGCACCTCGGTCCAGTTCTTGGTGCCGCTGATGGGACAGACGATTTCCTCGTCCAGGATAATCTGGCGCAACTCGTTCAGGTCCGGACCGGCATTCATGGCACGGGTGTAACGCTCGTGCAGGGCATCGCGCTTCTGCTGATGCTCGATGACGCGGGGATTGGTGGAGCGGAACTGGGCCTCGTCGAAGGCATCGCCAAACTTCTTGGCAGCCTTGGCCACTTCCTTGGCAATCTTCTCGTCATACTTGGCTATCTGGTCCTCGATGAGCACGTCGGCGCGATAACGCTTCTTCGAGTCGCGGTTGTCGATGAGGGGGTCGTTGAAGGCATCCACGTGTCCGCTGGCCTTCCAGATGGTGGGGTGCATGAAGATGGCGGAGTCGATGCCCACGATGTTCTCGTGCAGCAGCACCATGCTCTGCCACCAGTATTGTTTGATATTGTTTTTCAGTTCCACGCCGTTCTGGCCGTAGTCGTACACTGCGCCCAGCCCGTCATAAATCTCGCTGCTGGGGAACACGAAGCCGTATTCCTTGCAGTGCGAGACGATTTTCTTGAAAACGTCTTCTTGTGCCATTG